>JBMZAP010000021.1:0-32378 GCA_049611445.1 Phycisphaeraceae bacterium | reverse complement strand
ACTGTTAGCTATTGGGCTGTTGCTCAGTAGCGGCGTTGTCATGCGCCATGCGTCGCCAGCTGATCAGTCCACCGAAGATCAGGCTGATGAATGCCGCGGCGATGGCTAAGGCGCCCCATTGCATCTGCGTACGCGGAAGCAGGTGAGCAATCGAATCAATCAGCCAGCGAGCGTGTTCAAACATCGCAGCGGGGGTGTGCCCAAGCGATGCGAATAGCCAGGGCAGACCGGCGATCATCGCGCCAATGATGCCGCGTCCATTGATCCACCATGCCCATGCGAGGACAACCGGACAGACCAGCAGAACGCCACGCAGCGGTGAAAACGCCAGCCATGTGTATGACAGCGATTCAATATGCAAGCTCTCTGTGGGCAGCAGGCAGGGAACGATCGCGCATGCAACGACAATCGTCGCGGCCTTGGCACTTGCCGCAGGACCACCGAGCCGGTCCTGTTGCCGAAGGATGATCGCGGCGATGCCCAGGAGCACTGGCGAGAGCATGCTCAGTTCAAATGCGTTTTCGTAGACCCACAGCAATGCGGCGGCGTGACCAATCAGTGAGATGAGGGGTAGAACGATCAGGCCGCCAGCGACGAGTCTTTGCAGTTGCCTCTGGTCGGGATTGGCCGCAGCAGAGAATCTGACCCATTGCTGTGGCAAGGCATACACCATGACTGCTGCGCCAAGGCCGCACCACACAAGCATGGCCATGGGTTGGCTGAGAAAGCCGTCGTGTGCCATGAGTCGAACGACGACGGGTAGGGCGTACATCAGCGTCAGGCTGACTGTTACAGCAGTGATTGCGCTACGTGTTGGCCGAATACCAAGAGAGCGGGTAATCCACCATGCTTTCAGAAGCGCCAGGCCAATGGCCGCAGTGGCGATCAGGCTGCCGAACTCGGGCTTAAAGATACTGGTTTCGTTGTAAACAAAAGCCGCATCAATGAACAGCAGCAATGCCAGGCCCAGCAGGTGCCGGGTATCACGGACGAGTGTTTTCGTTCTTGATAGGGCGATCCCGAGCCAGATCACCGCGAATTCATAGACGTTCAGCACGACAAGCAGGGCAACGAGCATCAGCAGGACTGCGCCCTCGCCGACCTCGGCTGGGTCATAAGCGTGGATCGCGCCGCTGACGAGGAAGCATCCTCCGAGCATGCAGACGCCGCTGATCAGGAATAATGGATTGCGATCGATGATCCATCGCCAGCGGCTGGGCTTAAGGTCAACGTCATTGACGGCAAGGTCGATCGTTTCGCGTTGTGACATCGGAACCTCAGGTGGAGGGTTGGTCGGGTCATGCATCACGCACTCCTTTCGTTTGTCATGCGGGCGCAACGACCTCGTGGTCGGGGCGCCAAGCGCACCTTGGGCTCGTAAAAACCCTGGAGGTCATGGTCGGCAGCCACGCACGCGTCAGCCTCGTCAACAACTTTGGCGAATGCACCGCCTGGCCTGGTATGCATCACGCCCCATTGGCGTGCCCGGCGCTGCCTCTAGGGAAAGATGGCACAGCCTATGCGACGCCGTCGCTGGCGAAGCCCCGCCGGCATGAACCGCCAGGGCAAAACTCAGGTTGTTGGTGGGGACTAAGAGAGGAAGGAATGATGCAGAAAGAAAATGACGGTTAAGTGGTTTCCTCAGCAAGCCACCCAAGCAAGTTGTCTAATTTAATGATATTCAATCATCGCCAAAAGCAAAGCATTTTCTATATGAATTAAAGAAAATTCTATAGGCATAGCGCATACAACTACAGGCATGGTAGAGACCGGTTGCATTGATTGATTGTCTAAGCTTTATATCCCCGCACCGATATCAAGGTGAGACCCGAAGGTTTCGAGACGCGCATCGATGTGGCTGCGATCAATTTCAGAAAGACGTTGCGTCGAAAACTTTTCAATCGTGTAGCTGGCGACAACCGTGCCGTACGCCATGGCACGCTTGATCGATTCGATCGAGACATCATCAACCGAAGACAGGTAGCCCATCATGCCGCTGGCAAACGAGTCGCCTGCGCCGGTCGGGTCGACCACCTGATCAGCAGGGTAGGCTGGCAGGACGCCAGTGCCATCCTTGTGCCGAAGGATCGCGCCGTGTTCACCTTTCTTGACCACCACAAACTTTGGCCCCATTTCAAGGACCTTGTCTGCTGCGCGGATTACATTGTTTTCTTCGGTCAGCATCTTGGCTTCCGAGTCGTTGAGGACAAAGCCGTCAATCTTGCCAAGTAATTCCATCAGCAGGTCTCGCTCGGTCTCGATCCACAGATCCATCGTGTCGGCGACGACGAGTTTGGACTCGGGGAACTGCTCCAGCAGGGCAAGTTGCCCGGCCGGGTGTGTGTTGGCGAGGAAGACATACTTTGAGTCGCGGTAATGCTCGGGCACGGGGGGCAATGCCTCGCCCAGTACATTCAGATGTACCTCGAGGGTGTCGCGGTCGTTCATGTTTTCGTGGTAGCGGCCATGCCAACGGAAGGTCTTGGATCCCTCGCGTTGTTCCAGCCCATCGGTGCAGACATCGAACTGCTTGAACTGCTCATGGAAGTGGTCGGGGAAATCGTCGCCGACGGCTGCCACCAGGCGGACCTTGGTGAAGAAAGACGCGCCCGCGGCGAAATAAATCGACGAGCCGCCCAGCACTTTTTCGGCACGCTGGCCGTCCGGGGTTTCTACGGTGTCAATTCCAACGCTACCAGTGACGATCAGGCTCATATCAATTCTCAATTAGAAGTAGTTCAGTACGGTAAATCAGACGCCTGCCATCTTGCAGATCGTCTTCCATTCGCTCGCCTTGACCGGCTGTACACTCAGGCGTGAGTTGTTCACCAGCACCATGTCCTTGAGCGAGGCCTTGGCCTTGATGTCCGCGAGTGTGACGAGATTCTTTGCAGCCGTCACTGCCTTGACGGTCGGGTAGCCCCAGGGTTCGCCAGGCTGCGCGGGGTCGGGCACCCACTCTTTAACGACCTCGACGATGCCGACGATCGTCTTCTCCTTAACGGAGTGGTAGAAGAAGCAGCGGTCACCTTTCTTCATGGCCTTGAGGTTGTTGTTGGCCTGGTGGTTCTTGACACCGTCCCACTCGGTGGTTTTTTTCGGTGACTTCATCTGGTCGTCCCACGACCACGCGCCGGGCTCGGATTTGATCAGCCAGTAATTCATATCAGGGCCTTACTCTACTTTGAAGCTCATGGTCAGTGACCGTGGGAACCCAGCCTCTCAGAGGCTAAAGATTGGTGTGTTTATGTGGTTACCAGGTGTGCCTTCGCCGCTGCGAGGCAGCGATCGATTCGGTGCAGGGTAGATGACTTGCCCAGCAAGTCCAGCGTCACATCGAGCGGCGGGGTCACCGTCGAACCTGACACCGCGATTCGCACAGGCTGAGCGTACTTGCCCATGTTGATGCCAGAGGCCTCTGCCAGTTCGTTGATCTTGTTGTGCGCCGCGTGGCCGAAGTTGTCCTCGGACAAGGCGTCGAATGCGGCTCGCAATTCTTCGAGCAGTTGCGTCCCCGCGCCGTCGCTATTGATCATCGCCTTGCGCATGGGTTTTGGCGAGAAGTCGTATGCGAGCGATTCGTCGTTGGCAATCAGGTAGCCATTGGCATCCAGTGGTTGGGGTAGCGTCTCGGCCCGCTCCTGGACGGCCGCACAGAACCCCATCCAGTCGTCACCATTGAAGATGCCATTCTCTTCCCACTCAGGGCGATAGGCTTTCACGTATCGGGCAAGTTCACAGGCGAATTCCTCGGGAGAAAGTTCGCGGAGAGCGTCGCCATTGAATGATCGGAGTTTGTCGCGGTCAAAGGTGGAGTTCGCCTTACCAACCCGGTCAAAGTCGAAGTTTTTGCAAAGGAAGTCGAGGTCAAATTTCTCGACGTCATTACCCGGGTTCCAGCCGAGCAGGGCGATGTAGTTCAGGCAAACGCCAGGGAGATAGCCGGATTTTTTGAAATCGTCTACATCGATTTCTGGCAGCGTCAGCCCTTGGTCGTTGGCGATGAAGACGGCGATGTCATTGTCATTGTTATCGCCAGCTTTAAAGGCTTCCCATCGCTCGGCTAATCCTGATTCGGTCACTTCAATACCGTTTTCCTTGGCGTATTGTCGCGCCACCTTCGCCTTGTCCCGCTTGCTCATCTTCGAGCCGCCGGGGTTCATGATGGATGGGGTGTGGACCCAGGTGGGGCGAGCCCACGTGACGTTGTCGTTGGTCAGCTTGGCCAACGCGTCGTAGATCGCCGCGTGCTTGGTCGTGTTGCTCAGGTGCTCCTGGCCGCGGATGATGTGGGTGACGCCCATCAGCGCGTCGTCGCACACTACGGCGAAGTGGAAGGTCGGCAGTTTGCCGCCGTCTTCGCCCTTACGGATCACGAAGTCTTCGTTGTCTTCGGCCTTGACTTCGATGTCGCCATAGACGGCGTCGGAGAATGCGACATCGCCGCGGTGGCTGCCCATCTTCAGGCGGACTGCACCGTCATCTTCGTATGCCTCCCCGGCGTCGAGCAGCAGTTGGATGTAATGGTCATACAGGCCCTGTTCGGCCCGCTGGCTTTGTGTATATGGACCGTTATCGCCGATCTGAGCCGTGTAGGGGTCCGCGTTTTCACCCGTGCTCGGGCCTTCGTCCCAGTCCAAGCCCAGCCACTTGAGGTCACGGACGATCCCATGGGCCGATTCAACGCTGGAGCGTTTCTTGTCGGTGTCTTCGAGGCGGAGGATGAACTTGCCTTGATGGCCACGAGCGTAGGCCCAAGCAAACAGCGCGGTCCGTGCCCCGCCGATATGCAGGGCCCCGGTCGGGCTGGGTGCGAATCGCGTGACGACGGGTTTGCTGGTTGGGGTGTCGGCTGACATAGGGCAGGGATTGTAGCGGTTCAATCAGGCAGATTCAGTAGAATGCCCCCGCATGAGTGACGACACCACCCCAACTGAATCTGGCGAAGACAACTTCCTGCGTAAGATCGTGGCGGAGGACCAGCAATCCGGCAAACACGCTGCGCCGGTGACGCGCTTCCCCCCTGAGCCGAACGGCTTCCTCCACATTGGCCACGCCACGACCGTCTGCCTGAACTTCGGGATCGCAAGGGACTTTGGCGGCCGCTGCCACCTGCGCTTCGATGACACCAACCCCGTCAAGGAAGAGCAGCGCTACATCGATGCGATTAAGCAGGATATCCGCTGGCTGGGCTTTGACTGGGGCGAGCACGAATATCACGCGTCCGACTACTTTGATCAGCTTTACGAATGGGCCTGCCTGCTCATCAAGCATGGCTACGCTTATGTGGATGACCAGACTCAGGAGGAAATGCGTGCGACCCGCGGCACGGTCACCGAGCCGGGCACGGCTTCGCCATTCCGTGACCGTTCGCCTGAGGAGTCACTGGAGTTGTTTGCGAAGATGAAGGCGGGGGACTTCCCCGATGGCTCTCGCGTGCTGCGTGCGAAGATCGATATGGCCAGCCCGAACATGCTGCTGCGTGATCCGGTGATGTACCGCATTCTTCATGCCGAGCACCCGCGCACGGGAAACAACTGGTGTATCTACCCCATGTACGACTTTGCTCACGGCGAGTCGGACTGGATCGAGGGCGTGACGCACTCGCTGTGTTCGCTGGAGTTCGAGGCGCACCGGCCGTTGTACGAATGGTTCGTGCAGACCATCGACAAACTCGGCGGCGCACCAGCAGGCTCGACCCACCACCCGCGCCAGATCGAGTTCGGTCGATTCAACCTCTCCGGCACGATGATGAGCAAACGCAACCTGCTCGCGCTCGTCGAAGAGGGGCGCGTCGCCGGCTGGGACGACCCACGCATGCCCACGCTCGCCGCGATGCGCCGCAGAGGTGTGACGCCGGCTTCACTGCGAAATTTTGTCAACACCGTCGGGATGTCGCGTCGCCACAAGACGATCGAGATCGCGCTCTTTGAAAACTGCGTACGCGAAGACCTCAACAAGGTCTCGCAGCGCCGGTCCGTGGTGCTGGACCCAATCAAGGTCGTGATCACCAACTACCCCGACGATCAGGTCGAGATGATGACGGCCACGAACAACCCGGAAGATGAAGCCGACGGCACGCGTGAAGTGCCTTTCAGCAAGGAACTCTACATCCAGCGGGACGACTTCATGGAAGACGCCCCGCGTAAGTTCTTCCGCCTCTCGGTCGGGAGGGAGGTCCGTCTGCGCTACGGCTACTGGATCAAGTGCGAGGAAGTGGTCAAGGACGGGGCCGGGGAAATCGTTGAATTGCGCTGCACCTACGACCCCCAGACGCGTGGTGGCGAGAGTCCGCCGCCGGATGAAGAGGGGAATGTGCGGAAGGTCAAGGGCACGATCCACTGGGTCAGCGCAGCGCAGGCGTTGCCGGTTGAGGTGCGTCTGTACGACCGCCTGTTTGCGACGGACAACCCCGAGGCGGGCAAGAAGAAGCGTGACTGGCGCACGAACCTGAACCCGGACTCGTTGGTGACGACGACCGCGATGGCCGAGCCCGCGCTGGCGGAGGCCGAGGTCGGTGCGCCGCTGCAGTTCGAACGCGTCGGCTACTTCACACTCGATCCGGACAGCGACAAGGCAGCCAACAAGTTGGTGTTCAATCGTACGGTGACGCTCAAAGATTCCTGGGCGAAGCAAAAGAAGAAGGGCTGATTGCGGCGTGCCCAGCATGTGATGCGCTTCAGCGAACCAACCGATGTACCTACGCGACGATGTTGATCGTCTGCCCCGGCCCGAGCGGGCGCTGGGTCTGCTGCTGGGCGTTTTGCTGGATGTCGGCAGCGGCCTGAAGCAGTGACAGCGCGGCGTCGCCCTGGGCCTTGGCGGCGTCGAGGGACTTGCGGGCCACGGCAAAGGCGACTTCGGATTGCACCTGGGCTTGTGAGATTGCGCTGAAGGCGGCGACATCGGACATATCAAGCTGATCGGCTGGTTCTGACCGATGGTAAAGGGGTGGCTTTGTTATCGGTCGCAAGTCTGTGGTGGGTTGCGACTCTTGAAACGGGATGGGTGATGTCGAAACGATCCGCTGCACTTGTCAAGCTCGCGGTTTTCGTGCTTGTGGTTGGCGCGGCGTACTGGCTGTTCATCCTTGAAGACCGCGTCGTTCTGTCGCCCGGCGTGAAGGCACCTGATGAGCCGGTGCAGGTCAACATCGACCCGCTGGTGATTTTTGAGGACGATGATCACCAGATCACGGCCGTGGCTGAGTTCAACCTGCAGGCCAAGGTCCTCGGGCGCGAAAGGTATCGCAACGACACGGAGTCCGCGTACTCGCCTATCGACTTGGTGCTGGGTTGGCAGCGCATGTCGGACCAGTCTGTGGTGGACCAGATCGACGTCTCGCAATACGGGCGATGGTATCGCTGGAAGACCAATAGCCTGCCGATTCCGCAGCGTGATATCGAGCGATGCAGCGCGAATATGCACATGGTCCCGAAAGACGATCGTGTGCGTGAGAAGCTCTTGGCTGTTCGTGCCGGCGAGGTCATTGGGATCGAGGGCTATCTCGTGAATATCTCGGCCAACAGCGGATGGGCCTGGTATACCTCGACGACACGCGAGGATACGGGCGACGGTGCATGTGAGATCATTTGGGTTGAGCGGTTTGAGGTGGTTGAGACCGACTGAGCAGCCCTGCTAACTCGCATGCTTGTCAACACACGCCTGTCCGATGGTGCTCTGTTTTTAGGCGGTTGAACGCGGGCAATGATGCCCGTCGTATTCAATAAATTTTACGTCTTGACGCGATCGAATGTACGGTTATTGTTCGTATATGCAATCAGGTGAACACGACCAGACTTTCGATCATCGCGACGCGCTGCCGCACGGCCCGGCACACAGGCGTGGGGCGGGACTCAACCCCGGCAACCGCTTCGAGAACAACCGCGTGCATGTGCTTGGTGATGCGATGGATCACCAGCGTCTGGAACGCCAGTGGGAAGGTGAGGATGGCAAGCCCATCCATATTCCCTTGACGGTCTACAAGGATAAGACGCAGAAACTGATCAACCGCGTGGTCCCGACGTCAGACGTTCCTTTTGAGTGGACGGTGAATCCGTACCGTGGCTGTGAGCATGGTTGTATTTATTGTTTTGCTCGGCCATACCACGAGTACCTGGGCTTCTCGTTGGGGTTGGACTTTGAAACGAAGCTGGTCGCAAAGTTTGATGCGCCGGACTTGCTGGTGAAAGAACTTCGCAGCAAGTCGTGGAAGGGTGAGCCGATCGTGATGTCGGCGATCACGGATATCTATCAGCCGATCGAGAAGGAGCATCAGATCGCGCGGCGTTGTTTGGAGCAGATGGTGCCGTGTGGCCAGCCTGTGACGACGATGACCAAGAACACGCTGGTGCTGCGCGACACGGAACTCTGGGCGGCGGCATCAGCACTGAATACCGGGCGTGTGACGGTGACGCTGGTCACGCTGGATGATGTGCTGGCCAGCAAGCTTGAGCCGAGGGCGACGGCTCCAAGCGGTCGGCTGCGTATCATCCGCGAGTTGGTTCGCGCGGGTGTGAATGTGTCGGTGAATATTGCGCCGGTGATCCCGGGGCTGACGGACAAGGAGATGCCGGGCATCCTCGAGGCGGTGGCGGACGTCGGGGTACGGCGGGTGTCGTGGGTGATGTTGCGGTTGCCGTATCAGCTCAAGGAACTGTTCATGGAGTGGCTTTGGCGGGAGGTCCCGCTGCGGGCGGGGCACGTCGAGTCGCTGATGCGGCAGGTGCATGGCGGCAAGCTCTACAACGCCAGTCCACGCCAGCGCGGCAGGGGCAGCGGGGCGATCGCGGCGCAGATCAAGCAGGTTTTCGATGTGTACTGCCGGCGATACGGGATCAACCGTGACATCCGCCCATTGCGCACGGACCGGTTTCGCCGGCCGAGTTGCCCGAAACAGTTGGATTTATTTTCGAATTAGCGGGCCCCACGTGCCGGTCCCTGCCTATTTTTCATAGGCCTGGTCTGGAAGCCAGCGAGGCGTGGCTGGAAGAGTTATCCACATCGATGGGTAATCGGACCCGGTACAGGATCGGGCTGGAAGGGAACATATAGCCGACCAGCGCTGTTTAGCCGATAGAAAGCTGTATGGGCCTAGCGTGGTGACGCTGCGAGCAGGCGTTGGAGATTTGTTGCCTGACGGATCAAAATACCCGCCCTAGAATGAAGTTGATTAGAACACCAACCAACGGATTGCAAGATGTTTGAACGTTTCACCGACCGAGCACGAAAAGTCATGGCCCTGGCCAATCAGGAGGCCCAGCGGTTCAACCACGAATACATCGGCACCGAGCATATCCTGCTCGGGCTCGTGAAAGAGGGCTCTGGCGTCGGTGCCAATGTCCTCAAGAATTTGAACGTCGATCTCCGCAAGGTTCGCCTTGAGGTCGAGAAGCTCGTCAAGTCCGGCCCGGACATGGTCACGATGGGCAAGCTGCCCCAGACCCCGCGGGCCAAGAAGGTCATCGAGTTCGCCATCGAGGAGGCCCGCAATCTCAACCACAACTACGTCGGCACCGAGCACCTGCTGCTCGGGCTCTTGCGTGAGCACGAGGGCGTCGCCGCCCAGGTGCTGATGAACCTCGGGCTCAAGCTCGAAGAGGTCCGCGAAGAGGTGCTCGAACTGCTGGGCGCAGGCGTCGACCCCGAAGAGGCCACCGGCGGCGAAGAAAAATCGTCCGGCGGCGGCGAACGTCCATCCGGCAAGGGCGGCAAGTCCAAGACCCCCGCGCTCGACAGCTTCGGCAGGGACCTGACCGAACTGGCGCGCGAAGGTTCGCTGGACCCGGTCATCGGTCGAGCCAAGGAAATCGAACGTCTCGTGCAGATCCTCTGCCGACGCAGCAAGAACAATCCCGTTCTACTTGGTGAAGCAGGTGTCGGTAAGACCGCGATCGTGGAAGGATTGGCTCAGCAGATTATTTCTCAGGATGTGCCCGAGATTCTTCTCGACCAGCGTATCGTCGTGCTCGATCTGGCCATGATGGTGGCTGGCACGAAGTACCGCGGTCAGTTTGAAGAGCGTATCAAGGCGGTCATGAACGAAGTTCGACGCGCCAAGAACGTGCTGCTGTTTATCGATGAACTGCACACGCTTGTCGGTGCTGGTGGTGCCGAAGGTGCGATCGATGCGAGCAACGTGCTCAAGCCTGCACTCAGCCGTGGCGAGATCCAGTGCATCGGTGCGACAACCTTTGACGAGTACCGCAAGTACATCGAGAAAGACAACGCGTTGGCCCGTCGCTTCCAGCCGATCACGGTCAACCCGCCTTCGGTTGAAGATACGATCGAAATTCTCAAGGGGTTGCGTGAGCGATATGAGCAGCACCACCGTGTGAAAATTACAGATGCGGCCCTGGCTTCAGCGGTCGAGATGTCCGAGCGTTACATCACCTCGCGTGTACAGCCGGATAAATCGATCGACGTGATTGATGAGGCGGGTGCTCGTATTCGGCTCAAATCCATGAGCAAGCCCCCGGATCTTGCGGACATCGAAGAGCAGATCGAGCGGCTGAGCATCGAAAAAGACGAGGCCGTAAAGGCCGCGGACTACGAAAAGGCCGCCGAACTCCGTGACGAGGCAGAGGCGCTGCGTCGCAACAAGGAGCAGATCCAGCGTGACTGGCGTGCCAAGAGCCGGGAAATCGATGGCGTGGTCGATGAGGAAGTCGTTGCCGAGGTCGTCAGCAAGATGACCGGCGTGCCGCTGACTCGACTGGAGAAGGAAGAGTCGGAGCGGCTGCTTCAACTCGAAGACGCCCTTCACAAGACCGTTGCGTCGCAGGATGACGCGGTCGTTGCCGTCTCCCGTGCGATCCGAAAATCTCGTGCTGGTCTGCGCGACCCGCGTTTGCCTGTCGGCTCGTTCATGTTCATCGGCCCATCCGGTGTGGGTAAAACGTTGCTTGCCAAGGCGCTCGCAGAGTTCATGTTCGGCGATCAGGATGCGCTCATCCGAATCGACATGTCCGAGTACATGGAAAAGCACAACGTCTCCCGACTCATCGGCGCACCTCCCGGGTACGTCGGTTATGAAGAAGGCGGTCAGCTGACTGAGCAGATTCGGCGTCGACCCTACTCCGTCGTGTTGCTGGATGAAATTGAGAAGGCTCACCCCGATGTATTCAACATGCTGCTTCAGGTCATGGAAGAAGGCCAGCTCACCGATTCGTTCGGTCGTCATGTTGACTTCCGTAACGTGATCCTGATCCTGACCAGCAACGTCGGTGCAGATTTGATCAAGAACAAGGGCGGCTTTGGTTTCTCCAAGCATGACCCGGACGCTGATTACAGCAAGATTAAGAAGACTCTCGAAACCGAGGTCGAGCGTTACTTCCGTCCCGAATTCATCAACCGTCTGGACGAGATGATCGTCTTCAGGCCGTTGACCAAGGAAGACCTCTACACGGTTGTCGACTTCGAACTGGCCAAGGTGTTCAAGCGTCTCGAAGAGCGGCACATGGTGCTCGAGTTGGATCAGGATGCCAAGGAATTCCTCATCGATAAGGGCTACAACCCGGACTTCGGTGCACGCCCGCTGCGTCGTGCGATCGGCCAGTATGTCGAGGACCCGCTGTCCGAGCAGATCCTGCGTGGCGATGTTCGCGACGGGCAGTTGATTAAGGTCACTCGTCCCGAGGATAAGGAGCATCTGGTCTTTGAGGCCGATGATGCGCCGCCAAAGGCTGAGGAAGCCTCCGACAAGCCTGACTCCGATAACGAAGCTGGCGAAGAGGCGGTTTCGCCCGCCGAGTCCAACGGCTAAGCCGTATTCTCGTTACAACCGGCATCACTCATCAGCCCTGCTTTGCAGGGCTGTTTTTTATCCAGAAAACGGGTGTGTTAGGCCTTTAGAGGCCTATCTGCAGACGTCGATAAGAAAGCAGATCTAGAAATTGAGGGGAAGTCGCGCGAAAGCGAGGCCTCTCTTGGGGTGTCGCTTATGCCAGTCAATGCACAACTTATGGATCGCCTCTTCAGCTCGCCACAGTTGCCGAGCGTTCCTGCGGTGGCGATGCAGATCATCGACCTGGTCCAGGAAGACGAGGCGAACGTGGACACGATCGCCGAGACGGTCAGCCTCGACCCGGCCCTGTCGACCAAGATGCTCAAGACCGTCAACTCGAGTTTCTACGGCCTGCCTAAGGCTGTTGCCTCGGTGCAGCAGGCGATCGTTGTCCTTGGCCTCAACAGCGTTAAGACACTGGCGCTGGGATTCTCCCTTGTTGGCAAACTCACGCATTCCGATGGGGAAGGCTTTGACCAGATGGCGTATTGGCGCCATGCACTCTACTGCGCGACGACCGCGAAACTGCTCTGCGAGAAACTCAATATCGTTCAGGCCGAGGAAGTCTTTATGGCTTCGCTGCTCCAAGATGTCGGCGTGCTTGCTTTTGTTCAGGTGTTTGGCGATGAGTACATCAACCTGATGAATACGACCGGCGGCGACCACCGCATCCTCAGCAGTGTCGAGCGGGAAGAATTGGGTGGAGACCATACCGAAGTCGGCGGGGAACTTGCCGAGTCATGGGGTCTGCCTCCTGTGCTGGTCGAGTCGATCCGTTTCCATGAACGGCCGGATGAGGCCGAGGAAAGCATGCGGCAATTGATCCGTGTCGTGAATGCCGGGTCTTATGCGGCGGAAGCGATCGAGCACCCCGAGGATCAGGAGCGCGTCACCAGCTATCGGGAGCGGTTTTTGGAATGGTTCGGCATCGAACAGCCTGAGGCGGACGAGTTGCTCGAGACGATCTGTGGCAGCGCCAAGGAGACTCAGCGGGTCTTCGACCTTCCAACAGGCGAATTGATCAACCCGGATGAAATCCTCGCGCGTGCCAATCAGGCGCTTGAACAACTCAGTCTCGCAAGCGCGCGGCAGACCGGCGAACTTGAGCAGGTGAATAAAGAACTCGAAAAGAAGGCCAATCGAGATCCGGTGACGGGTTTATTCAATCGACGATATTTCGATGAGAAGCTGGATGAGTATTTCCTCGCCGCGGGTCCTGACAAGCCACTGAGCTTGGTCTTCATCGACCTGGATCACTTTAAGTCGGTAAATGACACCCATGGCCACGATGCGGGCGATGCGGTGCTTGTTGCGATCTCCGATGCCCTTGCGAAGATTGCAGAGGGCAGGGCGAAAGCAGCTCGCTACGGCGGTGATGAGTTTCTTCTGCTTAGCCCGGGGATGTCGCGACATGATGCCGCGGTTTTTGCGGAGCAGTTGCGATTGAATATTGTCAACGCAATGTCGCTGATCTCCGTTGGCAGTGAGGGTGTTAGCCCGGGCGTGACGGCTTCGATCGGCGTGGCGACATACGACGGCTCGGCATTTAAGCGTGCCGAGCAATTAGTGAAAGCAGCCGACAAAGGTGCCTATGCCGCGAAGACCAGCGGTCGCAATGCCGTGCGTGTCTTCGTGCCAAAGGTTGCTGCTTGATCGAACTCAGTTGAGAAGCAGCTCTGCGATCTGTACCGCATTGAGCGCCGCACCCTTTCGGACCTGATCACCACAGACAAACAGGTCCAGTCCTTGTCCGTCGGCCTGGCTTACATCGCGGCGGATACGGCCGACAAACACATCATCGACGTGCGATGCATCCAGCGGCGTGGGGAAGCGGTTGCTGTCTCGGTCGTCGATGAGTGACACGCCGGGTGCTTCAGCAAGGATCTTGCGTGCCTCGTCTTCGGTGAGAGGTTGGTCAAGTGTCAGGTTGATCGACTCGGCGTGGGCACGCATGACAGGCACACGAATGCATGTAGCCGTGATCGCCGTCTTGTCATCATCCTGCCCCCAGATCTTGTGCGTCTCATGCACCATCTTCAGTTCCTCTTCGTTGTAGCCGTTCTCCTTGAGCGGGGAGTTGTGGCTGAAGAGGTTGAAGGCGTATTGCTGTGGGAAGATGTCGCAGGTCGGGGCCTTGCCCTCGAGTACCTCGCGGGTCTGCTGTTCAAGCTCGGCCATCGCCGCAGCGCCAGCGCCGGATGCGGCCTGGTACGTGCTGACGACGACACGTTTAACGCCCACTGCGCGGTGGATCGGGGTGACCGCCAGCAGCATGATGATCGTTGAGCAGTTCGGGTTCGCAATCACGCCAGCCTGCTGATCATCGCCAAGCCCGATGTTTGCTTGTTTGATCGCCTCGGGATTGACCTCGGGCACAATCAGCGGGACACCCTCGGTCATGCGGAACGCCGAGGAGTTGTCGACGACGACTGCACCAGCGTCCACGGCAGCCTGTGCATATTTCTTACTGATCGATCCGCCTGCCGAGAACAGCGCGATATCGACACCTTCGAAACTCTGCTCGGTGAGTTCTTCGATAACAATCGATTTGCCCTGAAACTCGACCGATTTGCCGGCGGAGCGGGCAGAGGCGAGCAGCTTCAGGCCGCCCAGCGGGAAGCTCCGCTGGTCTAGGACACGTAGGAACTCCTGGCCCACGGCCCCGGTCGCACCAACTATGGCGACAACAGGGTGGGAGGTGCGGCTTAACGAGGTTGGTTGCGTCCCGGCGGACGTCATGGCATATCTCCATCGAGTGCGTGAGGGCGAATGGAACATTATAGTTGGATCGGCGTCTGAGTGGACGGGCAAAATCTGTCAAAAACCCGAGCTTCCTGAGGCGTTTACGCGTACAGTTGGTAGTGCAACAAGCTGAAAAGGCCCCGGCACTGGTCCGCAAAAGGAATTGCACCGCATGCTCTCAACTGCTTTTCGCCCGATTGCCTGGTCGATGCTCATCTTGATGGGGCTCGCTGTTCCGGCCATGGGGCAGAATCCCAACGTGACTGTGGATGACCAGCCGACCGCAGAGCAGAAGCTGGAAGAGGTGCTGGAGCTTCGTAAGGCCAACCGGCACGCTGAAGCGGCAGAGCTCGTGCAGGAAATGATCTTCGAATCCCGCTTCAAGCTGGTGTCACTCGGCGACGGCACCTATGCAGACGCCGGTCGATGGGCTAGCGATATTTTGATGCGTGACGGGGCACTGAGGCAGGCCTACAACGAGCGATACAACGCTGCTGCGACAAGAGCCCTTGACCAGGCCAGACAAGCCGAGAACCCACTCGCCACGCTGCTGGAGGTTTACCACTTGTACCCAGCGACGCCCGCTGGTTTGGAAGCGGCACTTGAGGCGGCGGGAAGGATGCTTGAGGCAGGCGATGCGCAGTCGGCCGCCACGCTGCTGGCGACGGTTGTACGCCACCCCGATCGTGCGGCCGTGTTGCCAAGGTTGCATATGCTTCGTGGGGCCGCAGGTGCCTTCATTCAGGACAACGCGGTGGTGCAGGAGGCTGCAGAAGATCTCGCCGATCTGGATGCAAAGGCTGCTGCGGATCTCAAACAACTGATCGAAGCAATCGAACCAGCGACGATTGCCACACGGCCCGTACAGGTCGATATGGGGCCCAAGCCGATTTCGATCAGTGCACCGCTCTGGGATCAGGCCCTCGCAACGACAGACAATGCAAAGCGATGGCTGTTGGATGAAAAGTCGATCGTGCCTGTCGTGACCCCTTCGTTCGCGCTGATCAACAATGGCCGGCAGGTCATCGCGCTGGACCGCGCTTCGGGGCAGCGGGCATGGGCTGTACCGGCCGATGACGACGGCGCAGTGCAGAAGATCATCACGGCACAGCGATGGCTCGATGAGCGTTCCGTTGCGCGGGGCGAAGGAAAGGTCGCTGCTGTGCTGGGCGAGTGCCATGGCATTACCGAGCGGCGCAATCCGTATGTCCCGCCCAACAACCTGATCTGTGTTGACGAACAGACCGGCAAGCTGCTCTGGCAGCGCACTGCGGGCGACTTTCGCGACGACGAGCCTGCGCTGGCTTCGAATCGCCGAGCCGGCCGCCTCAATCTGCAGCACACCCACTTTGCCGGCACGCCCATCCTCAGTCAGGGCATCGTCTTTGCCGTACTCCGTCGTGCCAGCAGCGAGGCCGACACGCAGTCCAGCTGGCTGCTCGCCTATGACGCGGATACCGGCTCACTGCTGTGGTATCGCCACCTCGCCTTGGTTTCGCTGAGCTATACCAACGCGGATTCCATGCGAATCAGCCCCAAGCTCACCTTGCACGGCGACACGATCTTCTTCAGCGATAATCTCGGCTCTGTTGGCGCTATCGATATGCACAGCGGCGGGTACCGCTGGCTGCGCGTCTTGCCTGTTGGCTCTGAAAACACCCGCAGCATCGTTGCCAACTCGCGTGGTGCGACCAGCGGCCCCGTCATGACGTCCGCCGGCCTGCTTGTGCCATTGTCGCTCAGCAACGATCGGCTGATGCTCGTCGATCCAGAAGACGGCTCACTGCTGCGATCCTTCCGTGAAGACCCACAGCTCAGCAAAACCCAGTACATCCTGGAGACCAGCAAGGGGGTGCTTGCAGTTGGGCAAACCGCGGTCTCCTTCTGGGATGCCGATAAGGCCGCGGTGGCCTGGACGTTTGCGTTTGGCCCGGGCGAAACGCTACGCGGGCGTGGCGATGTATCGCTGCGTTTTGCCGTACTGCCGATCAGCGAACGCCTGGTCGTGCTGGACCTCGCGACGGGGCAACTGCTCGACCAGGCTCAGGCGGTGGAAGGGTCTGTCGTCGTCCGCGACAGCGAAGTCCTTGCGACGAGCGAAGGTCGGCTACACACGTTTACAAGTTGGGAGCGCGTCTATCAGCGGCTGGTTGACCAGGTCAAGAGCCGGCCCGAGGACCCCGCCGCGGGCTTGTCTCTCGCGTCGATCGCGATGCGTCAGCAGGGGCAGGACGATTCGGTGCTCTTGGGGGTGGGCCATGCGCTTGACGCTGTCTCGCGTCAGCCGATCCGCCGTCGAGCAACGGTCGCATCACATGTCTTCGAGCAGTTGCGAGTCCTGATTCCCCAGAGCGACAATGATGAGCTGCGCCGAGCGTTGTACCAGCGACTTGCGCTGGTCACACAAACCGCGTCGCAAGAGGCCGCCTATCACCTTGATGCGGGCCTTTATTTCGCGGAGCAGGGCGACACGCAGATCGCGGTTGATCACCTGCACGCGGTTATTGCTGAACCCGCATTTGCTTCTGCTTCATACGAGGTCAATGGCTTGGCCCAACCTGCCGGTGCGGTCGCCCGTCAGGAGATCCAGCAACTCATCGACCGCTTCGGCCGAGGGGTCTACGCCCGCCAGGATGCACTTGCGCAGACGCAGATAGATGAACTGAAGAACGCGGGCAAACTCAACGCCTCGGCCTTGGCCGCGATCGCCAGGCGCTTCCCCCTCTCGCCTGCTGCTGGTCAACTGCTCATCGAAGCGGCTGACGCCCACGTCAAAGAGGGCCGGCTCATCGCTGCCGCGAGCCTGTATAAACAAGCCGTCCAACGGGCGGTCGATACGTCCCAGCGTCAGCGAGCAGCGGGGCGACTGCTGCAGTTCTACCTCGACTCGGGTCGCCCTGACATGGCCGATGACTTTCTGGCACGTTTGTCTGCAACGAACCCCGGCCTCCAGCCGCTGTCTGATGATCAGTCCCTGTCGTTCGAACAATGGCAGCAGCGCATCCTGGCAGCTCCAAACCCAAGGCGTCAGGTCGGCTCTCTGGCGACAACGCTGGATACGCCGCTCTTGCTCTCCGGCAAGTTGATCTCCCATACGCAAGCCGGCAAACAAATCACCCAGAGCGGCAACCTCTATCTGCTGCACAAAGACAGTCGAATCACGTGCCACAGCCCGAAGGCGCCCGACAAGCCGACCTGGCGGACCAAAGATCCGGTCGGATCAAACCGTGTCCAACTCATCATGGACCATCCCGAGCAGGCCGTCTTCTGGGCGGGCGATACGGGCGTTGTCTTTGCGCTTCATACACAGACAGGCCGCCGACTCTGGCAGACGGCAGTGCCTTTCGCGACCGAGCAACCCGAAAATGACCCGCCGGTCAACGACGCGCTTATCGCGGTCTCCGAAACAGTCGTCTGCATCGGCGATCGGAGCAGTTCACAGGTCGTCGCGATCGATCTTGCGTCTGGCGGACTGCTCTGGCAGACGACGCTCGAGATGACCGCGCTGACCGCATTGGCTGCGGACAACTGGTCCCTTGCCGTGGTCGGCCGAGCGGGTCACCCGCAGCAGTTGCGTAGCGGCAAGCTCGCGTTGCTGAGTCTGACCGATGCCCAGCCGCTACTGCCCGAGGGGCAGGTGCGCATCGCACTGACCCCGTTCGCCGTCGCGCTCAGCCGAGACAGTATCACCGTGTTGGGGGCGTCCGGCTTGATGGCCTTCAACGCCAAAACCGGCAGCGCCCTTTGGACCCAGCGCATGGCTGAGAAGATGCTCACGGGCTCTTATGCCATTGCAGGCGATCGCATCGCCGTCGAAACCAACACCGGTGAGGTCCACCTGCTGGATGCTTCCGATCAGGGCAAGCTGCTGGGCACCACTTCCGTCCGCCCCGGTGGTGATCGCACGCCAACGCAGTTCCAGACCGTCGGCAATGAGATCTGGTGCCTCGGCACGCGCGGCGTCTTCCAACTCGACGAGGTTCCTGGCCAAGGCTGGGCCAGCCCGTTCCAGACGCGCCCCGATGGGCTGCGTGGCATGGTGGTCGCACAGGATCATCTCGCCGTGATCGCCAGGCCTGATCCCGCCCCGGTCGAGAACGGCCTGACCCTCGAGTTCCTCGAATCCGCCGGCGGACGAGTGGTCCAGCAGTACAACCTCGGGCCCATCCCCGAACCGGCTCAGCCCGAAAACGCCACCCGCTTCGGCACCGGTCTGGCCATCCCCGCCGGCTCAGTGACGATGATCGTGCCGCCGGCTGATGCGGAGTAATGAAGTATGTAGCCGCCCCGTAACACGCGGGAGTCGAATCATCAAAATCGATTGTGACGACAGCCGTTTTTGAGCCGGGCACTTCACGTATGTCCGGCCCGGCTTGGACTCCTTCTCCCTCCAGGGGAGAAGGCGGGGCATGAGGGTGAGGCGAAAAACAAACCTGAGCTTGGTTTGGTCTTTCGCAAAGAGTACAAGGCTGGACCCTCACCCCAACCCTCTCCCTGAGAGGGAGAGGGGGACAAGGCCATCATGCCGCAGATGATGCATGATGCTCTTATTCGCTGTCGAGCACATTTCCCCCGGGCGTTACCTGGCGACAAGAAGCCTTCATCGAATACAAAAACACCCGCCTCACAAGGAGGCGGGCGTTGTAGGAGAAAACAAGTTTTGCAGCCGATTCGGCTTAGCCGCGACGACGGCGGGCGATCAGCAGACCACCAAGGCCGAGCAGTGCGAGCGAGCCGGGTTCGGGGATGACGGTGCCGGTGAGCAGTGCGCCTGCGCCACGTCCGTTGCCAGAGTAGTCAACGCCATTGGCGAGCCACTCGAATTCAATAGTGTCGTATACACCATCAGTAACGAAGTCGAGTTCAGCAACGTAATACTCAGATCGGTTTGCGGAGTCGTTGTTGCCCGCAGCATGTGCATCGGCGATTACGATGTCAGACTGTCCAGCGCCCTTCAGGGTCACGCTAAGTGAAGGCCGTGCGTTGAAGGAGCCATAGAAGACGTACAGGGAGCCGGTGGCTAGACCGCTGATATCAACTGTGCCAGTCGCGCCGCCGAACGATCGGTAACCACCGCCGCCGCCGTCATCAACAGCGTTAAACGGGTCTACCGAAGTAGCGATATCCGCCCCGGGGTCGGTTACATCCCAGAACTTCAGTTGGCCCTGTCCAAAGCCATCGAAGGTAGTGTCTTGGGTTGCCCAAGCAATATTCGTACCCAATTCTTCGACCTTACCGGAAACGCTGTTATTAGTGCCGCCTAAGAAACTGTATGCGACAACATCTTCGGTAAAGGCTCGTGTGTAAGGGGTGTCGGGGGTGTTCGTACCTGGAATAGTCGCAGCATAAGATCCAATACCAGGGTTGTTCGGGTTGACTGAGACATGGTAGTAACGTGCCTCACCGCTGTATGTCGGGTGCTGCTCTGAGGAGAGCGTGGCCTGAAAATCCAGTGTGAGTGAGGCTGGGTATGCAGCGCCAGCAATTGCCAGAGCAGACAAACCTGCCAAAAAGGAACGAGTCTTCATGTTAGGAATCTCCTTACAAGTAGGGGGCGTTGAAGAGATGAATCGCCCAGTATTCTTTTCTCACATGCACGACTTTGTGCAATGCGTTCTAGTTAACAACGTTAGTCTAAACCAATAATTACGTGACTCAATAGGGAAATGAAGTTTTTTTATTAAAACCCCTCTTTAGGTTTAGGGTGAGGTCGTTCTTATGACTTTTAGCTGGCTATAAAGTGTGACTTCTACCCCCTGTGGGGGATATCGAGTCCTGGCTATTGATAAGTTGTGGCACGATTTGCAGACTTGGGATTCGAGGCGTTTGCAGTGTTCCTTCGAATGTGGGTCATGCAGCAGTTCGAGAACATGACATCCGCTCAAGCCATCGCTGATTGCTTATTGCGAATGCATGCCCATCTTTTTGTTTGTATCAGTTCATGCTCTGATCTTTTACTTGCGATATTCGATTCAGTTGAATAGCAGCCTGAATCAGGAAATGCCAACTAACTTGATCGACCAGCACTGATTTGCACGAACTGCTGTCAACAAAGCGAACGCAGTGATTGCTGGTGCGATATTAGGCCAAATCGATTAACATATCGGCCAAATGGCGGTATCTTGCAATGCGATATGCTGGATGTCGCCAACGATCCGATCCAGAAGCGAAACGGCACGCTATGACTGAAGTAGCATCGACAGGCAATCCTTCCGGCAGTTCCAAGCACATCGGCATCGTCATCGAGATGGGCCAGCCTTTCAGCCACCACCATGGTTCCTACAAGGGAATCGTGGACTATGTCCGCGAACACCACCCCGACTGGACGACGACGGTCGATCCGTTTCTCACCGGCCTCCTGGATGAGACTGGCAACGTGCGCTACGACGGCATCGTCGGGCGGATCACGCAGCCCGTTGCGGACCTCGCCGAGAAGCACGGCATCCCGATCATTAATCACTGGATGAACTCGCCGGCAGAGTCCTTGCCCGCAGTCTTCAGCGATTACCGAGCCAGCGGACGGATCGTGGCAAACCACTTTCTGGACCACGGCTACCATCGCATTGGTCTGGTGAGTTGGGAATGGGATCGCGCACGCCCGTTGTTTCATGCGGGCATTGAGCAGGCGGTGCAGGAGCGGGGCGGTGAGGTCTTCGCAATGAATGTGCCTTACCTGTTCGAGGACAACCCGAAGGACTTCGTTGAGTTCAGCCGGCTGATCACTGAAATGCTTAAGGGTGCGAGCACACCGATGGGGCTGTTTGTTCCGATGGACGCGATGGCGTTGTACACGATGCAGACCTGCCAGCAGCTTGGGCTGCGTGTCCCCAACGATGTTGGTCTCGCGGTGTATTACAACTCCATCGACCTGTGCCTGAACACGCATCCAACGATGACATCAATCGAAGCGAACGACGAGTTGATTGGTTACGAATCGATGCGGCTGCTTGATCTGCAGTTGGCTGGCGAATCTTTGTCGCAGGACCTGCCCATGCGGATCCCGCCGAAGACGCTACGCGTGCGCGGTTCGTCTGAAGTCTTTGTCAGCGAAGACCCTATCGTTTCGAAGGCGATGCACTACATTGGCGAACATTCGCGTGAGGGAATCACGGTGGATGAAGTAGCGGAGGCGGCGGATGTCTCTGTCCGAACACTCAGCCGACGCTTTAACAAGTTCGTTGGGCGCTCCGTGCTCGGCGAGATCAACCGTGTGCGAACCCAGGCCATCAAGCAGGTGCTTGTGGATACGGAGATCCCGCTGCATGAGGTCGCCACGACCTGCGGCTTTACCAGCACAAGCCACTTCAATGTGTTTTTCAGGAAAGCAACGGACCAGACGCCTGGATCGTATCGCAAGCAGCACCGCCGCCAGTCTTAAGCCGCGAGGTCCTTGGCGGGTTGAGTCGAGTCGCCCTGGTGGCGTTTGACCATCGCGTCGTACTCGGTGAAGTCCATCGCGATAAACGGCTCGGTCAGTGATGGATCGAACTGGGTGCCTGAGCACCTCGCGATCTCAGCGAGAACCTTTTCACGGGGCATCGCGGTGCGATAGGAGCGTGTCGAACTCATCGCGTCGAACGTGTCGGCAACGGCGAGGATCCGGCCATACAGTGGGATCGCTTCGCCTGCGAGTTGGCAGGGGTAGCCTTTCCCGTCCCATCGTTCATGATGGTAGAGCACGCCGTCGAGCACATCTTCCATCTTCGGGATGCCCTTGAGGATGTTGTAGCCGATGCGCGGGTGTTTCTTGATCTGCTCGAACTCTTCGTCATTCAGTCGGCCGGTCTTGCAGAGTACCGCTTCAGGCACGCCAATCTTGCCGACGTCATGGACCAGCCCGCTGATGCGGATGCGTTCGACTTCGTCGGCGTCCAGCCCGATTGCTTGAGCAAGGTGTGTGCCCAGCCAGGCGACACGTTCGGAGTGACCGTGGGTGTACCGGTCCTTGGCGTCCAGTGCGTTTGATACCGCTTCGAGTGATCCAATAAACATATTTTTCTGCTCGATAAATCGTGCTGCGTTTTCGTGAAGTGCGCCAAGAAAACCCGCGACGGCATCAAGCAGTTGCGTATCTCCACTGGTGGCTTCGCTGTCTGGTCCGGTCTTACCGCCGCCGAGCACAACGCCAATGACGCGTTCGTCGTGCCGGATCGGTTCGATGATGATCTCCGACTGCAACAGGTCGGCCAATTTATCCTGGCCAACTTGAAGCAGCTTGTCCCATTCATTGTCTTTGTTTGCCGCGGCGTGCTGTTCGATCGCCTTGCGGAAATCCGAGTCATCGCACGGCATCTCGCCGCTGGTCAGACACACATCGCTTAAATCAGACACATCCTCTTCATCCGAGGAAAAGATGACCGCTGACCAGCCGAAGCCTTGTGTCAGCCTGATCTGGTCGCAGATGCCTTGTGCGAGTTGCACGGGCTCGCCGATCGAGCGCATCGATCGTCCGATGCCGTACATCAGCGTGATGCTTTCATAGGATTTGCCGAGTTGCTCGGCAAGGTCTTCGACTGCGAATTGGCTCTGGTCAGAGTTTCGCAGGTCATGAAGATTCCATGCCAGCGCCTTGGCTGTTGGACCGAGTTGCTCTGAAGTTTGTGCTGCGTGATTTTCGGTTGGAATCGGCACGACGACAAAGCCCGGTACCGGTCCCTGTGGGTCGGCGATCCATATCGCCGCATGGCCGCTTGACAACTTGAGCGGATCCTGTGTCTGTACGAGCTCGTCCAGTCTCTCAGTGATAGCCTGGCTAAGTTGATCGGCCTGATTCGTCACTGCTCGTACAAGCGTTTGATCGTCGGGCGGATTCAATTCAAGCTTCTTGCCGTTATATGACCACACCGCGAGCGAAAGCTCTGCGCAGCGATTCACGAATGTGCATGTCGCTTGATCGACTAACGGTTTGAAAAGGCTTCCCTGCATGTCGGTACTACTTTTGGCGATTGATTAAGCCGCGAGGTCTTTTTCTTCGAGCATGCCCTTGACGCGCATGATCAAATCGGTCGGGCCAAAAGGCTTATCAACGACCATTTGGATCGATGTCGTGGCCAGGTCATCTTCTGAAAGCTTGTGCCCACGCGCGGTGAGCAGGATGATCGGAATCGACGAAAGATCGTCATCCGAAGCCAGGGCCTGGCTCATTTCAAAGCCTGATAAAACCGGCATCTGGTAGTCGGTAACGATCAGATGTGGTTTGTGTTCGCGTGCCAGGTCGAGGCAATCCTGCCCGTTGGAGGCGACGAGAACGTTGAATCCGGCCAGTTTGAGCTTGGTCCCCACCAGGTGGCGGATATGAGGCTCATCGTCCGCGATCAGCACGGTTTGCATTGGATTGTCCTGATTCAATTGCTCCATCACCCTTTGTATCGGCTCGTGATGGGGGTCGATTTAGCCCCACGCCACGGCTTCAGAGGGGCTATTGCCTAGTCGATACAGATAGAGCAAGACCTGCGTGCGACGGAGGCAGATGGGCGAAAAGACTGTGAAATCCAGGATTCCGACAAAACGATCAGGCACGAGAGGCCAGGCGTTGACATGGCCTTACCTCACGGCGATTGTCGTGCTGTGCCTTGTAACGTATGCAGCCGGGCTCTGGTGGGTTGGCCAGTCCTCCGCCAAGCAGCAGCGTGAACAGGCGATTGCGCGCGTTGAGATGCTGGCAGAAAACTTGTCATCTAGCATCGAGCCCCTGCTCGCCAATGACGAACTGTCTGCGGTACGGCGACTGATCAGTGAGGCGGGGTATCAGCAACAATTGGATTCATGTCGGGTGCTACTGGCTGACGGCGAAACGCTTGTTGATGCCAATCTCGACAAGCCGCAAGTGATGAGCATGCCCGCAAACTGGTCAAGCGAACAAGCCAACAGCTCTGGCACATTTGTGCTTCAAGACTCGGTACAGGTAGATCAAGTCGTCCCCGTCGCAGGTAAGGGTGAGGTGTTGCTGACATTGTCCAGCACGCTGCAGCCTTCGACGATGTTGATCAAACCCATGCTGCCCGGTGCGGTGTTGATCGGCCTGCTGGGTCTTGCGGTTGGCACGTTGGTTATGCGCAAGCTTCAGGGCCGACTCGCCGTGTTGACTTTGATCCGCGGAGCGCTGCGTGACGCGGGGCAGGGCATGCCCGATCTTTCGGCATTGACCGTGAACCCCGCATGGGGAGCGGAAGCAGCTGGCTGGAACCGATTGATCTCGGTGACCGAGGCGCGTGAGCAGGAAGCGATCGAAACCGCGCTGCATGCTCTGAGCAGCCAACGTGGCAGCAGTAGCCTGGAAGAAGCGTGCGAGGGCTTGAGCTTTGGTCTGCTTCTGGCAGATGAGCGTGGCAAGGTTCTCTACCACAACGGACCAGCAACCGTTTGCGGGTTACTCGATGATGCGCTTGAGAACGGCGCAGATCTTGGAACACTCGTTGCGGATGAAGAACTCGCCGGCCATGTCAGTCAGATGCTCTCCGGATCGGGAGCAGGTCGCGTGGCGATAGAAATTACGCGCGGAACAGAAAACGAGCCTTGTATCTTCCGCGTGACCATGCGTCGGATGCGTGACAGCGGGGCGCTGGTGATGACGCTGGAAGATGTAACCCAGCAGCGCACGGCGGAGGCCTCGCGTCATGATTTCGTCAGCCAGGCGACGCATGAATTACGTACGCCGTTGACCAATATCCGTCTTTACGTCGAGACCGCCCAGACCGACGGCGAGGAAGATAAAGAATTGCGCGGCGAGTGTCTGAATGTGATCAGTCGAGAGTCGCAACGACTGGAGCGACTGGTCAGTGAGATGCTGTCGGTTTCTGAGATCGAAGCAGGCTCGATGACCATACGCAAGGACGATGTGCGTCTTGATCAGCTCTTTAAGTCACTGGAGCAGGACTACAAGCAGAACGCATCAAAGAAAAATATTGACTTGCGTTTCGACCTTCCGCCGAAGCTGCCCGCGATCCAGGGCGACCGCGATAAATTGGCCATCGTCTTGCAGAACCTGTTGGGTAACGCGGTCAAGTATACGCCCGAGGGTGGCGATGTCAGCGTTGCCGTTGACCTGTCTGCGACCGAGTTGAACATTGAGGTGCGTGACTCGGGTATCGGTATCAGTGAAGAGGATCAGGCCCACGTCTTTGAGAAGTTCTACAGAGCCAACGATCCACGTCTTGGCGATATCACCGGCTCTGGCCTCGGGCTGGCGCTCGCATACGAGATTATTCGTCTGCATGGTGGTGATATGACCGTCGAGTCTGTGCTGAACGAGGGCAGCTTGTTCCGTGTGATTCTGCCGATCACGGCGGAGGGGGTGTGACATGGCCGGCATCAGCGAACAACGCCACGGTGCAGTCGCGGTGATCAAGCCCGACGGCCCTTGCACTCAGGAACAAGCCGAAGCACTCGGGCAGGCCACGCTCAGCAAAGTCCGCCCGTTGATGGGTCGGCTGGTCGTCGATCTTTCTGCCTCTGCATATGTCGATTCAGTTGGCCTCGAAACGCTGTTGGACCTGTCAGACGAAATGGATAAATGCGGGCAGACACTCCGCCTCGCAGGTGCTTCTGCGACGGTCCGTGAGGTGCTTGACCTGACCGGCCTGACGAGCCGGTTTGAATTCCATGAGGATGTCAATCTTGCTGTGAGGAGCTTTCTGTGAAGCTGCGTGCGCCACAAAAAAAGCTCGGCGAACTGCTCATCGATGCGGGGCTGATTACAGAAGAGCAGCTCACGCAGGCGCTGTCGCTGCAGAAACGCTCGGGCAAGATGCTGGGCTCGGTTTTGATCAGCGAAGGAATGGTCAGCGGCTCAATGCTCGTCAGCATCCTTGCTGATCAGCTGGGTCTGCGTGGTGTCGTGTTACGTCACGGCCTGATTGACACGTCATTACTGAAAGAAATCGGTCAGGAAGAAGCCACCAGGCTGCAGGCCGTGCCCATGTTCCGCGTGCGCGACACAATGACTGTCGCGATGGCCGAGCCGCAGTCGCTGCCAGCGATCGATCGTTTACGTCAGTTGACGGGCTGCAAGATCAAGCCGGTCCTTGCGCTGCCGCAGAACATCGAGCAGTTCATCGATCAGAACGCCGGTCAAGACCTGGATGTCGATGACTTTCTTGCCTCGCTGCACCACTCCGACGACGTTGAAGTCATTGCCAGCGATGAAGAGCAGGAAGAACCTACCGCCAACCTTGACCGCCTTGTTGAAGGCAGCCCCATCGTCAACCTGGTCAACGTCGCGCTATTGCAGGCGGTGAAAGACGGTGCGTCAGACATCCATATCGAGCCAGACCGAAAGGGTACACGCATCCGCTACCGCATTGACGGGGTGATGCGCGAGCTGATGAAACCCCCAGCCGGTATGCACTCTGCGATCGTCTCGCGCGTCAAGGTTGTTGGCAAGATGGACATCGCCGAACGCCGCCTGCCACAGGAAGGCCGTGTGCGAATCGTTGCGGAAGGCCGGGATGTCGACCTGCGTGTGTCTTCAATTCCCACGCTGCTGGGTGAGAAGCTCGTGATTCGTCTGCTGGACAAGTCGAACCTCAATGTCCGCATGGAACAACTCGGCTTCCGCGAAGAGCCATTGGATACGTTCAAGCGGATGCTCCGCCAGCCTTACGGTCTGGTGCTTGTCACTGGTCCAACCGGTTCCGGCAAGACGACGACACTGTATTCGGCACTCGACCTGCTCCGTAGTCCCGAAACAAACCTTGTCACGGTCGAAGACCCGGTCGAATATCAGATGGATCTGATCAACCAGATCCACGTAAATGACGCGGTTGGTCTGACCTTTGCTCGTGCACTGCGCAGTATCCTTCGACAGGACCCGGACATCATCATGGTTGGTGAGATCCGTGATGAAGAGACCGCACGTGTCGCCGTCCAGGCTGCACTCACAGGTCACCTGGTCATGGCGACGCTCCACACCAACGATGCACCTGGTGCGGTCTCTCGACTGCTGGACATGAACATCGAGCCATACCTGCTTTCAGGTGCGCTGGTCGGTGTTGTTGCACAGCGTCTTGCACGAAAAGTCTGCACGGCATGTGCCGCGAAGTATCACCCCGAGCCAGCCCTTTTGGAGGAGGCAGGGCTGATCGAGAAAGTCGGCCGAGCATTCCGCCACGGGACAGGCTGTCGGGAGTGTCACGACACCGGCTTCAAGGGGCGGTTGGGCATCTACGAAGTAATGGAAGTCACGCCAAAGATTCGAAGGCTGATTCACCGTGGCGCGGCATCTCACCAACTCCGCGAGATGGCACGGAACGAAGGCGTACATACCTTGAGTGAGGAAGGAGCCGAACTTGCCCTCTCCGGCGCGACATCGTTGGAAGAGATTCTTCGCGTGACGCGCAACGAGGGTGAGGTTGTTGACGAGGTGCCCGAGAACGAGCCTACCCCTACGCCTGACAGCGGTAAGGAGGCGGCATGAAACTCGCATACAACGCTGTGAGTGCAACGGGCACGCCGATCAGTGACATCATCGAAGCCGCGACGAAAGACGAGGCGATGGATGTCCTGCGTGGCAAGGGCCTGTTTGTTACGCAGATCGAGCCCGAGGCCGAACTGAAGGCACGTAAAAACGCCAAGGCTGGCGGCGGCATCCATTTTAAAAGCAAGACGAAACGACTGAAAGATGTTGCGATGTTCTCGCGCCAGCTCAACGTGCTGGTTGCGACGGGCACGCCCTTGGCAGACGGTCTGGCGGCACTGGAGCGTCAGGTCAAAGATGCAGATTTTAAGGCACAACTCGCAGTCATTCGTGATCAGGTCGAGCAGGGGCTTACCCTTTACGATGCGCTCGGCAAGGCTCCGAAGTATTTCGATGAGGTCTACCGCAACATTATCAAAGCCGGTGAAGAGTCTGGATCGTTGCCGACGATGCTGGATCGCCTTGCGGTGCTGACACGTAAACAGGTGCAGATCCGCTCGCAACTCGGTGGGGCCATGATATACCCCTGTCTTTTGATCTGTATCACGATCGCTGTACTGGCCATCATGCTCACTGTCGTGATGCCCAGGTTTACAGGGATGTTTGAGTCGCTGGACGTTCCGTTGCCAGCGACGACGCTCGCACTGATGGGTGCGTCTGACATACTGCGGACGTACTGGTGGATCGTGTTGCTCGCGGTCGGCGGCGGGGCTGTCGCTTTACGCTACGCCTTGATCAGCCCGATGGGCAAGAAATTTATGGACGGCATGATGCTGACGATTCCCGTGTTGCGAGATGTGACAAGGTCATATGCTACGGCCCGTATCGCACGATTAATGGGCGTGCTGATCGAGTGCAATGTGCCCCTGCTCGACACGATTCAACTGGTTCGCAATGCAACGGGTAATTCGAAATACGAAGAGATGATGGTCCAGGCCGAGGAGGTCGTGGTTTCCGGTGAGCCGGTGAGCGGCGCGTTTGCCAACGACAAAATGATTGAGCCGGCGTTCTATGAGGCCGTGCGCAACGGCGAGCAGTCCGGGCGTCTGAGCATGCTCATGATCACGGTTGCAGATTTTATGGACGAAGAAAACGACACAAGGCTCAAAGCATTGACGAGCCTGTTCGAGCCGTTGATTCTCGTGTTTCTCGGCCTGGCAGTTGGCGGGATCGCAATCAGTATGTTCATGCCGATGTTCGATCTGACGTCGATGGCGGGGGGTGGCTGATGGTAGCGATGAATCGTCATGCTGTGATTGGCCTGGATATCGGCCGGGCATCGGTTAAGGCGGTGCAAGTGACGCTCCACGATAAGGGGCCACGCCTCGATGGTTGCGTGCAGCTAAAACGCTCTTCCGGCGGCCACGCACTTGAACCGAGCGAAGCAGAGATGTTGTTGCGTGTGATGGAACGACGAGGGATGACGGCCTCGCAGGTTGTACTTGTTGCGCCTACTGATGCTTTAGTTGGTGGCAGTATGAACGTGCCACCTGCTGATACGGGCGTTTCGCGAGAGAAAATCCTTGAGATGGAGCTGAGTCGAACGCACAGCCTCTCGCCGGGCAGCTTTGAGATGGCCTGGTGGGATCTGCCCGCACCGAGCAGTGGTTCGCGTATTGGACAGGCACATGCGGTCGGCCTGCCCCATGCCGCAGTCGAAGCGACGCTCGACGTCGTTGCCGAGTATGGCCTGGAGATTGTTCGTACTGTTCCCGGTTCACTGGCCTTGCTCGCAGCCGCGATACACCACCCGGTCGATCCACGCTGTATCGCAGCGGCAATCGATATCGGCTCGCGTCGTGGTCACCTGGTACTGATGACTGCGGGGCGCGTCGTTCACGAGCGAGCATTGCCGGACTTTGATCTGAAACGGATCCGCGATGATGCAAGTGAAATCCTTGGTATCAATGCTGACCTTGCGACCCACGCGCTCGCACGTTTTGGAACCAGTGAGCAATCCGACTGTATGGTCGCCAGCCAGACATCCTCTCTCGTTGGAGAAGCGGTTCACCCGTTGGCCGAGGAGATCGGCATGTCCTTCGCGTACGTCAGCCACCTCTACCCCGAGGCAGAATTGGGCCAGCTTCTATTGACGGGAGGTGGTGCCAATATTGCCGGGTTGGGCCAGGCGTTGGCGACCTCACTTGAACTGGATGTACACGCAGTGACGCCGGTTTCGATGCTGCACGGGTCGACGTTCGGCCAGGAAAGTAAAGATCCCGCGTTGTGCATGGCCATGGGTGCGGCGCTCTGCGCGGAGGTGGGCTCATGAGTGGACCCGACCTTACACCCAAGCCTTTCCTCAGGCGTGCGCGCAAACAAGCCGCGATCCGTCGTTGGGTCCTGCCGGTATCGGCATGTGCATTGGCTGCAGTCGTCCCGATTTTTCTGGAGATGGCCAAGCCTGCCGACATGTCTGGCTTGCTTGCGCAGGAGCGGATGGTCCAGGCGCAGTCACGTATCGATACCGGGCAGTCTCAACTCAATGGAAAGAAAGCCATTCTCGCCCAGCATCAACGCGAGTTGCAGGCCGAGCAGCATCTCACCGCGAAACCGGACTGGAGTGCGGTACTCAAACTTGTCGCGCGTCAATTTGACGACAAGCTCTTGATGACGGGCTTTCAGCTTGACGACATGAAAAACAACGGTGTGCGCTCTGCCTTGGGGCCGTTGGCAACGGATGTGCCCGATCGATCGGTCTGGCTGATTCTCAACGGTGTTGCGTCAGCGAACAGTGACGTGTCCGGCCTCATCATGCGGCTCGAAGCGCTCGGGTTATTTGAACGCGTTGTGATGACGGGCACACAAAGAGAAACGTTTGCGGGCAACGCGAGGACGTCGTTTACCCTTGCGTGTCGGGTGGAGTAGGGAAGAACAGCCATGAAAACGCAATCAAGTTTTGATGATGGCGTGATGCCGATTCACATCGGTGCATTGCTGTTTTGCATCGTATTTATCGCTGTTGGTTATGTGCTCGGCTATGCCCCATTGATGTCCCAGACGCAACAGGAAACGAGTCTGATCGAGCAGGCTGAGGAAGCTGAGTTTCAGGCGAAGCAGATCAAACAAGAGCTTGATCGTATTGCTGATGAGCTTTCCGATGTCAAGGCCGCGCTCGACGAGCAGCCGGTCAACCTCAAGCCTGCATCACAGATCAACCCGCTTTTGGCGCAGTTGGCCGATTGGTCTGAATTACACAACCTGTCTATCACGCGCACCAATGCGGGTCGGCCGGAAGCACTTGCGTACTACGACTATGTTCCGGTACAGATTTCCGGCGAGGGGAGCTTCGGTGCGTTGCTGGCTTTCTTCGACCGGTTGAATTCCGACCGTGGCGACTTGGGGCTGGTCTCATTCAAAGTTAACCGGATGGCGGCGGGCAGCGGCGTGAGTTTTGATCTCGAGTTGGCCTGGTATGTGCTCAGCGATGATGTGCAGGAGCAGGCCTCCCCTCAGCCCACCGCCTTGGTCCCAAATCCATAAAGGAGCATCACGATGGAAATGACCAAACAACGCAAGATGCTGCTTGGCGTACTTATCGTCGGCGTGTTGGGTTTGGTAGTCGATCGCTTTTTACTCGCCGCGCCTGAAAGTGCCGCAGCGGATGACAGTGATGTCATTATTGAAGTGCCTGCAGAACCTGCAGCACCGGCCTTGCTTTCATTGAGCGGTAGCCAGACTGCTCAAGCTCCGACAACAGAATCTGATGACGAAGCCGCGACACTTTCTTCTTATGCCTCTTTACCCGAACGGCTCATCGCGGCACAGCAATTGGCCGCCCATGCCGAGAGCGAGGGACGTGACGATCCGTTTGCATTGCCTCCACAATGGCGTGCGGATCAGACGAAACCGTTGACACAATCTCAAGACCCCAATCAGGAGGCTAAGGCAACGGGCCAGCGTCTGACCGTGGTCTTTACGCTCGACGGAACAGTAAGGTCCCTGATCGAGAGCAAAGAAGAAATGATGGCCGTGATCAGCGGCGGGGGACTGGACAGCCGGGCGGTTCGTCTCGGCCAGAAGGTCCGTGTCGCCGATGAGGGCGGCGAGATGCAGGAATATACGCTTGTCGAGGTCGGCACGCGGTATGTGGTCTGGCTGAATCAGGCGGCCAACGAGCGGATTGAGATGCATGTCGAAGAGGACTTATAGGACGCGTCCGGGCCCGTTCCCAAGGCTAACTAAGAATCTATCAAAATGGGTTAAGTCCTCTGTGCTCAGATCCGAAATACAAGAATGACGCCCCCGCTGAAGGATGAGGGGTAACTGGAAGACCCTTTTTATTAATCGGAGGTTGGTATGAACACGAGTGTTATGAGAAAGAAGCGATGCGGATTCAGCTTGATCGAGCTGGTCATCGTCGTCGTCATCATCGGCATCATCGGTGCGATCGCGATCCCGCGACTGAGCCGTGGTGCAGAAGGTGCCAGCGACTCG
>JBMZAP010000020.1:0-32540 GCA_049611445.1 Phycisphaeraceae bacterium | reverse complement strand
TTCAAGCAGATGGTCGTCGAGAAGCAGGCGCAGTATGACCAGGCACTGGCCAACTACAACCAGAAGACGGCAGAAGGCAAAAAAGCCCGCAAGCCTAAGCCCGTACCGACAGCTGAAGAGTTGAAAAACTCCTTCGGCGAGTACTACCGCAAGATGGTTCAGCACGTGAAGGAAGAGCTGGCGGACTATGAAAACAAATTCCCGCAGCTCAAGGGCTATAAGCCCGAGATCGCTGGCTTTGTCTGGCACCAGGGCTTTAACGACATCATCCGCGGCGACTACAAGGAGACCAAGTACGCCGACTACACCAAGTGGCTGGGGATGCTGATCCAGGATCTACGCAAGGATATTGGCGTGCCGAACATGCCAGCGGTCATCGGTGAACTAAGCACCGCTGGCGTCGAAGGTCGAGGCGACTTCCAGGTAGCTCAGGCCAATGTCGCCAAGCTGCGTGAACTCAAGGGGACGGTCCAGTTTGTGCCCACCGCGGAATATCAGGACAAGGTCGCACTTGAGATGTTCAAGCAGGGCGTATGGAAGCAGGGCGAAGAGGGCATGGCCAAGTGGCAGACGGTTGGGAATGACCGGCCGTATCATTACCTCGGCTCAGGCAAGTGGTACTTCCTCAAAGGCGTCGCCTTCGGGAAGGCCAGTGTCGAGTTGGACAGGTAATCGCCTCGATCGGATTGCATCGACTTCACTTTTCAGGACGGGCTGCTTCATCTGGAGGCAGCCCGTTTTTATTTCGTGTTTTGCTCAGGCTCGCTGGCGGGCTTCTTGCTTTGTGCCCAGTCCACTTTGCCCTCGGTGCCCTCACGCAGTCGTTTGATGTTTGAACTGTGCCGGATGATCACCATCGCGGCGAGCAGGGCTGTGACCGATCCACATACCGCGATCTCGCCTGTCTCATATCCCATTACCAGTGCAAAACCGACAACAAAAAACGGCAGCACCGCCGCGGCGATCACGCTGGCTAAGCCGACATACGCTGTCGCCTTGGTCACGATGAACCAGACAACCCCCGCCGCAAGCACGGGCACGCTGAGCACCGGCCAGAATCCCAGTAGCGCGCCGGCACTGGTTGCGACACCTTTGCCACCCTTGAACTTCAGGAAGATCGGCAGCACATGCCCGACCACCGCCGCGACGCCCACGGCCAACCACTTGAGCATCTCGACCGTACCGATGGCATCTTTTTCACCGGTAATCAGTCCTGCCCAGAGGCCGTAGACGAGTACCGGGGCCAGCCCCTTGCCCAGGTCCAGGAAGAAGCAGATCAGCCCCCATTTTTTGCCCAGCACTCTGCCGAGATTGGTCGCGCCGACGTTTCCGCTGCCGTGTTCTCGGATGTTGACACCGTTGAGTTTGCCGAGGATCAGCGCGAAGGAGACGGAGCCGATCAGGTAGGCGCCGAGCATAAAGAGCAGCCAGGTGGTCATGCAGGCATATTACAGCCGGGGCGGGGGACGGGTAATTTAATTAGACGATTGCCGCGGGGCGGCGACATGGCGTATGATTGCATGTATGAAAAGGCTGACTGAAGTAACCGTGCGTGTCGTGATTGCGTCTTTATTGATGATGTCGGCGATGCCGACGTTCGGGCAGATCGGTGCCGAGCCGGTCGAGCCCGCGCCGGAGTCGGCGTCATGGCTGGCGTTTGTACTCGCGATCTTTTTCGCCGTAGCGGTGCTTATCGGTTGCATGATGTCCCCGAAGCGAACCCACCAGGACTGATACCGAGTGTCCTGAATTTTGATTGACTTTTTGACCCTTGGGAGGTCTCACATGAATCGCCGCTCACTCTCTGTTTTGATCGTGCTGAACGTGGTGCTGCTTGCAGCGATCGCGTTGACGCTAGGCCCTGTCCCGAAAGCCGAAGCACAGCTCGGCGGTGGCAGCTACCTCATGATTGCAGGCAACACGACACAGAACCCCGCGCAGGTCATCTATGTGATGGACACGCAGACCGGACGCGTCGCCGGCTTCATGGTGGACAGTGCAACGAAGAAGATTCGCGAAGTCGGCGTCCGCGAGATCGCGGATGACCTGAAAGCCGGTGCTGGCCGCGGCCGCTAAGGCCCACGCAACGCGACGTTCGAACTTCCCACACGAAACACCCTCCTGAATGGAGACCTGATATGAACCGTATCCAAACCGCCTGCTTCTGCCTGATCGCCTCGGCCTTTGTGCTCTCGGCGATCCTCCTCGTCCGTATCGATCAAAAGGCCGCTGACAACGCCGCCCACGCCGATGGCCAGGTCATCGCCCAGCCCGCCTTCACCATGATGACTGCACGCACTCGTGGCGGTGGGAATGGCCCCGGCGAAGAGTCGTTGTTTATCCTCGACAATAACGCCGGTGTGCTGGTCGTTTACACGCCAAATGTCGGCCGCAAGCAGCTTGAGCCGCTGACCGGCATCAAGATGACCGACATCTTCGGTAAATAATCCCACGCAGAAGCCAAGTGAATCACACCAAAGCCGACAACCGTCGGCTTTTTTTTTCTGCGCACTCCATGTATAAACCAACCATGCCAGAAACACTTGTCCCCGCCGATGCGCTCAACAGTAGTGCTTTTCTCAATGAAACCGCCATGCGACTGGGCATTCAGGTCCTCAGTGGCACACCGTTGACGCGGGATCAGGCACGTGAGCTCACCAGGCTCGAGGGCAACGACCTCTATGACCTGTTCTTCTGGGCCAACAAGATCCGTACCCAGTATGTCGGCGCGAATGCCAAGTTCTGCTCGATCGTTACGGGCAAGGTTGGCGGCTGCTCGGAGGACTGCTCGTACTGCAGCCAGTCCAAGCACTACGACACACACGTGAAGCCTTCGCGGATGCGAGTCGAGGAGATGGAGTCCGCCGCAGAAGAAGCGCTGGCCAGCGGTGCATCGAGCTTTGGCATCGTCAACTCCGGGCGGGGCCCGACGGACAAAGAGTTGGACTGGATGGAGCCGTTCTTCCGTGAGGCGGCCAAGGGAGGCAAGATCCGCCCCTGTGCGACGCTTGGTGAACTGAAACCCGAGCAGGCCCAGCGGTTGGCCGACATGGGCGTGCAGCGCATTAACCACAACCTCGAGACCAGCCGCCGGCACTTCGGCAACGTGGTTTCGACGCACAGTTATGACGACCGGGTGAATACGATCCGAACCGCCAAGGAAGCCGGCCTGTCCATCTGCTCCGGCGGGATCTTTGGGCTGGGCGAAGATTGGGAAGACCGTCTCGACATGGCGTTCGAACTCAAGGAACTCGGTGCGGATGTTGTGCCGATCAACTTCCTGAATGCGATTCAAGGCACGCCGTTGCACGGTAAGCGTGAGGCGCTCGAGCCGATGCAGGCGCTCAAAATTGTTGCGATCTATCGCTTCATCCTGCCGGACCGAGAATTGAAGATCGCCGGCGGCCGGGAGACGATCCTGCGCGACATGCAGAGTTGGATGTTCTTTGCCGGTGGATCGAGCTTCCTGATCGGCAACTACCTGACGACGTTCGGGCGTACCCCCAAGCAGGACCACCAGATGCTCAAGGACCTGGGAATGAAGATCCACCTGTTTGATGAGCGCGAAGTCGAGGCCGAGCCGGATATCGCACCCGGGGCCGGGGCGGGTGCACTGGGGATCGGAGCCGAGGCGAACAGCCTGATGGTGCGTGAGCGGGGGTCTGTGATGGCTTTACCGATAATTGACGGCTGATTTCATCGATCCGGCGTTTGGGCTCATGCGCTAGTATGATGTTCGCTTGTTTTGCGTCATCATTAGACATGGGACCGAACGTGAATCTGACCGAACCAAAGAAGAACAGGACCGGACTAAGGCTAGGGCTGATGGTGCTGCTGCTGGTGTTTGCAGTCAGCGCGACGCTCATGGCCCAGGCCCAGAGCACCGATCCGCCCGGTGAAGGCCCGGCGGCCGCCGTACCTGCCCAGCCCACTGCGCCAGCAGCGGACGTCGCAGCAGGGACGCAGCCCGTCGATATCAGCGACAACCCTTTTTACAAGGTGCGTGACCTTTTTATGTTCTCGCCGGTGATCAATGGCATCATCGCAGGGCTGTCTGTGTTGGGTCTGATCTTCTTTCTGTATTTCATGCTCTCGATTAACCGCCGAACATTCGCCCCGCCCGGGTTCGTGGATGAGGTGGTGAAGCTGGTGATCCGCGGCGACTACGAGCGGGCCGGTGATGTCTGCCGACGCGCCCGCGGGGTGTTCGCTGCAGGGATCGTGCAACGCTGCGTTGAGAACCACAAGCAGAACCACTCGGTCATGCTGGACATGATCGATACCGAAGGCCGACGGCAAGCGGACATCGTCTGGAACCGCGTCAGCTACCTCGCCGACATCAGCAACATCGCTCCGATGCTTGGCCTGGTCGGCACGGTACTGGGCATGATCAAGGCGTTCTATGGTTTGGAGCACGAGTCCGGGGGGATCGACGCGATGGTCCTCTCGCGGGGTGTCGGCGAAGCCATGGCGACCACGCTCTTTGGCCTGAGTGTCGGCATCCTGACGCTGGTGTTCTACTCGCTCAGCAAGTCGCGCGCGACGCGCACCCTTGCCGAAGCTGAGCAGGCCGTTCACATGATCGCCGACCACATCAAACGCGAAGACAAGCCGGGCGCTGTCAGCGCATTGCACGCGGGGCGTCCGCCGCTACGTGACTAGTCAACGGGGTTGAATACACGCCATGGGTTTTGCATCCGAATCCCGAGAACGCGCACGACCGGTCCTGCCCCTGGCAGGGATGGTGGATGTCTTGTTCCTGCTGCTGATCTTTTTCATGTCCACATACTCGATGCGTGAGCAGGAATTGATGGTGGATGTCGGCTTGCCCGCGAGCGAGTCGGCCGAACCCGGATCGAACGAGGCGTTGAAGGTCGTCATCACATATGACGATCTGGGCCGGGTCTTCCTGGGCGAACGTCTTGTCGAATTAGACCAGCTTGAAAGCGAACTGGCCCGGCTAGCGGAGATTTCGACTGATCAGCCCGTGATTCTGCGTGGTGACAAAGAGGCCAAGGTCGGCCTGCAGTCCCGGATCATGGACGCCGCATACGCGGTGGGGCTGGAGGATATTCGACTTTCACGTGTGGGTAAGGAGCAGCCGTGATGTTTAGTCTGCGCCGACTCGCCTGCTTGTTTTTTCTTTGCGTAGCGGTCCTTCCGGGCAATGCATTGGCCCAGTCCGACGCCGAGCATCAGCAGTTTCTGTTTGCCTACAAATTGCTGCAACGCGGCGAATTGACCGATGCGGCAGCCGAGTTCGATGAGTACCTTGGCAAGTTCCCCAAGGGTGAGAAACTTGGTGACGCGCAGTACTACCGCGCTCTGCTTTTCCGCAAGGGTGGGCAGAACGAAAAGGCGGCGACGCTGCTCAAGGCCGCTTCTGAGCCGACCATCGTCCCGGCCTATGCGGTCAAGCTTCTGCACGGGCAGGTGCTCAGCGATCAGGGTAAATACAAGGAGGCGCTAGGCCCTCTTGAGCAGATCAAGACGGATAACCTGGACGACAAGGTCGCGGTCTCGGCGCTGTACCTCAAGGGCTTGGCCTATCGTGGCGCGGAGAACATGGAAGCCGCTGCGACGGCGCTTGCTGACGCGGCCCAACTCGACACGCCGATGAAAGCGCGGGCGCTGCTTGACCTTGCCAAGGTCCGCGCCCTGATGAAGGACAACGCCAAGGCGCTCGCAGCGCTCGAGCGTTGCTTGAAGATCCAGGACAACGCCATTACGCCTGAGGCCGCACGCTTTGCCGGCGACCTGAGCTACAACGCGGGGGACTACGGCAAGGCCATTGGCTATTACAGCACCGTCCCCTCGCGCTATCAGAGTTCGCCGCACTTCGCCCCGGCTGTCGTTGGCCTGCTCTGGGCACAATTCGCGGATGAGAAGTACGACGACCTGCTCAAGACGTTCGATAACGCGATCGACGCGTTACCTGTTTCGGACCGGCTGCCCGCGTATTACCTGGCCGGCTCGGCCTTCCAGGAGAAGGCGCAGCACGACAAGGCTGTCGCCAAGTTCACGCAAGTCTCCGGGGGCAGCGGCAGTCTCCCTATTCAGGAGAAGGTGCTCTACAAACTCGCGCTGAGCCAATTTGAACTTGAGCAATACGACGCGATGGGCCAGACCATCTTCGCGCTGAAGAAGCGTTTCCCAGATACGAAGCTGGCTGTCGATGTCGCGTTTCTACAGGCCACCGCAGACGCGGAGGCGGGGCAGGTGCAGCAGGGTGCTGCTCGTCTCACTCAATTTGTTGATCGCGGCCCATCCAGCCCGTACTACCAGCAGGCACTGCTGCGGCGGGCACACCTTTATGAGACCAATGGCGAAATCAAGCCTGCGGCGAAGGACTACCAGACCTATCTCGGCACAATCGAGAAGCCGACGGCGACCTCATTGCAGGCCGCTTTCCGCTTGATGGAACTTCTGGTTGCCTTGGGTGAGCACGACGCGGTGATTCAACTGGCAACGAGCGTATTGGAAATTGACGATGCGCAGTTGCGTACGCCCGAGGTCGAGCAGGAAGGGCTTTATCGATTGGCCGTGGCTCAGCGTTACAAGGGCGACCTCGACGCGGCACTGGCGACACACAGCCGGCTGACGCGGGACCACCCAATCAATCCATATCGGGCTGAGTCTGTGCTCGAACAGGGCCTGATCCGAATGACGCAGGGCGACAGCGATCGGGGTGTGCCGCTGCTGCTTGACGCGGTCGAGCGTGAGGGCTTGGCCAAGCCTTCGAAACTCAGCGCGCTCAGGATTGTCGCCCAGCACGATGCGGACAACGACAAGATTGACCGGGCGTTTGAGATGCGGTTAAAGATGCAGGAGATCGGCGGGGCGGAGGTGTTCACTGATGATGAACGGCTCTGGCTCGGTGAGACGCTGATCAACCGGCGCCAACCCTCCGACGCGATGAAATACCTCACGGCGGTCACCGGCGAAACGATGAAGGAGCGGGCCATGCTGCTCAAGGGCAAGGCCCAGCGGCTGGCGGGTTCACACGACGATGCCGCGGCAACACTCAATGAGGTCCGTGCAATCAGCGAACGCTACGGGACCGAGGCCTGGCTCGAGCTGGCACTGACCTATCGTGATATGGGCAAGTCGAGCGAGGCGTTGAGCGAACTCACGCCTTTGCAGAACCCTGACCGTGGCCACCGTATCGCGTCCAAGGCGTTGTATGAAGCCGGCGTCATCCACCAGCGGCTTTACGCGAAGACTAAGGCAACCGCGCCTGATCAGGCCGAGGGCCACGCCAAGTCCGCCCGTGAAGCGTTCAAGAAACTCTGGCTGCTTTACCCCGACCGTGAAGGTGAGAACCAGGCCAAGCAGGCCTATCTCGCGTTGGCAGAGCTGCAGGACGTGATGGGTCTGGCCACAACGGAGATTAAGACGCTTGAAGAGTTGGCGACCGCCCACCCTGATTCTGCCTACGCCAGCTATGCCAAGGCGGTGCTCGCGATTCGGGCGGATAAGTCGGAACGGGCGGACACCTACCTGCGTCAAACCATTGAGCAAGCCAAGTCGGCCGGCGATGTCGACCTGCAACTACGAGCGGAACAACAGCTGCGACGCGAGCGATAACCATGGCTCGAAACAAAGACAAGTCGTATCAACCGGGGCTGCTGATCACCGGCCAGCGCGGGTTATTGGTATTTGTCGCGTTGCTGGGCGTGGTCGCTCACGGAGCGCTCGGTGTCTGGGCCTGGGATAAACAGATCGTGGATGTACCCGCGATCGAGTCTGCGCCGGCCCGTCCGATCGCGATCAAACGTGCTCAACTCGATGAGTACGCCATCACGCCGCCGACGATCGATCCGGCAAGTCTCGGCCCGACGGCAGAGGAGTTGACCAAGCAGTTGCTCGAAGCAGAGCCGCCCAAGCTTGTTACCGAGCCGCTGGAACTGGATGTTGAGTTGCGTCCGCTGGAAGAGCTCAATGACGCCGCTGCGGGGGCGTTGGAAATCGAACTGCCCGCGTTTGAGCTGGACAATGACGTGCTCGCACAGTTGGACACGCGTCCGCCTGCTGAGCTCAGTTTCGGTGAGGGCGATGGCAATCCTGGCGAAGGTGACGGCACGGGCTCGGGGCCCGGCACAAGTGATCTGGCCAGCGACGCGCTCGATGGGATTGGTGCAGCCCCCAACCGTACGAATCGCGGTTCCACAACCATGCTGATTGAGCGTCCGACACTCGATGGGCCGTCGACGGTCACGGACATCCCGCCCGTCCTCGCGCCGACGCTCGATACGCCTCCAATCGATTTCACGGACCTCGCCCTTGGCGGCACCACGAAGATCGATGTCCCCGACAACCTCGACAACGATTTCACCTACCGGGTCACGCGCTACGACCCCGTGGACTGGCGTGGACGGCCGATCGACCTCAGGGAAGAGCCGGGCTACTTCCGTGTCGATATCACCGCGCAGCGTTCGCTCCGCAAGCTGCAGACCATGCCCAAAGACGTGATCTACATCATCGACACGTCCTCCTCGATTTCTCAGGACTGGGTCAAGCAGATAACACGCGGCGTGACCGAGTCGCTGGTCAGCCTCAATGAGGGGGACCGTTTTAACGTTGTTCTGTTTAATGAGAAAGTCAGTCTGCTTTCCGACAGTGGACCAATCGACGCGACCAAAGACAACGCCAAAGCCGCCGGCGATTTCCTTGCCAATGCAAAGTCCGTTGGCTACACCGATGTCAACGCGGCGTTGCGTGGCCTGCTTATCCGCGATATCGATACCAAGCGTGTCTACGAGCTTGTGCTGATCTCTGACGGCCAATCGACCCGTGGCGTTGTCAATACCCGCGATCTGATCAACCTCATCACGCGTGACAACGATCTTGTCGCCAGTATCTATTGCGTCGGTGTTGGCAGCAGGCAGAACCGCGAATTGCTCAACTTCCTCGCCTACCGCAACAAGGGCTACTCGGTCTATGCGGATGAAATCAAGGACGCGTCGGTCACGATTCAGGACCTGATGAGTCGGCTGCGTTTCCCGATTATCAAGGATGTCCGCCTCGATGTGGTGGGTATCGACAGTTCGACGGTTTTCCCCGCTGACCTGCCCAATATCCACCAGGGCGAGACGATCAGCGTCTACGGCCGATACACTAATCCGGACAAGTTCACGATGCAGCTCCGTGGCCGAAGTGCGGGCAAGGACGTTGAGTTCACCTTCCGTCGGGACATCAACGGTGCCCAGATCGGCGGTAAGACAGTCGCTAATCAGTGGGCCTTCTGGAAGCTTCACGACCTCTATTCCCTGATCATCCGTGAGGGCGAGAAGGATGTGCTCCTGGATCAGGTTAAGGAATTGCGTAAAAAATATGGCCTGAAGACGCTGTATTGACGCTCCCGCTATTTCGCATCCGGGTTGAACTCTTGACAGTGTCGAGCGTCTATAGCTTTACCTCTACCAAGACCGAAAGGGCATCAGATGAAACCGATAAAGACCATGCTCAGCCTGATCGCGGCAGTTTCGCTCTCTGCCGGCACACTCGTCGGCTGTGGCGGATCAGACGCGAATCTTCCGGCAGTCACGCCCGTCAGTAACCCAAGCTTCGATAAGGATGCCCCGACCGACCTGGCGGTGTCCAGCAATAACAGCTTAAGCGTTGCCCTGTACCAGCAGTTGAACAAGCAGGATAAACAGAATGGCAACCTCTTCTTCTCGCCCATGAGTGTCTCGGCGGCGTTGATGCTGACCTATGAGGGGGCCCGCAATCAGACGAAAGCCGAATTCGAGAAGGTGCTTTCACTCGAGGGCGCAGACCCGCTCGCCTCACATAAGGCTTATGCAGGTGTGCTTGGCAGGCTCGCCGCTGAAGACAAGCCTTACAAGTTGGCGGTTGCCAATGCGTTGTGGGGAGAAAAGACGATGCCGTTCCGGAATGAGTTTCTCGACACCGTGCGTGAGCACTACGCAGCGAGTTTCGAATCAGTCGACTTCAGGCACGATTTCGAAAACCAGCGGAAACGCATTAATACCTGGGTATCGGATCGCACGAAAAACCGGATCAACGACCTGTTACCAGAGGGGGCGCTCGACGATATGACCCGCCTGGTCCTTGTGAATGCGATCTACTTCAAGTCGCCGTGGGCGATTGAGTTTTATGAGGGCATGACCAAGGAGATGCCCTTCCATGTATCCAACGATAAGCATGTGAACGTGCCGATGATGCGGCATTCAGCAGAGTACTTCGCCTACGCCGACTTCGAGGGCTACGACGCGCTGCAGATGCAGTACAAGCGTGGTGACCTGTCGATGGTTGTCCTGCTGCCAGACGAGAAGGACGGGCTTTCAGTGCTTGAAGCAAAGCTTTCTGCCACGATGATCAATCGAACGATCGCGGGGTTGAAGGGTGAGGCCGTCAACGTCTGGCTGCCTAAGTGGGAGACAACACAGGACTACGACCTGATTCCCTCGCTGAAGGGAATGGGGATGACCGGTGCCTTTGATGCCAGCACGGCCGACTTTACCGGGTTGACCGATTCGGCAGCGGGCGAACGATTGAAAATCTCTGGTGTGTTTCATAAAGCATTCATCGCGGTAGACGAGGAAGGCACCGAGGCGGCGGCAGCAACGGCCGTGGTCGTCGCCGAAGAGTCTGCGCTGCTCCCTCCAGAGAGGGTCTACGACTTCAAATGTGATCACCCGTTTGTCTACCTGATCCGTGACAACCGGACCGGTGCGATTCTTTTCATGGGCCGGGTTACCGACCCCTCGTAATTGTGAAGGATGGGCTTGGCGTGGTAAGGTTTTGCTTCTGAATACTGTCTACTCGATAGAAGAAGACATAGGAGCCTGCCATGCGTCTTTACCGTTTTTGCTTTGCCCTTCTCATCGGCTGCGTTTTATTGGGTGTCGGAACGAACGCCCTTGCTCAAGAGCGTGGTCGGCTCATTATCGACAAGCCGCTCAACGTCGTCTGGCTCAGTGTCGAGGACATGAGTCCCTGGATCGGCCCCTATGGCGACAAAACTGTCCCGACGCCGAACCTCGACAAGCTCGCTGCGGAGGGTGTGACCTACGACAACGCATTTGCGACGTCACCCGTCTGCGCGCCGGCCCGGTCGTCCATCATTACCGGCATGTTCTGCACGCGTATCGGCACCATGCAGATGCGCAACGGCAACCCCTCCAGCGCCGCGATTAAAAAAGATCCTGAAGCCTACAAGGACATCCCCGGCTATCAGGGCCTGCCCCCTGAATGGGTGCGTTGCTTCCCAGAGCATCTGCGCAAGGCTGGCTACTACTGCACGAACGCATCAAAGAAGGATTACCAGTTCCGCGAACCGGTCACGGTTTGGGACGAGTCTTCGGGCCGAGCACACTGGAAGAACCGCGGCGAGGGGCAGCCGTTCTTTGCTGTCTTTAACCACACCGGCACGCATGAGAGCCAGGCATTTCCAAAATCAAAAGTCAGGCCCGTCGTGATCAAACCTGAGGATGTCCCAATCCCTCCAATCTATCCGGACACGCCCGCAGTGCGTGAAGCGATGAGTCGGACTTACAACAACATCGCTGCGATGGATCAGTGGGTCGGTCAGAAGATGAAGGAACTCAAAGACGCGGGTCAACTCGACAACACGGTCGTGATTTTCTGGTCCGACCACGGCGTCGGCCTGCCGCGAGGCAAACGATCATGCTTTGATACCGGCACGCGTGTCCCGCTGATCGTTCGCTATCCCGATGGCAAGGACGCCGGCACGCGCAGCAAACGCGTGGTCAGCTTTGTTGATCTTGGGCCGTCGGTCCTTTCACTGGCCGGCATCAAGCCTGATGCACGTCTCGACGGTACGCCTTTCATTGGCAAACATGCGACCGAGCGCGACGACTACCGAAACGGCTACGCCTATGCGAATGCTGACCGCTTCGACGCTGAGCGCGAGCAGACCCGCACGGTGTCCGATGGCCGGTACCGCTACACGAAGAATTACAAGACGGATGTGCCCTACCTGTTGCCGGTCGCATATCGCGAACAGATCCCGATGACACATGATCTGTACAAGTTGCGCGAGACCGGCTCGGACAACCCCGCGCACTGGCAGTTTGTTGCCAAGACGCGGCCGGCCGAGGAGTTTTACGATTCGCAGGCCGACCCTTGGGAGACCAACAACCTGATCGACGCCCCCGAGCATCAGGCACGGATCAAGGCGATGCGGGCCAAGCTCGACGCGTGGATCAAGGACACAGGCGATCTTGGCTTTGTTTTGCCCGAGACCAAGCTCGTAAAGAAACACATCTGGCCGCCCAATGGCGAACAGCCGACCACGCCGGAGGCGGAGGTCATCTTCGAGAAATTGGCTGTCCTTGGTCAGGGTAAGCCCGGTGGGGAAAGCCACATTGCCGTGATCAAGTGCAGCGATCCGGGTGCATCCATCGGCTATCGAGTCAGTCGCAATGGCAAGTTCAAGGGGCCTTGGAATACCTATGCCGGGAGCGTGAATGTGTCACCCGCCACATCCATTCAGGTCCAAACCCATCGCATCGGCCATAAGCCCTCGACGGTCGTGAAGGCATTCGACGGCAAATAGTCGCGGGAACCCGGCGGCCTGTGGGGCGTCTATACAGGCACACCCGCCAAGACCCCACCTGAATGGAGCCCCGCCATGAAATCGACGCGAACCCTGCTGACTGCAGCCCTCTCCTTGGTTTTGACGTCCGCCGCGGTAGCCGATCAGCCCGTCATTGAGGTGCCTGAGGCGGTGCCGTTTGAGGGCCCGATCCACGTGATGAAGCAGGGCCCGGACGGCGTGATCCGCTGCGAGGCCGTGGACAAAGCGGCCCCGGTCGAAGATGGTGTCGAGCCGCTTCCCTGGTACACACATGCCGTGATGACGAACAACCAGTTCGCCTTTGATCTCTACGGCGACCTTGCCGGGCAGGCTGATTTGAAGGAGAACATTTTCTTCTCGCCCATCAGTATCACCGCCGCGTTGTCGTTGACTTACGAAGGTGCTGAAGGCAATACACGATCCCAGTTCGAGAAAGTCCTGCATGTCAACCCGGGCATTGAGCGCAATGGATACCACAGTTCGCTGTCGGAGTTGCTCGAGCAGCTTGATGGCAAAGATAAGCCCTATGCGCTGTCGGTTGCCAACAGCCTGTGGGGCGAACAGTCGATGCCGTTCCGTGAGGCGTTCCTGAAGACGCTCGAGCAGAACTACGACGCGGGCTTTGAAGCGGTCGATTTCAAGCGCAAGCCCGATGTCGAGCGTGAAAAGATCAATGCGTGGGTCGAAGAAAAAACACAGGACCGTATTAAGGACCTGTTGCCCGAAGGATCGATCGATTCGTTGACGCGGCTGGTGCTCGCGAACGCGATCTACTTCAAGGGCTCGTGGCAGTATCAGTTTGAGCCGGACTGGACCCAGGACCGCCCGTTCCATCAGATCGGGGCAGAGGCATCCAAGACGCCGACCATGATGCTGCCCAACAAGCATCTGCGGTACGCCGACCTCGATGGGCTGGATATTCTCGAGATGCCCTACAAGAGCGGCGACCTGTCGATGCTGGTGCTATTGCCTGATGAGCGTGATGGGCTTGCGAAGCTTGAAGGCAAACTGTCAAACAGGGCGCTGAATCAATGGGTGTCCGAGATGAAGCGTGGGCCGGTGCGTGTGCTCTTGCCCAAGTGGGAATCGACGCTGTCTACGAAGCTGGTGCCTACGCTGCAGCGCTTGGGCCTGACGGACGCGTTCGATGAGAACAAGGCCGACTTCACCGGCATCACCGATTCGGCTGAGGGTGAGTTGCTCTATATCACCGACGTGTTCCACAAGGCGTTCATCAAGGTCGATGAAACCGGGAGCGAGGCCGCAGCGGCCACCGCCGTGGTCATCGGTGCGAAGTCCGCTCCGCCTAGGCCTTACGAGTTCAAGGCCGATCATCCCTTTGTCTACATCATCCGTGACAACCGGACCGGTGCGGTACTGTTCCTCGGTCGCATGGCTGACCCGTCCTGATTTACACTGGGCGGCATGCGGATCCTGCTTCAGCGCGTAAGCCATGCCAGCGTCGTCGTCGATGAACAACCCATCGGGTCGATCGATCGCGGCTACCTGCTGCTTGTCGGTGTCGGCAAAGACGACACACAGGAAACAGTCAACAAACTCGCGAAGAAGGTCGTCAATCTTCGCTTGTTCCCCAACGACGAAGGCAAGTTCGACAAGTCGCTTATCGACGTTGAAGGCGGGGCGTTGGTTGTTTCCCAGTTCACGCTGTTTGGTGATGCGCGGAAGGGCAACCGTCCTAGTTTTATCGACGCGGCTCCGCCGGAATTAGCCTCGCCACTGTGTGATGCGTTTGCTCAAGCCTTACGCGGATTGGGTGTTAGCCGGGTCGAGACGGGACGATTCGGCGCAGATATGAAGGTGTCGCTCTGTAACGACGGCCCGGTGACGCTTTGGCTGGATTCCGATACTTAGCGGCGGCCCGACAGGGCCGAGTGTATCTGGTTTGCAGTGGCATATGAGCCGGCCCCTTGCGGGGCCGCGCTAAGCTCAAACTTGTCAATCCAGATCTTTGAAGAATCGCCCCCACGCAGGGTCGGGCGGGAGGGTGAGCATCTTGTTGTCTTCAAACGAGAAAGCAACGGCAAACGCTTTGCCCGTGATCTCACTACGCTTGACCGGCCCGAAGAACCGGCCGTCGCTGGAGTTGTTGCGGTTGTCGCCGATCATGAGATAGCTCTCGTCCGGCACGGTATAAGGCCCGAAGTTCGTGCTCAACAGCCGTCGGATCAGTTCGAGGTCGCCAAACAGGCTGAAGCGTAATGCTTCCTGCTCGTCTTTCTCAAGCAGGTCGAATCGATCCTGCAGTGCCGTCATGAACTGCTCGCTGAACTTGGGTTGGCCATCGACCAGCAAGTCGTGATCCTTGACACCAAGGCCGATCTTGTTGAGCAGGTCCGCTTCGACACCGGCCTCGTAACGCTTAAGCAGAAATGCGGCGAACGTATTCTGGCTCACCGCCTCATCGCCGAGATAGGGCGTGCCATCTTTAAATTGGTAGACCACTTTGACGGCCGGGTTGTCTCTGAGAAACACATCGATCGGGACTTTTCGGTCCACCTCGATGGGAACGAGTTGGTCGGGCTGTTGGGGGTTGCGGACAAACTCCTGGGCCTTGATGGGCACCAGCCGGCCCTCAATGCCGCGTCGTGTTCCATCGGGGTATTCGAAGACCGTCAGTTCATCCAGCCAACGTTCTTTGATGTGCTGGACCTTACGTGTCAGGCCGAGCAGGCTTTCAGACTGATACTCGACGGCCGCGTCGTCATAGTCTTTTCGACCCAGAGAATTGACGATCTGCCATTTCGTTCGCAGCGGCAGGCCCGCTTCGACCGGGTCTAATTCCGTATAGCCCGCGGCCTCGCCGTTGATCGTGAGTTTTCCGCCGCGCATTTCGATGGTGTCGCCTGGTCCTGCGACGATGCGTTTGACCATGCGGACGTCGGTGACCGGGTTCCAGAACGTGACGATGTCGCCGCGTTGAGGGCCTGCGCCCCATTCGATCTGCGGGATGCCGTCCAGCGGGTTGTCCCACTGCAACGGCGTAAACGGGATGCCGATCTGGGGGCCAGTCAATGGGAACTGCAGCCCGTATGCCAGCCGGTTCACCGCGATCCGGTCTCCGACGTGGATCTCCGGCTCCATCGAACCGGTCGGCACATCGTTCCAGTCCAGCAGCATCGAGCGGAACACGATGACGATGATGACCACCGTGCCGATCGGCTTGATCGTGCCTTTCCATAGCCAGCCGCCAACCGAGCCATAGGGCTTGATGATCTGTTCGGCGTGGTAGTAGGACCACCAGGAGTTGTACTTGCTGCGTGCGGCCTTGTACTCGGCCTTGGCCCGTGCGTTGCGTTCTTTGCGGCTGAGTCTGGGCTCTTTTTGTTTCGCCCCTTTGCCTGGCTGTGCCTTGGGTTCGCTGAGTGTCGCGGTGTGCACGACAGGCGCGTCTTCCTCAGGCGAGGCATCTTTCGGTTGATCCGCGTCCTGGTTCATAGCTGCTCGCCGCTCGGTTCCGGGGGTTGGGATTGTACCGGGCTCGTCTTGGTCTCGATGGCTTGGAAGAGGTCGCTACGCGGTACGTAACGTGGACGGCCCGTCTGCTCATCGATATCGGCCGATTCGAGGTGCATCCCCAGTACGGGCGTGTTTCGTGCATAGGGCCCGGTCAGTAGCCGAGTCATGACGAGGATCCGCGTCTGTGCGTTGTCGCGGTCGTCGATGACTTCGACAAACTGGACATGTGTGCCCGACGCGACGATGCCGATCAGCCCATGGCTTGTTTCGAATGCCTTTGGGTCCTTTGCATAATCCTCAGCGGTCGGCCACGCGTATCGGCCCGGTGCACTGCGTGGCAGATCGTCCTTGAATGGCACGAGTGCAACGTCGCCGCCCGCGCGGACACCCAGCACGAGGTCCCGCTTGAGCATGTAGGCCCGGGTCGCGTCAAAGCCGTGTTCGAACGCATCGGCCGACATGGTCTGTTGTGTCTGGCTGACCATGCCTTGGAACAGCTTGGTCAACCCCCAGCCCAGAATGACCGCGATCAGGATAAAGACAATCACGCCAAGCCAGGGCCCGCCGAACATGTCGCGCGAGGGGCCATTGGATGATCGGGTGATCGGGCGAATTGGTGAAGTGGTGCTCGGACCCGACGTCTGCGGATCGGCGATGGACTGCTGGTGATCGGTCTGTTGATCTTCGTCCTGCATGATACAACCTTCGTGGCGCACTTCACCCAATCGAACTTCACCCAATCACCCAATCAATCCACCGCGAACATGGCCTCGACGAAGTTGGCCGGGTCGAAGGGTTCGACGTCGTCCGGGGTTTCACCGACGCCGACGAACTTGACGGGCAGGTCGAGCTCTTCACGGATGGCGATGACGATGCCGCCGCGTGCGCTGCCGTCGAGCTTGGACAGGAAGATGCCGGTGACGTCGGTTGATTCGGCAAAGACCTTGGCCTGATTGACGCCGTTCTGTCCGGTGGTCGCGTCGATCACCAGCAGCACTTCATGCGGTGCACCCGGCAGCTGTTTCTCAACGACGCGTCGGATCTTGCTGAGTTGGTCCATCAGATGGGACTGCGTATGCAGGCGACCTGCGGTGTCGAGGATGAGCACATCGACGCCACGTGAGATTGCAGCCTGTGTTGCATCAAACGCGACCGCTGCCGGGTCGCCGCCTTGCTGGCCCTTGACGACCTCGACGCCCAGACGACCCGACCAGACTTCGAGCTGCTCGACTGCCGCGGCGCGGAAGGTGTCGCACGCGCCAAGCAGGACACTCTTACCCTCGGCCCGCAGCGCACTGCAGATCTTCGCGATGCTCGTTGTCTTGCCCGCACCGTTGATCCCGCAGACAAGGATGACGGTCAGGCCATCGGCGTTGAAGTTCAGTGTGCGGTCTTCTTCGGGGAAGTACGCGGCGAGCTGGTCCTTGAGCGAAGCGAGGGCCTCGTCGCCGTTGTTGATTTCCGAGCGTTCCCACCCGGCCTCGATGTCCTTGCGCAACTCGATCGCGGTCTTGATCCCGACGTCCGCCTGGATCAATGCCTTCTCAAGGTCGCGCAGCAGTTCGTTGCTCAGTGGCTTCCCGACGAGCAGGGAACGGATCGCCGAGCCTGTTCCCTCGGAGGTGCGGGACAAGCCTTTCTTGAGTTTGCCGAAGACAGCTTTGAATAAGGGCATGGTGATTCGCGTTTGGCTTCTTAGTTTTGTTTTGCATCATCCAGCCACGCATCTGCATCGCCAGGCGGCGCGGGTTGCGGCTCGGTGGGTTCTGCCGGTTCTGGTGCGTTGATGGCCCGCGCCAACTTGTCCAGCACACCATTGATGAACGGGGGACTCTGCTCGGACCCGAACTGCTTGGCGAGTTCGACGGCTTCGTTGATCGCGACTTTGACCGGGGCGTGGCCAGAAGACATTTCGTAATAAGCAAGACGCAGGATCGCGCGATCGACCGGAGGCTGGCGGTGTGTCGGCCAGTCGGGTGACAGTTGCGTGACCTGTTCGTCGGCCTGCTCATGATCGGCCCATGCAACCAGCGCAAGTTGGGCCGCTTTCTTGCGGGTCGCGAGGCTGTCGTGTTCCTCATCGAGCGCTTCGGCCAGGTCTTCAGCGCTGGGCAGCACCGTCGGCGCATGGCCGGGGTTGTGCTTCGGTGACGTGACGTCGAGTTGGTACAGGACCTGCATCGCGAGGCGTCGCAGGTCGCGGCGGGTGGGGGTGGTCATGGGGGTAGTTTAGATAGTTGTTGGCTTGGGCTCCTTCTCCCTTTCAGGGAGAAGGCGGGGGATGAGGGTGGGGCGTTAAACAGACATAGGCTTGTTCAGTATTTCATTGTGAGCATGACGCTGGACCCTCACCCCAACCCTCTCCCTGGAAGGGAGAGGGGGCAAGGCATCATTCTCCCAGCGACTCGATGAGGTTGGCCATCTCCACGCCGGCCATCATGGCGTATCGCCCCTGGTTGCCGACTTTGCCGCCGGCCCGGTGGATAGCCTGTTCGAGGTTGTCGCAGGTCAGCACGCCGAAGATGCAGGGGACGCCGGTCTTGACGTTGACGTCTTTCACGCCCTTGGCGGTTTGCTCGACGACAGCATCATAGTGGTCGGTCTCGCCACGAATCACGCAGCCCAGACAGATCACGGCGGCGTAGTCGCCCGACTCGGCAAGCTTCAGTGCGGTGACGGGCAGTTCAAAGGCCCCGGGCACCTGCACGACCGTGAGGTTTTCATCCTCGCCGCCGAGCATGTGCCAGGTATCGACTGCCGCTTCCAGCAGGCGGTCCACGATGTATTCGTTGAATCGCCCGCAGGCGATGGCGATTTTGTGGTCGCCGGGGGTCAGTTTGGACTGGATCGTGTCTGGCATGGCTTGGTGCGGTGGGTTCGGATGCAAACGGGGTGCAATGTTAGCAGCCGGTACTCAAAAGAGTATATGCTCTCTTTTGAATGGTTCTAATTGAGAATGATTTGCAGTAATTTTTGTAATTCGTTATGTTACTGCGAGTCGTTCTCAACAATGCGACTGACACTCTTTTCCAAAAGGAAACCGGATCATGTTTGCCCAAAAGCGTAACCACGGCCTCGGCTTCACGCTCATCGAACTGCTCGTCGTCATCAGCATCATTGCGCTGCTGATCGCGATTCTCCTGCCCGCGCTTGGTGCGGCCCGTGTCTCTGCACGTGACAGCCAGTCGCTTTCGAATGTCCGTCAGATCGGGTCGATCGCGATGGCGGCTTACCTTGCCGAGCGGAAAGATCAGTACCCCTGGCACAGTTCAGCCATCCCCAGCGCCGCCCGGCCGCACGGCTCCAAGCCCCGCTGGCCTGATTACCTCTACCCGAGCATCCAGAGCGTCGAGGTCTTTCAGAACCCGCACCTGGAGTTGACCGAGTCGGTCCTCTCCAAGCCCTTCTGGCACCAGTCCTGCCTGGTTGAGGCTCACACCGCGGCTGAGAACCCGACCGCCAGTTTCACGCCGACCTCCACACCGACGGACCAGATCGATCTCTACGGCGGTTACGGCTACAACTACCAGTACCTGGGTAACGCACGCTCGACTGCACAGTTCAAGCGAAAGGCTGCGACGATCACCAATACCTCCGACACCCTTGTGATTGGCGATACCTTTGGCGTGGTCAACAGCGATGGTGAGGCGATTGACGGCCAATATGCCCTCGACCCTCGCTACACGCAGGAGCGCATTGCCGGTGGCAGCGGTAAGGGCAGCGGCTACTACGGCACCTCCGGGGAGAATGGCGGCCGAGCCATGCCCGGTGCCCGAGGCCACGGGACAGGTGAGTTTGCCTTTGCCGACGGCCACGCCAAGTCCATGAAGCCCGAGGAGGTCGACGACTTTGACGGCGACGGCACGCTGGATAACGGCTATTGGAACGGCTTCGGCAACCCGAACGTGCGATAAGCTCGAATTTTCTCCGTTCTCGAGCCGTGGGCAGCGTCTGGCGTGATCGTGCCAGCACTGCCCACGGCTCTGTTCGTAAAGCTCGATCCGCGTAAGATATAGGGCTTGGGCGCGGTCCTTATTCCGCCTCAACAACCCTGCTTGATGTGCCCCCTAACCATCCGATTGCTATGAACCGATTGCCTATCGTGCGTTTGTCCGTCTCACTGTTGGCCGTGCTACTGGCCCCGCTGTCTGTGTCAGCGGATGACATGTCGATCAACCCGCCCGACGAGATCATGAACAAGCCCTCCCCGGTGCTATCGCCGGAGGAAGCGCTCAAGAGCTTCCAGATCGAAGAGGGTTTTGAGATCCAACTCGTCGCGGCCGAGCCTCTGGTCGTGGACCCCGTTGCGATGGCGTGGGATGAGGACGGCCGGCTCTGGGTTTGTGAGATGACAACCTACATGGCCGACCAGTACGCCAAGACTGAGGAAGAGCCCAAGGGCAACATCGTCATCCTCGAAGACACCGACGGTGACGGCGTGATGGACAAGCGCACCGTTTTTCTTGACAAGATTATTCTGCCTCGTGCGATCGCCTTTGCCAAGGGTGGCATCCTCTACGCCGACTATCAGAAGCTCTACTTCGTCAAGGTCAACTCCAACGGCACCGCCGGCTTCAAGCAGACCATTGACCCAACTTACTCGAACGACGGTAAGGCCAAGTCCAATGTCGAGCACCAGGCTAACGGCCTGCTCTATGGCCTGGACAACTGGTACTACAACGCCAAGTCAACACGCCGTTATAAGCAGAGCGGTGTCCGCTTCCGTACCGACAAGGCGACGGACCGCAATCCTGCAGGCGGCACCGAGTTCCGTGGGCAGTGGGGCATCACCCAGGACGACGACGGCAGAATTCTCACCAACCGCAACCCCACGCCGGTCGAGTACGAGATGCTCCCGCCGAGCGTGACCAAGCGCAACCCCAACTTTAAGTTCAACCCCGGCACGCTTAAGATCAACAACAAGGTCTGGCCCTCACACCCGACGCCCGGCGTGAACCGAGGCTACAAGCCCAACACCGTTGATCACGAGACATGGAAGCTCAAGTCTGCCACGGCAACCTGTGGCCCGGAGATCTACCGCGGCACCCAGTTCCCGGAGGAGTACTACCAGAACGTCTTCATCCCCGAGCCGGCCGGCAACCTCGTGAAGCGTGCCATCATCGGCACGGATGAGCAGGGCAAGCCCACCGTCAAGGCCGCTTACGAGGGCAAAGAGTTCATCACCTCGACCGATGAACGCAATCGTTTCGTCAATACGTACACCGGACCGGATGGCGCGCTGTACCTCGTGGACCTGTACCGCGGCCTGATCCAGCACCAGACCTACATCACCGACTACCTGCGGCGGCATATCGCTGCCCGTGGGCTGGATAAGCCGATTGGTTACGGCCGGATCTATCGCGTTGTCCACAAGGACTCGCCGATCGATCATGCGTCGCCGAAGCTCTCGGAGATGGAGAGTGTTGCACTGGTCCAACTGCTTGGGCACGCCAACGCATGGCACCGCCATACCGCTCAGCGGCTGCTTGTTCAGCGGCGTGATAACGATTCGGTCGCCCCGCTCAATGCGATGGCGACGACCAGCGAGAACCCGCAGGCCCGCATCCACGCGCTTTGGGCGCTTGAAGGCATGGGCAAGCTCGAAGCGACGACGCTCCTCGCTGCCGGAGCGACCAATGACCAGCGTGTCCGTGCGCAGGTCATCCGCCTGGCCGAGGCGTGGGAAGGTGAGTCCGAGGCTCGGCAGTTTGTCGGCCTGATGGAGAACTACGCCAGCGACAATCCCGGCTGGGCTTTGGATATGCAGCTTGCACTGTCGGCCGGCATTCTCGCCAGTATCGATACGCCAAAGGCCTACGACGTTTTGCTGGGTGTGATCGAGCGGCGAAACAATGACAAGCTCTTCCTTGGTGCGATGATCAGCGGCCTCCGTGGTAAAGAGGCGGTCATGCTTGCCAAAGTTGATGACGGCCCGATCAAGAAGATGCTCACCGGTGCACTTGTCAAGGCCGTCGAGACTGGCGACCTGACCATTGGCTCGCTTCTCGCGCTTGTTGATTCACCGGATTTTGCTGACCAGCGCAACGATCTGCTGAAGACCCTGTCCGGGCAGGCCGTTGAGCAGGACAAGATCAGGGTCGTGGACGAACTCGTTGCCAAGTTGGGCTCCGACGAATACACCCAGGAGAACAAGCAGGCCATCCTTGAAGGTTTTGCGCAGGGTCGTGAAATGCTTGTCAATCCAATGGAGTTGGATGGCAAGCCGGAGATCTTTACGGCGTTGCAAGAAAATGCTCCCGAGGCGCTTGCTGATTTTGTTGCTCAGCTCAATGACATCTTTGTATACGAGCGCACGGTGGTGGACCCTGAAACACTTGCACGCATTGAGGCCGGCGCGATGCTCTACGCCGCACACTGTGCCAACTGTCACGCTGAGGACGGCACTGGTTTGGAAGGGTCCGGCCCACCGCTGTCGCCCTCGGACTGGGTCCAGGACGGCACCCCCGAGATGCTTGCAACTCTGGTGCTCAATGGTGTGGAAGGACCGATCACGGTAAATGGCAAGCTATATGAGCCGCCCGCCATCGCTACGATCATGAACGGCTTTAAGCATTTCCCAATCTCCGATCAGGACATCGCTGACATCCTCACCTTTATCCGCAGCAAGCCCTTCGGTAACAACGCGCCGCCAGTCGATCCTGCGATCGTTGCACAAAGGCGCGAGATTTATAAGAGTAATGATTCGCCTTTATCGCCTAGAGAATTAATGAAAATAAATGAAGCGACTGGAGGAAAAGCTCAGCCCAAAGCCGCTGCTCAAGTAGCAATGGCCAGTTGGCTGAAACACACCAATCGCAATCTGGTGATCACCTTGTTACTGGTCACTGGCCCGCTGATCCTGTTGCTGGTTGGGACCATGTTTGGCGCCATGATGCCCAAGCCTTGATGCCCGCTACGTGTTGCTTAGCTCCGGGTGGGAACCCGGAGCACTTGTCGCCACAACAGCTCGAACAAGTCGCATAGCGCATTAAACAGCTCCGGGTTTCCACCCGGAGTTGTTCGTGCTTACTTCTTCTTGTTCTTCTTACGCTTCTTGCCCTTACCTTTTTTCTTCTCTTTTTCGGGCTTGGGCTTGGCGGCGCGTGCGTAGGCTTTGCTGACCTTGGCCAGCACGTGCTGACGGGTATCGATCGCTTCACGGATCCCGTAGGTGCAGCACTTCACCATGACGAACGGCAGGCATACCGCCAGGACCTCCAGAGGCTCGCCCGCGCCGCACGACCACCCGGTCAGGATGATCGGCTCGACCGACTCTCCGGCGACCTTCGGCTCCAGTGGGCCGGGGACGAGCTGGAAGTGAGTGAAGCTCTTGACGACGTAGTCGCCGACTTGGATATCTTCCGGCGAACGGATCCGCCGGGTCAGGGTCATCGTGTTCATAGCAAATCTCCTACGTTTTCACGCAGTCGTGGGGGTCATCGAAATAAGGGGCGAATGAGGCAGTTACCGCTTGGGCGAACTGCCCGGTTCGTCGTGACAAAGAATCGAGATGGCGTCGTGCATCACAAGCATGGGGCGGCCAGTTTATGCGATCTATCCACAGGATCAAGGCCCCACCCGGCTGCTGCTATAGATTCTTGAGATTTGCATGGCCACGTTGCCAGCCACGCCCACGCCACTATCATGGTCGATCCGTTACGTCACACCATGAAACGACGCGGCAAACCCGCGCAAAAGGAACCGAATTATGCCCAAGCGAGCAAAAATCTCCGTCATCGGCGCAGGCGGCAACGTCGGCGCATCCGTCGCCCTCTGGTGCGCCATCAAAGAACTCGGTGATGTCGTCGCCGTGGATATCAAACGCAAACTTGAAGATGGCAGCGAGATGCTCCCTGTTGACGGCCGCATGCTCGATCTCGCTCAGTGCGGGCCGATGGAACTCTTTGACAGCAACATCACCGCGACCGACGACTACAGCCAGATCGCCGACTCGGATGTCGTTGTTGTCTCGGCGGGCATCCCTCGAAAGCCGGGCATGTCCCGCGATGACCTGATCGGCACCAACGTCAAGATCGTCAAGTCTGTTGGTGAGAACATCAAGCAGTACGCGCCCAATGCGATCGTCATTGTCGTCAGCAACCCCTTGGACGCCATGGTCTACACGATGTGGAAAGCAACGGGCTTCCCAACGAACCAGATCATTGGCCAGGCCGGCTGCCTCGACGTCGCACGCTTCAAGACATTCATTGCGATGGAGACTGGCTTCTCCGTTGAAGATATCAACGCGCTTCTGCTGGGCGGTCATGGTGACGACATGGTCCCGCTACCCCGCTATACGAATATCTGTGGCATCCCCGTCACCCAGTTCATCAGCGAAGACCGTCTCAATGAAATCGTCGAACGCGCCAAGAAGGGCGGCGGCGAGATCGTCAAGAAGATGGGCACCTCCGGCTACCTCGCCCCCGCATCGGGTACGGTCCAGATGGTCGAAGCCATTATCAAAGACAAGAAGCGCATCCTCCCCTGTGCTTCGTACTGTGACGGCGAGTTCGGCCTCAACGGCCTGTTCGTTGGTGTCCCGACCCTGCTCGGATCGGCAGGCGTGGAGAAGGTCATCGAGATCGACTTGAACGACGCGGAAGGCGCGTTGCTGAAGGAAAGTGCCGATCACGTCGCGGAACTGGTCGAAGTCGTGAAAAACCTCGACCCGTCACTGGCCTAAGTTTCTGTAGCGATTTGGCTTAACGCTATAAACAACAAGCACCGCAATAGCGGTGCTTTTTTATTCGTCCTGTTATGTCGGGCAAGGGTCTGGGCGACCGATCGGCTATGCTGGTGAGCTAGCACAAGGCAATAAATGTCAGGAGCGTCAGGATGATGATCTTCTTGCGGTGGCCTGCTTCCAGGCTATTTAGGTTGAAGAATGTCTCGAACATGGGTCACTCCTGAACACTGATCTGCAGTAAGCATACCCCAAGGGCGTCCGATAGCATAGTTCTGAGCTTAAAAATATAATAAGTCGAGTTATAGCATGAACTTGCAGCAAATAAAGAGAGTCGATCGGGAAGGCCGCATCGGTAGGATGATGCAAAAAAACAACGTTCTGGGCCTGATGGTCGCGGTTTTTGCGTTGTTGCATGCTGGCGGCACGCTGGCTCAGGATGCCGTGAAGCCTGCTCAGGAGGCCCCTGAAGTCGGCTGGGCGGACGCCCAAGCGGGGTACGGCTGGGTCCAGTCCTGGCTGCGTGCAGAGGCGGGGGTTCCTGGGGATCAGGACCTGCCCGACCGCGCAGTCCAAGGGTTGTTTGGCGTGTACGTGACCCTACGAGACGACGGCCGGGTCATGGGGCGAGGCCAAGCGATCCGTTCTGATGTCAAAGCGTCGATCGATGCCGCCGGGCCTCCGATCCAACTCGCTCCGCTGCTTGCCGCCGCGACGCGACAGGCCGTGGAAGAACTCAAAGACAAGCAGATGAAGCGGGCGATCGAGTTAAATATCGCTGACCCCGAACTCTTACAGATTGCGATCCGTGACGCCCATCAACGGGTGCAGTTGGATATCCAATTTGGCTACAACCTTGAGTCGGTCGTTGTGCCCGGCAATGCTCCGGAAGAGGCGGTGTTTTCGACCTTCGCGCCCGGTTTCCACGGCTTGCGTTTGGCCGGTCCGTTAGCCGGTAAGGCTGACTTCGCTTGGCCTGCGATTGAGTTGTCACGCAACAACACGGCGCCGCGCCAGATTTATCGCCTGATGGATCTGCAGGGATACGACGCCGACGAGTTGCCGCTGGTCGGCCGCGCAGATGGGCCGGCCTTGCAGCGCTTCGAGGTTATTCACCTCGTTCGCCCCGGCGCTGCTCAGCCGATGCGTCAACTGACCCGTGGCAATGTGGTGCTGCAACAGCAGGTGGTCGACAGCCGGACAATTGCCGGCCTGGCTGAACACGTCGCGCAGTATCTGGACCGACTCATCAGCACTGACCGTGTCAGTGGCAACGAAGTTGTCAGAGGCACCTATCAACCTTCCCTTCAGCGATACGCACCGAAACTGGCCGACGCTCGCGAAACCGCACTGCTTGCCTACGCGTTGACGCGATACAGTTCCGTTGCCTTGGATGCCAATCTTGCGGGTGATGCAATGCGTGCCCGCGCGACACTTGCACTGAGGCTGGTCGATCAGCTTTCGCCACACGCCGCACTGCAGGACCGGCCGCCCAAACATCTCACGGCCGCCTTCCTGCTGCTCACGCTTTGCGAAACGCCCAATGCGTTAAGACCGGATCAACTTCCCAGGCGCGACCAACTCGCCAAGGCACTGCTGGAACTTGAAAATCCTAACGGTGGCGGCTTCCTTGCCGAGAAAGGCGGAGAACAAGTCCTCTCCCGTGCGTCTACGGCCGTGATCGCTGCAGCGCTCGCCTCGTATTACGAAGATACCGGAAGCAAGACCCTTGCAAAGCCACTTTGGGATGTGCTCAACGCCCTCTTTGAAGCGAATAAAAACGACCCCCGTGTGGTTGATCTGCTCTGGGTTGCACACGCCCTTGACGCTGCAGGCCCACTGCTGGTCAAGGCGCAGCCCGACCCCGCTGCTGCGGCCAAGAAGTACGACAGCTGGCGCAAAACATTGGCCGACTACCTTGACCTGCTGATTGAACAGCAGATTCGATCCAAACCTCTGCTCGGCCCCGAAGATGTCATTGGTGGGTTTGTTTTTAAAAAGCCGATCCCCGGCAGCCCGCCCGAGCCGAACTGGCAGTCCGCCATGCCCACCGCGCTGCTTGCACTGTCGCTTCGTGACGAAGGCATTGTCCCTGCTGATCGTCAGTTCGGCCCCGTCCTTGCGGCAGGGCTGGGTGCGCGGTTCCTGGGCCAACTCATCTATACGACGCCAAGCACGTACTACCTGCGCGATCCCGAGCCCGCCATGGGCGGCGTCCGGCGGACACTCTGGGACAACACCCTTTATCCCGACTGTTCATCCATCACGCTCATCGCCTTGGCGGAATTGCAGGAGAGCCTGCTCAAGCTTGAGCCGGATGAAGAGGAGTAAGGTCAGGCACGATCATGTGTGTTGCAAATTCATCCGCGCCAATCAATATCCGTTGGCAGGGCTTTTCGAGGTCTTGACCAGCCTCGATACGTCGCATTTTCACTCACTGGAGTATCTGGGCATTAAACCATAAGAGGCGATCAATACCCTATTCCCTGCATGCCACATAGATGACCGGCCTGAATGCCTCGCATCGATCGGTTGCGAAAAAATTTGATTTGCAATTGCCTTCAATAAGGTTTCTTGACCACTTTTTCCCCTGACTCCGGGATCGGCAGAGTGGGCTTGCCTTCGATCAAGCCAAGGCGATTGAGGAACCTGTCGGCTTCGGTGATCGTGACGTCCAGCCAGGGCTGTTTATTGAAGAAAGCATGCGCTTGGCCTTCGGCTTGCCAGACCTCGACGGTCTTGATGCCGCGTTTTTTCAGATCAGCGTGAAACGGTTCCCAGCCCTTGAGCCACTTGTCCTTGGTGCCCCAGAACGCGATGGTGGGGGGCAGGTCGTTACCGATGTGTGTGAGTGGGTCGACTTCTTTATCGGGGCCTTCGTTCGCGTTCACCGCAGGATTGAATAGCAGGTAAGCGACGACAGAGGTGTCGACCGAAGTGTCGTCGTTCGTATCGTTAAGGGTTTTGTTGTTCGTCGCGACCAGGCAGATATGCCCGCCTGCTGAGCCGCCGCCGCCGATGATGCGATCGGGGTCGATCCCGAGTTCGCTTGCGTTTTGTTTGTACCAACGGATGGCACTCTTGGCATCAATCACGCAGGGGCGTTTGCGCGAGCCTTCCCATGTTTTGTCCGCCTTGTTTTTTGGCGCGAGTTCGTAGGATGCGGTCGCGGCGACGAGGCCTCTGCTTGCGAAGTAGTTGCAGAGGTAGCGGAACTGTGAGCGGTTGCCTCCGCCCCAGCCCCCGCCATGGAACATAATGATGCCGGGCACACTGGCTTTTTCGGGGTCGTGGTCCTCGGGGAAGTAGATCTCCATCTGCCGCGGTGTGCCGTTGTCGTCTTTATAGGTGTACACCTTGCCCGGCTCAGTGTTGGCGTATGCGATCGAGGCCAGAGCTGACAGCAGTAAGCCAAGCATCAGTTTTCGCATGACGGTCTCCATCGATGTGTTCAAAATCGTTCAATTAATGCTTCAAATCGCGATTGAGCGGTCTGTGGCAGATTAACTTTATCAAAGGCAGGGTTTGCAGCTTGCCTCGTCTGTAATTTATGCTTTTATTCAGCGTATTGATACTGAAGGACCCTACCCAATCAGTGCATGGCAGGACGACGACTTGCCGTGCATTGGATCCAGACAATCTCACGAAGGAAGGCTTGTTGTGAAGAAGACGAAGATGCTCTCGGCGATGCGTGCGGCGGTACTGGCCGCGCTGATGCTGGCGGTTGCGACGCCCGCGTTGGCCAAGAAACAGCCTGCCCTGGCCGCGCTGACCCAGCAGGGCGAGACGCTCAAGGCGGATTACACCAAGCAGATGGAATCCGTGCAGGGACAGTTGGTCGATGCGCTGCCCAAGGTCAGCGACCAGGCCAAGGCCGAGTACAAGACTTCGCTTGAGGCCGAAGCCAAGGCCAAGGCTGACCTCAATGCCGCCAAGGCACAACTCGGCAAGATCGGGTCGGCCAAGGGCCTGATCGGCCACGCTACCGGCCACTGGATCCCAAAGGCCGACCGCGGCATCAAGGCTGGCAAGGACATGCTCGCCAAAGCCAAGACCCAGGCTGAGAAGGACGCCGCCAACGCCGAGATCAAGAAGTGGCAGGACAACCGCAAGGCGGGCGAAGACGCGCTCGCCGAACGCAAGGCCAACTACGAAAAGCTCAAGGCAGACGAACCCAAGTTCAAGAAGCAGGTCGAGCAATCACAAGCCGCACTCACCAAGGCCCAGGCCCGTGTCGCCAAGTCGCTTGATGCGCTCCGTCTGGACCGTGCGCTAAAAACCGACAAACTCGACGGCAAGCTCGCGAAGTTTGTTGTCCTCAAGGAAGCAACGCCGCACAAGCTTGCGGCTTTCGCACAAGAAGGCGCTTCCAAGAAGAAGCTTGTTGGCCAGTTGCTGGCCGATGAGAAGCTGATGTTGCAGATGGTCTATGCCGGCGGGGCGAAGGACGGCAACTATGGCCGGGCCATGCAGATCTACACCGAGATTCTTAAGGCCAGCCCCAAGGCCAAGCAGCAGGGCATCTATCAGGAGCTCGCGCTTGGCATTGCACTTGAGCATGCCAAGCCGATCGAGCAGCGTAACGCTGAGGCAGACACCGACGCACCGAAGGTGGTCGATCCTGTTGGTCGTTACAAACACTATGAAAAGGCATACCTCGCCAAGGAGTTGGACCCGTACTTCGACCGTCACGAAGCGTGGGAATTGCGCTACGTTGTTAATGGCAACGAGCCGGACGAGATCCTTACCTGGGGCCGGGAAATGCTACGGAACTACCGCCCGGACATCATCACGACCAAGGACGACCGCTGGCGTTATGTCTCGCTGGTCCGCACCTGTGTCCGCTACGGCAGCCAAGAGAACAAGAACGATAAGCCCGAGTTGCAGTTCTTCCAGAATATCCTGATGAACGGCGGGATCTGCGGCCGACGTGCGTTCTTCGGCCGATTCATCCTGCGTTCCTTCGGCGTCCCGACCGTCGCCAAGCCGCAGAAGGGCCACGCTGCCCTCGGTCGCTGGACACCCGACGGCTGGGTCGCCTGCCTCGGCGCGGGCTGGGGGACCGGCTGGGCACCGGGCCGTGAAATGGCCGCGCCCGATTTCCTCGCCATGACGCAGGCGCGTGAACTGGACGGCTATATGCAGGTTCAACGCGCCTTCTGGATCGGCGATCTCAACGGCGAGCCTCGCAAGCCCGGCTTCGAAAGCGGACGCAACCAGACCCTGTTCTGGAACAGTATTGCACTGAACACGCAGAAGCAGCTAATCGAAACCGCCGGCAGCAAGACCCTCGCCGCCGTCGGTGAAGAACTTGGCGAAGCCAACGAGTCCAAGGTCAAGTACCCCTTCGTCTCCGGCGAAGTCACCGCCAAGGACCGCGAGATCAGCGTGAGCCGTACCGGCGTCATCACCATCCCTGCGGTCGCAGCAACGAGCCACAAGAAGAGCACCGGCAAAGTCCTCTTCGTCAACAGCTCGCTTGGCGGTATGCAGATGCACTACTCCCGCAACGGCGGTGACCAAGACGTCAAGTATGAGTTCGACGCACCGGCCGCCGGCACCTACGCCCTGACCATGCGCGTCGCTGTCCCTGCGTGGAAGCAGAACGTCAGCCTTATTGTCAACGGCAAGGCGACGACGATCGAGCTGCCTCACACCGTTGGCATGTGGGAAACCACCAAGCCGATCAAACTGCAGTTGAAGAAGGGTAAGAACACCCTGACCCTCTCCCGACAGGGTGTGGTGCAGGAGGTTGCGACAAAGGGCTTCACCATCCGCGACTACACGCTGTCGCCAGTGGGTGGTCAGCAGTAAGTCGATTCAATCTGACGAATCAAAAACCCTGCCTTCTTTGGCAGGGTTTTTATTTGGATGCGTTTGATGTAAGTCTCCAGTAGTCTAGGCATCAATAATGGTGGCCTGACTTCATCTGGAGAACGCGATGCCTGTTCGTTTGTTGACCTTTTTCATCTTGGCACTGATCAGTTTGAATTGCTTTGCCAATAAGCCCCTCCGACCCAACATCCTTATCATCTTTACCGACGATCAGGGCTATGCGGATTTCGGCTGCTTCGGCTCAACCACGCACAAGACCCCGCGGATGGATGAACTCGCCGCACAGGGCACCAAGTACACCAACTTCTACGCCCAGAACGTCTGCGGCCCATCGCGATCGGCGCTGCTCACCGGCCGATACCCCGTGCGCTCCGGCGGGTGGGGGATGCCTGCAGAGGAAATTACCTGGGCCGAGCTTATGAAGGCTTCCGGCTACCAGACCGCGTGTATTGGCAAGTGGGACGTCTCCGATCGCCGGGCCATCCTCACGCGGATGCCATTGCAGCAGGGGTTTGATTACTACTTTGGAGCGCTCGGCGCCAATGACAACGGCAAGATCTACTACCACGAGAACAACGAGAAGGCGGGGATGTCCGACGACATGGGCTCGATCACCCGCACTTACACCGACAAGGCCATCAACTACCTTGAGAACATCCGCAAGGACGGCAAGCCCTTTGTCCTGTATCTCTCGCACACGATGATGCATACCGACATCGACGCCTCGCCGAAGTTCAAGGGCAAATCCAAGGGCGGACTCTACGGCGACGTTGTCGAAGAGTTTGACTACGAGACCGGTCGGCTGCTCGATAAGCTCGACGAACTTAAGCTCGCCGACGACACGCTGGTGATCTACACGACCGACAACGGCCCGTGGAACCAGAAGAAGTACCGTGACCGCGAGAAGGGACACCCCGAGGGCGCAAAATTCTGGGGCGACGCCGGTCCGTTGCGTGCGGGCAAGGGCAGCAACTACGAGGCCGGGGTCAGGGTCCCCGCGATCGTGCGTTGGCCGGGCTTTGTCAAAGCCGGAGCCGAGAGCGATGCGATCTTTGCGACCCTGGACTTTTTGCCGACCTTCGCAGCGCTGACGGGCTTCAAAGTCCCCGACGACCGCCCGATCGACGGCGTGAATCAGCTCGATCTACTGCTTGGTACGAACCCCAAGGGTAATCGCCAGACGTTCTACTACTGCACCCACGCCAGTCGGCAGAAGAATATCTACGCCATTAACGGCGTCCGTGTTGGCAAGTGGAAGTATCTCAAGGCCGAGCAGGTCATCCCCGGCTACGCGCAGGTCGAGCGCGAGCAGGTTGAGGAACTCTATGACCTGAGCCAGGACATCGGCGAAACGACGAATCTGGCCAGTAAACACCCGGAGGTTGTCAAGCAGCTGCGCGAGCAGATGGAGCAGTGGTGGGGCGAGGCTTCGGGGGATTGATCGGCAGCCTGCTGATTGCTTGTCGACGACGCGGCGAAGCTAAAGAAACATCGAACGCCTCCAGACCGCCCCGACCATGGGGCGGGTTTTTTATGGTCGTTTGCAGTCTCGCCGGATAGCACGAATCTACCTCCTACAAGTAAGTATTTGTATCCCGAGAAATAGCTATTTAATTTGAAAATAGGCGTTTGCCTATCTAAGTGGATGACGACTTGAGATATTATTTGCGCTTGCAAGATATTCGCGATGGATTTGTCGCGTGAATACCCCCAACCTTGCCATAAGGCATCTTTGAAGGAGACTTAAATGTTTAATAAAACGATTCTGTTGACGACTCTCGCTGCGTGCGCTTTTGCAGTCTCGTCGCACGCCGCGAATGTCCTGTCCGAAGATTTTGAGGCCCCCGATGTGACCACCGCTTCACAGCAGTGGCCGACCGCCACCAACGGCATGTGGGTTAGTAACCAGAGCTTTAACGGCTTTCGCAAGTACGTCGTTGATGAGAATACTGCCTTTACAGCTGGCAATTCGACTGGCTC
>JBMZAP010000019.1:0-33437 GCA_049611445.1 Phycisphaeraceae bacterium | reverse complement strand
TCGTTTTCCTCAGCCAGGTCTTTCGAAAGATCATATAGCTGCCACTTGGGCAAACCTGCAGCGCGTTTGCCACCCATGTGCACCAGCTTCCAATCCCCGTGGCGGAGCGCCTTCTTGCGCCCCTGCCGCCAGAAGAGTGTTTCGTGGGGGACGCCCACATTCTTGCCGGTGAGGTAGGGGATCAGGTCCACGCCCTCGACCTGCTCCGGTTTCGTAACGCCGTCGCTGTTGGCCGCTGCGGTGGCGAAGATGTCATAGGCGCATACCGGCTTGTCGTACACAAGGCCGGCGGGGACCTTGCCCTTCCACTGGAACATAAACGGCACCCGGAGCGCCCCCTCGTACATCTGCCCCTTCGATCCGCGTAGAGGCAGATTTGAAGAGGTCAACTCCTTGGTCGGCCCACCGTTGTCACTCAAGAAGAAAACCAGCGTGTTCTCTTCGATGCCCGACTTGCGCAGCTGTTCAAGCACCGCACCGACGCTGTCGTCCATGTTCGCCAGCATGGCCGCGAAGATGCGGCGCTGCAGGTCCTCGATGTGCGCGAACTTCTCCATGTACGCGTCCGCGCCCTGCAGCGGGCTGTGCACCGCGTTGTACGCGAGGTAAAGGAAGAACGGCTTGTCATCGTGGCGGGCGATGAAGTCGACGGCCTCGCGCGTGAAAGCATCGGTGAGGTACTCGGTTTCAACGACCGGCTGCCCACCTCTAACAATGGGGTTGTTCGCGTCGTAGTCCGGCTCATCGTGGCCAAGGATGTCGTGGTAGTGCAGGTTGCCCTTGCCCAGCCAGAGCCCCTTGGCTCCGCCGGGAAGCGTCTTTCGGCGGAGCAGCGTCGTGACACCCTTATATGGCGGTGGGACGAAATAGTGGCCTTCGTGAGTAAAGCCAAAGAACTCATCGAAGCCATGTCGGAAGGGGTGGTACTTCGCTGTACCGCCCTGATGCCACTTACCAATTAAGCCAGTGATATAGCCTCCATCGTGCAGAGCCTCGGCGATGGTGATTTCATTGGGTGGCAAGCCGTGATCGGGCTCTTCGTTCTTCGCTCCGATAGGGTTGTTCTCGTAGCCAAAGCGCGTCGGCGTCCGCCCGGTAAGAAGGCCTGCACGCGAAGGGCTGCAGTTCGGTCCCGCCACATAGCCCGCTGTAAAACGCACGCCGTTCTTCGCAATCGAGTCGATATGCGGCGTTGGAATCTGCGGATTGCCTTGGCAGCCGAGCTCGCCGTAGCCGAGATCGTCAGCGAACAGAATGATGATGTTCGGAGTTTTACGCTCTACAACCTGAGCGTTGACAATCAGTGGCTGAATGCAAAGACAAGTGATGATCAGAAGTAGCCAACGTATCATTCCATCGTTTCCTTTTACCAGCATTTTCAATCACTCTACTGTCAGGGGCAGTGCGATATAGCTTAGTCTTGCTTTCCATTCTCTCTCGGCGAGGTCGCAGAAAGAAAGTCCTGCTAGAGATATCAACAAAAGTTATTGATCCGTTCTGTCGAGCCTGCGCTGCTTACGGGACGGCGTATCAGGCGAATCCGACTTGGGTGACCGCTTGGTCTTTTTATTGCCAGCCTTGCCTTCATTCACGAAATCACGGAGACGTTGAAAGACATCGCTGGTTCCTTCTGCCGAAGCAGCGTTACCACCGGGCACGAACTCGCCATAAGGCCGGCCGGGGAACTGCTTGAGCGACGCGGCGAGCCTGGCACGCATGTCTCCGAGTGTAGCTCTGTAAGCTGGATTTGCAGCCAAGTTATCCTGAGCCTCGGGGTCTTTGTTCAGGTCGTAAAGTTGATCGGCGCTGATCGCTTCGGGGTGCTGGTTCCACGAGCGTGAGACGCCGCCACTGAGGCCGAGAGCCGACTTGATTATCCGCTTGTCACCCGCACGAATGGCGGCGAGTTGTTCCAGCGTATATCGCAAAGTGATGTAGCCATAATCCTTGGTCATCACCGCACGCGCGGCGCCCATCTCACAATACACATGGTCGCGTACAGCCTTCTGAGGCGACTTGAATAATGGGCTCAGGCTCACGCCGTCGTGGTGATATCCCTTGGGTAATGTTGCGCCCGCCAGATCGAACCAGGTCGGCACGAAATCTGTGTTCTGGATGAGTTGATCACAAACCACGCCCGCCTCAATACCAGCCGGCCAACGCATCAGACACGGCACCTCGGTGCCCCTGAATTTCTGCAACGACCCCTTGTTGTTCGAGCCGTGGTCGGCGACAAACAAAATCACAGTGTTGTCGGCGATCTTCAACTCGTCGAGCTTGTCCAGGATCATGCCCAGTGTGTCATCCATCCAAAGGTAGCCCGCCTCGTTTTCGGTCAGACCCGCCTTCTGGATGCGTTGCATCACCGTCTGCCGCGTGCTGAAAGCCGGATCGCGATCGACGAGTCCCTCGCCGGTCATGCGTGGATGATCCAAAGACTTGTACCAACTTGCATTCGGGCCATGCAGCAGGGTCGTTGCGTAATGCAGATAGAACGGCTGATCCTTGTGCTGATCGATGAATTCGACAGCCGCCTCGATCGTCCACTCGGGGTTGTGCATGTTGAATGGCTTTTTTATGTTCCCCCAGTAAACATGCTTCGCCCAGGAGAAGCCGCGCTCCTTGATGAGTTCACGGTGGCGTTTCTCGTTTTCGTTTTGCTTGCGATTGATTATTTGGGAGTAAGGCACATTCTTGGGGATATCGTGCAGCCCGCGTTTCTTCAGCTGCTCTGGCCCGTGATGCTCCCCACCCACGTGGTATTTCCCGACAAACCCTGTCGCGTAGCCGTTCTTCGCGAGGACAGCGCCGACGTTCATGTTGTCTTCTTCCAGCGCGACATTAAAGCCTGGCAAGGTCTGCATACCCATCGGAAACTGTTCGGTGAAACCGTGATAATAGGATGAGCTGGCACATCGACCGGTAAGGAATGTATATCGGGACGGCGTACAGACCGTACTGGTCACAAAGGCATTATCAAAGCGCATACCCTCACGCGCGAGGCGGTCGAGGTTGGGAGTCAGTACCTTGCCGCCATAGGCACTGGTCTCCTGCTTGTCGTAGTCGTCGACGAGGAAAACAATGATATTGGGACGGGGTGCCGCCATGGCGACCGGCTGGACCAATGCGGCAAGAGCGAACGCCGTCAGAGCAACGCTGACGATGCGCGTAAACAGACGCGTGTAAATCATCTCAGGGCTTCCTTTGGTTCGCGGCTTCAGATCGCTTCGCTTTCAGCAGGGCGCGGAATTCATCGAGCCGATCGTGTTGATTCGCTTTGCCGGCGAGGTTGATCTTTTCCTGCGGATCGTTGACCAGGTTGTAAAGTTCTTCACCATCCGGCCACTTGGCATAGCGCCAGCGTTGGTTACGCAAAGCATAGCCAAGCTGCTTGCCACGTCTGACCACGCTGTAGGCATATTTCTTCTGCCCCAGATTCCCGGGCTGATCAAGCAATGGGCCTAACGAGGTGCCTTGCAGATGATCTGGTGCCTTGAGCCCGGATAAAGCTGCGAGCGTCGGATAGATGTCGATGAGTTCGACCATGGCCTGCGATTCGGTGCCGCCCTTAGTGAGGCCAGGTGCGCGCACGATGAAAGGCACCCTGGCGCCAATATCGAAGAGGGTTACTTTCCCCCACAGGAAATGATCGCCGAGGTGGTAGCCATGGTCGGAGGTGAAAACAATGATGGTATTGTCCCAATGCCCACTCTCTTTGAGAGCCTCGAGCACCAGAGCAATTTGCGTATCAATAAACGAAACGCAGGCGTGATATGCCTGCATGTATTCACGACGGAGCTTATCGTTCTCCTTACCCAGTTCAAAGCCGAAGGCACCGTAACGATTGGAGATTGCTGACTTCGGCAGGCTGTCCCAGAGATCAGGCTTGTCGGGCTGATATACAATTTTTTCAGTTGGATAGAGATCGAAGTACTTGTCCGGGGCGAGGAAGGGGACGTGCGGTTTCTGGATGCCGCAGGCGATGAAGAAGGGCTTGTCGCCGTGCGCTTTATCCTTAAGCCACTTGGCGACCTGCCGTGCGTTCTTGCCGTCTTTGTGCTGCTCATCAGTCAGGCCACTGCGGCCATAACCGGGGGGCGTCTGGGCGTCCAGTTTCGCTTTGGTTTTCTTCTCGAGTTCTTTCCAGGCCCTGCGGTTTTTGCCCTGGTCGATCGGCCCGTGTTTGGCTTCAAACGCCTTGCGGGCAGCGGTCACGACGGGCAGCTCATCGTTGACGAAGCGGAGGTGCTCGTGCCAGGCGGCGTCGCCGTGCTCATGGTTCGGCGAGTGGAACACCTTACCCACACTCCCCGTCCAATAGCCATTTTGCTTGAAGAACTGCGGCATCGAAATCGTGCCGGGGCGCGTCTGTCGAATATCCGCCTTGTTGTCCAATACACCACTGGATTCGGGATACAGACCGTTAAGGAATGACGCCCGCGAAGGGCCACAGACCGGGTATTGACAGAAGGCGCGATGGAACGTCATACCCTCGGCCGCGAGCATATCCAAAGCCGGGGTCTGGATGGGCTCGTATCCCGAGATCGAGACGTGGGTGTTGAGATCGTCGCAGACAATAAAGAGAACGTTCGGGCGATCGCCTGCCCGTGTCGAGCAAACGGCGAACAAGAAGATGAACGTGGGCAGGACGCGCGTGATCACAATACGCATGATTGTCTGTCGCTTGTCTTTCATCATTACTTGTCCTTTTTCTTTTCGCGATCCGTCTTCTTTTCCCTTTCTCTTACCTTGTCTCTTTCCTTATCTCTTTCTCCACGCTGACCGACTTGACGCCCATCACTGATCACCCAGCCGTGTCCCGTCGGTGGGTTGCTCTTAGCTTCGACTTTCACGATCTTGGGCGCGGGGGCGTGGCTCTTCTTCCACTCGGCGTGTTCGGCCGCCATTCGCTCGACGACTTCAGGGAACTTCTTCGCGACGTCCTTGTGCTCACCCGGGTCTTTGGCGATGTCAAAGAGCTGCCACGGGTCCGTCTCGTGCTGGCGATAGAGCCGCCACTGTTTCCAACGCACGGCCACCAAGTGCCGGCGCGGCGCATCATCCGGCTCGTTATTCAGCCAGAACAAAAACTCGTGCGGGTTGCCTTGCTTTTCCCCGCGGAGGTATGGGACGAGGTTCACGCCATCCAAATGCTTAGGCGCGTCCACCCCGGCCACGGCAGCAAGCGTGGCATAAAAATCCAGCGTGCAGGAAAGCCCCGCGAAGCGTTTACCCTGAGGCACAACGCCCGGCCAGGAGATAACCGTCGGGCTCAGTGTCCAGCCGATCTGTTGTGTGCCCCCACCCTTGCCACCGCGATACGGTGCCGACGACCCGCCTTCGCTTGAGTTTGCCCCGTTGTCGCTGGAGAAGATGATCAGTGTGTTCTCACGTAGCCCATTCTTTTCGAGACAGGCGAGCATCTTCCCGACCTGATCGTCGACGGAGACAATGCCGCCCCCCAACTCGCGTCGTTTCTTCGGGGCCGTGGTCCGAGACGCCAGCTCTTCTGGGATATTGGCATGGGGCGAGTGCACGGCCTTCGGCGACCAGTACATGAAGAACGGCTTATCTTTGTTGCGGTCCACAAACTCGACCAGCCGGTCCCCATCGAGGTCCGTGAGCCAGACCTGCTTACCCTTCTCATCCTTAACGAGGTACCGCACCTTGTCCCCTTGAACCGTTGGCGGCAGTTCAGCTACCTCCATAAACCCGCGCGCAGATGGCCCCTGTGCGTTGTCGCCAATATCCCACTTGCCCACCTGGCCGGTGACGTATCCGTTATCGCGCATGAACTCAGCGAGCGTCGGCTTGTCTTTGGGTATGGGCAGACCGCGTGACATGCCGTACTTACCAAACTTCTGCCCGTACATCCCCATCATCAAGCTGACACGGCTGGGACAGCAAGGCGGGTTCGTTACATAGGTTTGCGTGAGCACCACGCCTTCTTTGGCAAGCCGATCGATATTGGGCGTCGGAATATCCTTTGCGCCAAACGGTCCAGTGTCGGCATAGCCCAGGTCATCGATAAAAAGCAGGATGATATTGGGGGGCTTTTGCTCCTGAGCATGCGCATCAGCAAGCACGAAACATGCAACAAAAATGAGTAAAAGAAAGCGTGCGTTCATTGCATACCTTTCCTATTGCATGATCATCAGAAGGATAAACCATCTTCACGGACGTTCATGGCTTGACAGCTTTTTAAAAGGGTGCGGGGGTTCAGACGCAACAACCCGACGGATAAACGCATCCACCTCGTCATGCACCGGGTTGCCGTCCTTGTTGGTGGGCACATGTTTCTCGCCTTTGATCATCAGGATCTTGTGCGGCGAATCCTCCTGCTCATCGATGGCTTGACGTAAGCCGTCGTGGATCCAGAGACTGTTGGACAGCCCCGCTTCTTTGGCTTGCTCGATCGGCGGGAATGTCCCGCCGAAGAAACGGTCCTTCTCGCCTGCAATCACCAGCATGGGGACAGACTTGTACCCTGCCCTCACCGCGGCTTCGGGGTGGAAGGGGTAGTCCGGGTCGATCATCACGCCGACCTTCTCGATGATGCCATCGGTCTTGTAGCCGCCCGCTCGGGGGAAGCCTTTTTTACCTGCAAAGGCTTCGTTGACCGGGATATGTCTCTGAGAAGCAATCCCCGAGTCCATCACGACGCCGTTGAGATCGACATCCTCCTGCGCGAACGCAAAACCCAGGGCATAGGCCCCAAGCGAACCGGCACTCGTGCCGTGCGCGAAGACGTGTGTCGTCGGGTAGTTCGCGACCGTGTACTCCACTGCGGACATGCTCGCCTGCAGCCCGTTAACCTCGCCACCCTTGGGGTTGTTGGGGTAAGGCGTGCCGACGCCCGAGTACAGGTCGTGGTCGCCATACGAAACAACAAGCAGGCGATAGCCTTCGTTGAGTCTACGGGCGAGCGTGTTGTCAACGAGTCGGCCCTTCTTGATCACAGGGTGATTGGGATTGATCTTGCCCAGGACCTGTATCGACGACTCGTTGTTCCACGTGTCCTTGTTCTGAAAGCTCAGCGTCTGGTAGTTGCCTTGCCCGTCGAAATAGCCGCTACCACCGCCATGGAAGTAAACCCACAATGGCGCTTCTTTGCCGGGGCTGTTCTTTGGCTCGACGACCAGAAACGTGTAGTGGCCTGAAAGCCCGCACGCGTACGCCTCATTACGGTGGAAGTCGATTTGCCATGTGTCGATTTTTTGCTTGATCACGCCCTGCTCGATGCGTGTGATCTGTTCGGTGGTGCGTTCAACAGGGACCCAGACCTGGGTGTTCGCAGGCACCTTGGCAACGTCTGCGCGACCCGGCACCTGAGCCATGGCAGTTGCAGACAAAAGCAGCATGAAGACACAAGTCAGAATCCGTCGCATTCATATTCCTTCACGATCTCGAACCGGAAAGAGTTCAACGCTTCAACTTCACAAAAATTGCCGCCAAATCATGTTCTTTTTCGTTCTGCGCAAAGCATTAGACCATCGATCCGCCGCATAAGCATCCAACGATTGAACGGCAAACCCTGGCGAGCAGGAATCGATGTGCCAAAGAAAAAGGCACCACGCCCCCGTCGGGACGTGGCACCACTTGAAGGTCAAAACAATGAAATTAACCGCGACGACGACGGGCGATCAGCAGGCCGCCGAGGCCGAGCAGGGCCAGCGAACCGGGCTCGGGGACCAAGGTAAGGCCAACCGAGTCCATCGCGAGCGTACCGGTATTGTTCGAGTTATCGATGGTGACTGTGATCGATCCGTTTGCAGCGACCGTGACCGTATCAATGATGACGAAGTTGTAATCGAAAGGACGGTCTCCAACATAGTTAGTGGTGAAGCTCGGACCTTCATTGGCATCGGGTTGGCCTGACTGATCTACGAAGACCTCGACACCTTGGACGGTGTGGCGAACATTGCTTGCACCATTGGCTTTAAAGGTCGTTGCAACGTCGTACTGACCTGCAGCAAGGTTCGAGAAAGTCCACGTGCCGGTCGCAGTTGCAGCGGCAGGATCCCCTGCGCCTCCAGTTGAGTACTGGATGAACCCATAAGCAGGTTGCCCAACCACGCCACGGCTCCATGTGCCAGTGCGACTAGCGGTTGATGTGACGGAGTTGCCTTCAAAGCTCTGGGACCCACCAGTCTCTGAAGTCTGAATCAACCAATCGGTTCCATCAGTGTCGGTATCAATGACGAGGGCAGCGTTCGCTGTGCCCGTTAGTGCCAAGCCTGCGAGGGCGGTAACTAATGCGGTCTTCTTAAACATGCTCAATATCCTTCAAAGGGGCAATCGGAAACGATCCAAACAAGGCGATACGCCTTAAAAGCGTGGCGTGCCTGCTCGGCACCGCTCCATGAGCCAAAAGATATCCCCACACCCCCATAACGCCATACAATTTTCCGTCAATTGAAGTTGATATAACGCCATGTTTGATGCATAATAAAGAAATAGCGACTCGTGGTGAGCGGAATACCGCCATGACTGTCGCCTTTGCGTCATTATGGACAACCATCCTTTAACACTGATTCACCCCCATCTGATGTCCGCGGCAATGAATGGACCACATTCTGAACACTCCCACCTCACATGAGCCAATCTCCCTCCAAGCCATCCGAACCCACCAAACGTGTCGCGATCGCCATCGACCTGGAGCAGGTCGTGCCCTGGCACCAGGACTGTTGTGAAGGGATTCTTCGCTACGGCCGGGCCAACGGCTGGTCATGCACGGTCACCCCCTTCCTCGTCGGGCCGGGCGGGCAGTCGGCGGCAGGCTACTACGACGGGGTCGTTGGGCGGATTGACCTGGAGCTTGCTGAGGCAGCGCGGGCCCAAGGGATCCCCGCGGTCAATCACTGGATGAACTCGCCGGCCAAGGGTCTGCCAAGTATCGCGAGCGATACTCGGCAGGGTGCGGAGATGGTTGGCAAACATCTGATCGCCTGCGGCTACCGCAGCCTGTGGTACCTCGGCGGAGAGGCCGATCAAGAACGGATACGTTTTGTGGAGGGCCTGAGCCGGGCAGCAGCCGATGCGAGCCTCGCGCCGCCGGGCGAGCAGCTCTTTAAGACGGGCGAGAGCATCATCGGCAGCGCGGATGCGTTTGCTCGCTTTCTTGGTCAGTTAGATCAATGGATCGGGAGCTTGAAGACACCCGCCGGGTTGATGGTCAACGAGTCAACACTGGCCAGCTATGCCGTGCAGCAGTGCCTGGGGCGTGGCCTGTCTGTACCGGGGGATGTGGGGCTTGTCACCTGGCACGATGATGTGAGTACCACCGCGATCTCGCCGACCTTGACGGTGGTTGAGACCGACTGGTCAGGGGTTGGCTACCAGGCCGCGGCACTGCTCGATGAGTTGATGGCAGGCAAAGTGATCCACCCACAGCACCGCCTCCTGCCGCCAAAGCGCCTCATCCATCGTGAGTCAACGGACGTATTCCTCTGCGAAGACGAACTGGTCAGTGACGCGATGCGGTTCATTGCCACGCACTGCAGACAGACACTGAAGATCGAAGACGTCGCGGAGGTGCTGAATGTCTCCCGTCGAACACTGGAAAGACGATTCGATGAAGTGCTGGGCAAAACGGTTTATGCCGAGATCACCCGGCTGCGCATCGACCATGTCAAGCGCGTGCTGATGGACAGCGACCTGCCATTGGCGACGATCGCGTTCGACTGCGGCTTCAGCAACGCGAGCTACTTCGCGACGTACTTCCGCAAGGCCACGGGCATTTCCCCGGGTCAATTCAGAAGGCAACACAGAGCGGAAGAAGCTGAAAAATAGTGCTCTAAACCGCTCCCATTCCAGTAAACGCTACGGATTGGACGCCGAGTCTTGAGGTCAATTTCATGCTGCGCGGCGGGGTTAAAATCTATCGATGCACTGCCTGACCTGCGGCTATGACCTGCGAGCACTGGAAGAAGCGCGTTGCCCTGAATGTGGGCGTACATTCTCACAGGAAGACCCGCAGTCGTTTGGGCACGCAAAAACACACCGCCTGCTGCGCTGGGCGAAGATCGTCGGCTGGGTTGCAGCGATTACCAGCGCGGGTATCGGCACTGCGTCGGCGATCGGTATGTTCACCGGGCAGCAGGACCTGATCTTCGCAATCATGCTCTGGACCTTTGCGGGCATGCCGGTTGTGCTGGCGATGTGTGCCTACATGACGCTCCGCACCGCGGCCGGCCGTTCGCTGAGCTTCAGGGCTGTCGTCATCGGACTGGTCCTGCTCGTATTCAACGTGAGCATGGTCACCTACTGGCCAACACATCTGGCATTTCGGATAAACCACAACGCGTTGAACGCACACGCGCAAGCAACCATTCAGCAACCGCACCTGCAGACCCAGCTCACCGCTGTCGGCACCTTTCGGGTCCTTGAAACTTCGACACGCACCATCAACAATCGCACCATGGTTATCCTAAAACTGAGAGGTGGAGCCGGCCCGGTTCACCTCGTATATGGGATGCACGATTACGAGATCGAACGCCACTTCAACATCTGGTCCTACCACCGGCTCAATGAGGACTGGCACATCGTGCACGAAGACTAGCCGCTGTGCGATAATGATTTCATCAACCCATTCGCCAAGAGCAAACTCATGCAACAACGAATCGCCCGCATCGTCACTACGCTCGCACTGCTGCTCGCAATACTTGTGCCCGGACTCGCCTGCGCTCAAGCCAAGACCGACAAGCCCAACATCGTCCTGATCATGGTCGACGACCTGGGCTACGGCGACCTCGCGTCTTATGGCGCACCAGACCTGAAGACGCCGCACATCGACGAGCTCATGTCCAGGGGGATGCGCTTCAACCAGTTCTATGCCAACTGCACCGTTTGCTCCCCGACACGTGCATCACTCATGACCGGCCTGTACCCCGACAAGGCGGGCGTGCCCGGTGTGATCCGGCAGGTCCCCAAAGACGACTTCGGCTTCCTCGACCCCGATGCCGTAACACTGCCAGACATGCTCAAGACTGCCGGCTACCACACCGCGCTGGTCGGCAAATGGCACCTCGGCCTGAACTCGCCGAACCTGCCCAATGAGCGCGGCTTCGATTTCTTCCACGGGTTCCTCGGCGACATGATGAACGACTACTACAACCACCTGCGCGGCGGCAAGAACTGGATGCGCCGCAACAAGGAGGTCATCGACGTCAAGGGTACACACGCAACTGATGTCTTCAGCCAATGGTCGATCGACTACATCAACGAGCAGGCCAAGGACGAGAGCAAGCCCTTCTTCCTGTTCCTCTCATACAACGCGCCGCACTTCCCGATCCAACCGCCCAAGGACTGGCTCGAGAAAGTCCAGAAGCGACAGCCCGAACTCGACCTCAAGCGTGCCAAGAATGTCGCCTTCATCGAGCATCTGGACGACAACGTCGGCCGAGTAATCAAGGCCATTGACAAAGCCGGCATCACGGACAACACGATCGTGATCTTCACGTCCGACAACGGCGGCTCGATCCCCCATGCCCAGCGCAACCTCCCGCTGAACGGCGGCAAGCAGGATCACCTTGAAGGCGGTATCCGCGTGCCAACCGGTGTCGTCTGGCCGGGCAAGATCAAGCAGGCCCAGAGCGATGAACTGGGGATCACGATGGATTTCTATCCGACGCTCTGCGAGATCGCCGGCGCGAAGATCAACCACGACATCGATGGCCAAAGCCTCGTCCCGATCTGGCTCAATGGCGAAGCGGGCGACAAGGAGCGCGTCCTGATCTGGGTCCGACGTGAAGGCAACAACCGCTATCAGGGCCGCGCCTACTATGCGATCCGCAAGGGCAAGTGGAAGCTGTATCAGGACACGCCGTTCGAGCCGATGAAACTCGTTGATCTCGAAGCCGACCCTTATGAGAAATCCCCGATGCCGCCGACCGGCAAGGTCGCCAACGAACTGGTCGGGCTGCTGATGAAACACATCCAGGAAGCGGGGAAAGTGCCGTGGCAGCGAGAGCAGGCAGATTGATCAATTGGCTAACGCTTTGGGCACCTCGCCATCGCCCGTCGCTTCGCCTTTCAGAACCCAGCTCAAATTGAATCGCGCAACCTTGGAGCCCCCGCTGCTTTCATAGTGCAGATAGATAATTCCTTCGGTCTTCGTGCCCAGTCGTCCGGCGGTCATCGCGGAATAAGCAAACGAACCGGCATCCACTTGCCGCTTGATCGGCCAGGTCTCGCCGCCATCAAAACTTGCCCAAACGTGACCGTTCTTACGGCCCTTCTCGCTGACGATATTGCTGTAAATCAGGATGTCCTTGCCCTTGATCGGCAGGCGGACCAAACCGCCCATACAGCCGTAAGCACGGTGCTGAGCGCCATCCGGCAACACCTCGCAGATGCCAACGTTCTCCCACGTTTTGCCGCCATCCCTGCTCCAGGCATCCCAACGCCTTAATGGGCTTTCCCCTTCAGGTGCCCAATGCCGACGGGTGTTGTAGTAAAGCCGGCCATCTGACAATTCAACAACGCAGGCCTCGCCCGTGCCCATCTCAGAGAACGGGTCGCTCGTCTGCCAGGTCTTGCCATGGTCATCGGAATAGATCGCGTTGGTGTAGTGGGTCTTGAAGAGAGACGCCGGTCGGTTGCCGTCGGCATACCAGCGCGAGGGACGAATCAACCGGCCCTTGTGTTTGCCATGCCGAAGTGTGATCCCACGCTCATTCATATGGGCTGAGGGGACCGCACCCTTCTTATCCGGGTGGATAGAGATCTCCTGACGTGTCCAGGATTTACCGTCATCCTGACTGCGGAACATCCAGACTTCAGAAGGCGGGTGCTTGCCCTTGTCAGTGAAGACGAGGATATCGCCGGTGGTTTCATCAACGGTTGTCCCTCCGCCGTGGATGTGACCCTTAACAATCGAGATGTCTTCACCCCACGTCTTTCCACCGTCAACACTGCGCTTCACACGGATGTGCTGGCTGCCCCATGAGGCTAGTAGCGTGCCGTCCAGTGTGACCACGATATTGGGAAAACGCTCACCTTTGAAAACATCGATGATCTCTAGAGTGGGAACGCCAAGGAAAGGTTCGATATCGGCTTCCTGCTGCTCAGCACGAAGTGGCATAACAACAATAGAAGACAACAACCCGATCAATAAGAGAAGAATCGATTGAGCGTTTGACATCCAGCTTTCCCTTCAAGTTTATCCGCGTGAAAGATCATACTGAGGCACCTTCATCCACTCACCATCCTTGAGCGCGGACTGATGCGCGACGACGCCCGACATGGTCATGTTCAATGCTTCGCTGATATCGACGATGGGCTTGCGATCCAGGAGGATCGACTCGATAAAGTCGTTGGTGAGTTGGCCATGCGACCCGCCGTGGCCGCCACCCTTGACACCGGGGGGCAGCGCAGGACGTGCGCCGCTGATTTTTTTGTTGTGGGCTTTTTGGCCGTAGACCCGCCCCTGCTCGCCATGGGCGTTCTTTGCGTCCCAACTCATCGCCATACGGGACATGCCGCCCTCGCTTGTTTTGAAGAGCGCGACTTCTGTGCCAAAGCGGTTGTCGTACTGGTTCTTCTTTTTAAAAACGTCGTAGTAGCTGGGCATGCCGACGCAGGAGACTTCGGTCAGCCGCCCGCCACCGGTGACCGAGACGTAGTATGCCGTGGCGTGCGTCGGGTACCACATCGGCGGCACCGCGCGGCGCCAGCCGTTGGCATCAACCTTACCAGTCTTCGGGTTATACCCCGCCAGCACGCCAACCGCGTCGTGGTAGTACTCGCCCTCGGAATAGATCAGCTTGCCCAGCGCCCCGGCCTGGTACTGCATCCGCTTGGCATAACACTCGGCATGGAACGTCGAGGTTTCGTTCATCATGTACTTCATGCCGCTGGTCTTCACCGCTTCGAAGAGTTCATCCGCTTCTTCGTGAGCTTCGAACCCGAACACCGCAGGTACCGCCGAGCACACGTGAAGGCCACGCTTCAGTGCCTTGATCGCCAGTGTCGCATGACTGGGCGCATCGGTTGCGATGTAGACCGCCTCGATGTCTTTGTCCTTCTCAATCATCTCCTCGCATGATGCATAGGTCTTTCTCGCGCCCACGGCCTTGGCGAGGTTGACGCACCGTGCCGGGTCCAAGTCTGTCGCAGCGACAACTTCGACATTCGGGTGGTTCTGATAGAAGAACGTCGCACCGAACTTGCACAGACCGTAGCCCGCGATGCCAACTTTGACTTTGCGGTCGGATTTAGGCTCCCACTTACCCGCGTTCTGCTGGAGCTCGGTCCGCGTATGCGCATCGTCTTCGCCGAAGCCGGGGATGACGTTGCCGTTGGCATCGCGTGGCAGGTCGTCGGCATGGAGGTTGCGTGCCATGCCAAACGCGCCGAGTGCCGCGGCACCAAGCCCGAGGCCTTGCAGCAGGCTGCGTCGACTCAAACCTGCGGGATCGAGGTTGTGTGGGTCGTTTCGTTCATGCGGATCGGTCATGACAAGACTCCTTCTTGATTCAGAAGATGGGATCATGCCCGATCAGAACGAATTACACAACTACAAAAAACGACGGCCGGGTTATAAGAGCGGACCGCCGCTTGTTAGCGATAAAAAACCGTCATGAAAGCCGTCGGCGTGCGATCTGACAGCCAGCCACTAAAGCCTTGGCTCCTCCAGTGGTACCGGGCAAACATCTCTTCGCCCACACCCCTCGCACGCCCCGCCTTCCCAGAGATGATTGAAGTACTGGCTGACCGAATCAATCAGATCCGGGCTGGTGGTCCAGACACCCAGCTCGTGGTTGCGGTTCTGGTCGGCCTTCGCGCCCAGGCCTGCGCCGGTCAGGTTCGCGCTGCCCATGTACATCCGGTCCGCATCAAGGATCACCGCCTTGGCATGCAGGCGTGGGCAGCGACGCAACATCAGATTGGCCGGCAGTTCGCCATGCTTCTTGATCAGGCTTTTCAACTCCTGAATCGCCGGCCCACTCGGCACCCCTGCGTGAAGGATGCGTACCTCGACGCCCCGCTGAGCGACCCGACAGAGATGCTCCAGAATACTCGGCGGCGTACTGCGCCGGCTCGGGGTCTTGCCAGGGTCGGGCACCAGCACCGCCTTGAGATCCGCCGTGGCGATATCGACCGAGACCTTCGCCTTGAGGATGCCGTCGTAGATCACTCGGCGAAGGTGCTGGCCGTCCATGACGAGTTCAACCTCGCCGGTCGGAGCACTGGTAAATGGCATGTCGTCGAGATCGCTCACCGCATCGCTATCGGCTGACTCGGCACGACACGCATTGATTTTGTTGATGGGTGCTATCGACGCCGTCGGCCAATCGTCGCAAGACCTGCAACTGTCACGAGCAGCAATGAGCCCGGCTCAGGGACGACGTATGCACTGCCCTCGGCAAGCGAGCCGGTGAAACCACCTGCAACCAGACCGAGATCCGCGTTATCGATATCCCCGTCACCATCGACATCGCCATCGATATACCGCATCGTTGTGCTGCCACCACTGCCCGTAAAGTTGCCCGCTACCAAGCCGATGTCTGCATTGTCAATGTCGCCATCAAGGTCGAGATCACCGGGCGTATACAGGGCATCGGCAAAATCCAGACGCATCGACGCCGTACCGTCCGTCGACAAAAAGTCGAAAACAACCTTATCCAGCAATGGGTCTGAGTCACCCGTACCGAAGACCGCATCGAGGTAGCCGGTCGTGAACAGATTCATCCCCAATACCGCATCGAATGGAGCACCATCGATATCCAGCACGCCGACATTCAAGTCGGTCCAAACGACGTCAATGCCATCCTTCGTGGGCATGACAAACTCATCAACCACGACGATCGGCATATCGACGGTGCCGCCGATTCCGCCGACTTCGAGGAAGTCGATGACATCCGCGCCAGTCACGCCGTCGTTCGCAGGTGTTCGCGCATCGATCCCAAGGTCCGCAGCCATCGAGCCACTGATGATCATCGTCTGCGCGCCGGTATCGATGAGGAACGTGTAGTCGTCGGCAACCTGCTGACCACCCGGACTGAGTGACCCGCCGGTGTGTCGCATATCGACCATGTCCAGCACGGGCAGACCCGAAAAGGTCGGACGAAACTCCACGGGGAATTCCGTATCGGTGTACTCCGGCGGGACAATCCGCAGGCCAACGTCCAACTGCGTGGCACTTTCAAACGTAGCGGCACCCATCGTGTCATGGAACGCAACGCGCTGGAACGCCAGCGACAGCGAGGGACGCATATCGACCTCGACAACGTAGCCCTCCATCGCGGGCATGCCCACGATGGCATTGAAACTGCCCAGGCTCAGGCCATCATCACCGAAAGGCCGAACATCGGTCCCTACCAGTCGCTGCACGCCGTCTGAGTCACTGATCCGCAGGCCAAATGTGTCATGCACATTCAGTGGCGAAGTGCCCGCGACCCCCAATTCGTTGTAAACACCCACGAAGCCATAGTCCTCACCATCAAGGTAGGACTGCTGGGCCAGCAGGATGCCGTTGGCACCGGTATCAAGTAACGCTGAACCGGGAAGCCTGGGCCCGATCAAGGTCGCCGGGTTGGTTGACTCGTCAGTCAGGCCGAAGGTGATCCGGGGTTGATCCAGTGCCAGAACATCGGCCTGACCGACCACGACTTCGACCGCATAAGTCGGCAAAGCGCAAAGGCCACACGACAGCACAATGGTCGAGCATGCCTTGGCATAACAGCTCCGGAGGAACAACTTCGCGGGTGGTGAGCTAGTCAATTCATGTTATATCGTAGCCTCTTGCCGTAGCGACCCCAAGTAAAATCCTGCGTTCGAAGATGACATCGTGATTTCGTGATGAAAAACCGGCGTTGGGGAACTTTGGATAGGCCTGCTGCGTCGTATGATGGACGCTTCGGTGCGTTTTCTTCTCCAAGGGTGACTCAAATGAACAGGCCAGGCAAACGGCGTAACAGATGGCTGATCCCTTGTGGACTCACGCTGGGCGTCTTCTGCGGCGGGTCGGTGTCCTTCGGGCTTGAGTTGATGATGGACCAGCAGGTCTTCGGCGGCCGCTGGGGCGGGCCATGGGTCCCGCCGGTCCAGCACGTTCCCACTGAACAGACGCAGGACGGCTTTGTGGTCTCGGCCAGCGGCACCGCGATAGAGGACACCCCTGCCGGGCAAGCCCTTCGCCTCATCGAGGAAGGCCAATGGGTTAAAGCCATCCAGGCGATCGAGTCCCTCAGCGATACCGACAGCAACCTGGTTGTTGATGAGAACGGGGTGCTGCGCCCTTTATCCGCAATGAAGAGCGCACTGATCGCATCGATGCCCGAAGAAGGCCGACGCACCTTCTGCCAACTTAACGACCCGGCAGCCAACACAAAGCTGGCCGAGGCATTGAAGACAACCGACTTCGAACAGCGCGCGATCGCTTTCAAGGCGATCGTCGATAGCTACGCCTTGTGCGATGCGGCGGCGCGGGCGGCGGAGCAACTCGGCGACATCCGCTTTGAGCAAGGCCGCTTTAACGAGGCCGCAGCTTACTACCACTTCGCGGCGAAACACCCCGCCACAACCGCCGACGACCCGACAATGATGGCCCGGCGGCTAACCGCATTGGCACGAGCCGAACAGTGGAAAGGCTTCGACGAATTGGCCGAATACGCACGATTCCGCCACCCCGACACAACGATCAACGTTGGCGGGCAGGACACACCCATCCAGTCGTTTATCACCGATTTGGTTGCCTCGCGTGAGAACGAGCCCATTGAGCGGGGTGACAGCAAACCACTTCGCTTGAACATGCCCAAGGACATGGACCTTGAGTACGACCATGATCTGATCGCAGAGGACCACCTCAGGCTGCTCCGCCAAGTCGCCCAGAATCAAAACATGTCCAGCATCATCGATCGGACCATCGCACCGCACATCGCGACCGACGGCAAGCGGCTCTTCACACTCTCGCTGGGCAGCGTCGCGCGTCTGGACCCACAGACCGGTACGGAACTTTGGCGCACAGGCGATCCCAACGAAACGGTCCAGAAGCTGCAGCAGCGTATGTACCACCTGCACAGTGGATTCCATGAGTCGCTGCTCGTACATGGCGACACCCTCCTCGCCTCGCTGCCGGGCAAAGGCAACCAGATCAATACCTACCTCACCGCAATGAACGCGGAATCGGGTGAAGTGAAATGGAACCTCTACGACACGCTACGCAACAACAACGAGGGTGTTGTCGGCGAGCCTTTGGTCATCGACGACCTGATTTACTTCGTCACATACCGCTCTTCAATGGAACTGACCCTGCGCGCGGTAAAACTGTCGGACGGGTCTGAAGTCAACCAACTCGCACTGGGCAAGGCCTCGAAAGGGCCCAATCTCAACGCACCCGCCGAACTGTCACCGAGACTGGCCATGGGACAGGGCTACCTGATGGTGCAGACCAACAATGGTGCATTGATCGCTGTCGACGTCAACAATATGTCGATCGCATGGGCGTATTCACAGAAGGTCCGCCAGAGCGGCATGAATATGATGCGTCGGCACGGCCACTTCGTCTCGAACGCGATCTCTCGACACACTGGCGATGTCATCGCAAGGGACGGCCTTGTCATTGCAAAAGACACACGGACCAATCAGGTCGTCGCCTTCCGTGAGTACGACGCGGCGATGGTCTGGCGAGCCGACAGCGACGCCGACTCAACCATCGTGCACCTCGATAACGAGCACATCTACGTACAAGGCAGCGAGTTGGTCGCATTGAACCGTCGAACCGGCGAACGCGTCTGGTGGACCGAACATGCAGGCAAAACCGCGGGCGCGCCCGTTTTTACGGATGACGCCTGCCTGATCCAGGGCGATCTGCGCCTTTGCAGAGTGGACCTGCGAACCGGCAAGCTGACACACTACCGCGAAGATATTGCTGAAGCAGCTGAACTTCGTGTCATCGGCAATCGCCTGGTCAGCCTCGGCGGCCAACGGATGACGGCGGTCGCGATACCGTAAACCAACACGCACCCGAAAGAACAAATCGATTCGTATGAACACAAAGAGAAAGCTAAAAGAAAGTCGCACGATGAAAACACGATTTCTCGCCATCCTGATCATGTTTGCCACAATTGCACTGCCAACACTTGCCCAGCGAGAAGCCGAAGCCGTGCAGGTCGAACGCCTCGCCGTGCCAGAACCGGCTGTGATACCTGTGCCGCCCGCAGAGCCGGAAAAACCCGCTGAAGGAGAAGCCACTGAGGGCGAGGGAGACAGTAATGAGGCCACACCCCCGCCTGCCGAGAAGACCACACCCGGCGTTCTCAAGTTCCACCTGATGGACGGCACCATCATCACCGGCAAGCTCACCACCAAGGCGCTTCCCGTCAGCACCGAGTTCGGCGATCTCACTGTCCCCATCGATGCCATCAGCAATTTCTCTCCGGGACTCGACTCGCATCCGAATGTCGATGAAGAAATCACCAAGTTGATCGATCAACTCGGCAACCCCGATGCCAAGACGCGGGACAAGGCACAGTCGCAACTCCTCAGCTATGGCGCAGGCCTGTTACCTGAACTGCAAAGCTACGCCAATGACCCCGATGCCGAACGCAAGGTCCGCGTCGCGACGATCATGGAAGAACTCTACTCTGCCGAACAGGACGCCTTTGATCTGTCACAGGGCCCCGCCGTATCACTCACCCGGCTCGATCAGGTCGTAACAGAAGGCTTCACCATTGCAGGCAAGATTAAGCAGGACACGTTCAACATCGAATCGAAGTTCGGCGAACTGACCGTCAAACTCGCGGATATCAAGGGCGTCGTGCGGATCAGCTCAGACAAGCCGGAAGTCCGTAAGACCCTCGCAGTCTCGGGCATGGACATGACCTGCAGGGGCTATAAGAAGACGGGCATCCGCGTGAACCGTGGTGACCGGATCATCATCTCCGCAGAAGGCCGCATCACCATGAGCCCATGGGGCAGCAACTCCGTGTCCGGGCCGGACGGCATCCCGCAGAACGGCATGTACAACGGCAAGATCCCGATGGGCGCCTTGGCCGGCCGCATCGGTGACAGTGGAGAAGAACTGCTCATCGGCAGCAAGAATTCGCTCGTCGCTCAGAAGACAGGCGTTTTGCAACTCGGCTTTGCCATGCAGCAGAACTGGTCGAACTACCAGTTCCCAGGCGAATACAAAGTCCGCGTACGTGTCGTTCCCGCTGAATAACAAGACGCTGAAAACACTCGGCAGGAGCCACGCCCGCCCGTATACTTCAACCCAACCTCACGCCGCGGCATGCTAAGCTGACGGCGTGTTTTTTACTATGCCTCCCGCTCCCTCCCAGGGAGAGGGCCGGGGTGAGGGTCCAGCGTGCTAAGAACAGTGCAATATTGAATAAGCCTTGGCCTACAAAGCGCACCACCCTCATCTCCCGTCTTCTCCCTTAAAGGGAGAAGAAGCCCAAGCCACCTGAAGGACAACACGATGCCAACCACGCAATACCTGAAAACCACCCTGCTCGTCGCCGCCCTCTTGCTTGCTTGCGTCGGGTTCAACGCGCACGCCAAGGACGCCAAGCCCCTGAAGGTCTACATTCTCGCCGGCCAATCCAACATGGAAGGCCATGCGAACGTCAAGACTTTTGACTACATCGGCGAGGACCCCAAAACCAAGCCGCTCTTCGACCTGATGACCGACGACGACGGCAACCCCATCACTGCTGAACGCGTCTGGGTCTCCAATTACACGGGCTTCTTCGACAACAACGGCGTCACGACAGGCAAACTCACGGCGGGCTTCGGTGCAAGACGCAATCCCACGGAACTGGGCCAGAACATCGGCCCCGAATACACCTTTGGCCTGACATTGCAGCAGCACTATGACGGGCCGATCCTCATCATTAAGACCGCCTGGGGCGGCAAGAGCCTGCACACCGATTTCCGTCCGCCCAGTGCCGGGCCCTACACACTTAATGATTGGCAGCTTGAGAACTACCCCAAGCAGCAAGGTCACGGCATCCCGAAGGACTTTGAGCAGTGGAAGAAAGACAAGAAGGCCGCGACCGGCGTTTACTACCGCATGATGGCCGAGCACGTCAAGCAAGTCCTCGCTGACCCCGGCAAGATCGTGCCCGACTACGACAAGGACGCGGGCTACGAGATCGCAGGCTTTGTCTGGTTCCAAGGCTGGAACGACATGGTTGATTCACAGACCTATCAATGGGCATGGAAAGAGAAACGCTACGTCCTGTACAGCAAGTGGCTCGCGATGTTCATTAAGGACGTACGCAAAGCATTTGAGGCCCCGGAGATGCCGTTCGTCATCGGCGTGATGGGCGTCGGTGGACCCATCGATCCAGAGGTGAATAACAAGTCGCAACTCCACTTCCGCCAGGCCATGGCCGCTCCCGCGAAAATGAAAAACGTCGTCGCCGTCGAAACCGCGCCCTACTGGGACGCCAAACTCGGTGAGATCGACGAGAACCGTGGCAAGATTCGGCAGATGGGTCACCTGCTACGTACGAAGAATAAGAACCACGCCAACGCCGATGGCTCGATGACCGACGCCCAGCAGAAGGCCTACCTCGACAAGTACCGCAGCGAACTGATCACGCCGGACGACATAGCCCTCTGGGAGCGCGGTGCCTCCAACGCCGGCTATCACTACCTCGGCTGTGGCAAGACCATGGCCCAGATCGGCGAAGCGTTTGCCAAAGCACTGATTAAAAAATAAAAGACCCACGGCCAAACTGCACCGTGGGTCTCACAACTAGCATTTTTCAGTCAAGGATCAGGCCAGGAAGCCCATCTCGAGGCGCTGGCGAATCTTCGCCATCGCACCGTTCTGGATCTGGCGGACACGTTCCTTGGTGACGCCGATGATCTGGCCGACCTGCTGGAGCGTCAACGGCTTGCCGTCGGTACGAATAATCGGCGGGGCCGGCTCATCACGAACATCGGGGGCAACCAGTTTGAAACGGTGCTTGATGACCTGCTGCTCGATCTTGCTGAGCTCGGCTTGGTTCGTCTCAACAATCCGCTTCACTTCGTCAGCGCAGTCTTCCTCTTCTTCCGCGTGCTTACGCTCCATGTAGTCGCTGCGCTCAAACTCAGGGTCGAAGCCCGTCGGGAAGAGGTTGCGGTGCTTGCTGAGCTTCATCCCCGCTCGGCTGAACGCCTTAAGGATCGCGCGGCAGGCATAGGTCGAAAACTTAAAGCCCCGGCCAGCGTCAAACTTATCGATCGCGCGAAGCAGCGCCATATTGCCTTCGCTGACGAGGTCGGCAAAGTCGACCTCACTCATGCGCGTCCGCTTGGCCATCGCAAGGACCAGTGCGAGGTTGGTCTGTGCGATCTGATCGCGGAGCATGTCGGCCTTGCGGTACCACCGCAACATCTCTCGGGCCAGATCGATATCGACGTCCGGCCGATCAAGCAGTTCATCACGAATCAGGCAGACACGGAAACGGCAGTAGTTGTACTGAACAAACAACGCCTGCTCTTGCTTTGCAGTGAGCAGCACGCTGCCGGTGTTGCGCGTCTGCCGAGACATCGCATCCTTCGCATCCATCACAGGGTGGTACCAGGAGGTATCTGGCTTTTCGATTTCAGGGGCTTCGTCGAAGACGCGAGCCATCGCCTGCTTCTCGGGCAGGTCAAACAGATCACTGTCGATGTACTCGTACTTGTTGTGCAGGACGAGTTTCAAATCTGCCTCGTCGCGCGGCGAGAGACGTCGGCTACGACTGGCAGCTCGCAAGCCACCACGCGAAGCAACACGGGCCAGTGGCGAATTGTCCGGGGTCATCTGCTTCATCTCGGCTACCTTTCCTTCGAGAGACACTTGATGCATGGTTGTGCCTATTGTTTGAACGAGTGAGAGGGGCGGTTTGTTTCCACTTATTTAGAATAGTTACAAACTTCTTATTCGTCCATAACGTTCTTTGAAATTTTATCAAAAAATGTTATGGACGCTTTTATTTGCCTCTATAAGCCTTTACGACCGTTTTGAGTCAATAGATTCATTCTTTTGTGAACTTTTTGGCCGGTTTGACCGGATTGATCAAGGCCCCTAGAGTGACAGTCTGCCCTGCAGTGGCCTTTAGAACGAATGAACCCCAAATTCCCGGAGACCCCCATGGCCTTCACACTCCCTGACCTGCCATATGCCTTTGATGCCCTTGAGCCCGCGATCGACGCCAAGACGATGGAAATCCACCACGGCAAACACCACGCCGGCTATGTCGCCAAGCTCAACGCAGCGATCGAGGGTCTGGAAGTCCCTGATTGCCCCTGGGCGCTCTGCGCGATGATCGATAAGCTCCCGGCTGACAAGCAGACCGCGGTCCGAAACAACGGCGGCGGACACGCCAACCACTCGTTGTTCTGGTCGATCCTGGCCCCGAAGGGAGACGGCGGCGAGCCGTCAGCGGAACTCGCAGCGGCCATCGAAAGCGATCTGGGCGGCATGGATAGCTTCAAAGAAGCCTTTTCCAACGCTGCAGCAACCCGCTTCGGCTCCGGCTGGGCCTGGCTGGGCGTCAAGGATGGCAAACTCAGCGTCTGCTCCACGCCAAACCAGGACAACCCCGTCATGCCCTTCGCCGATTGCTGCGGCTGCACGCCGATCCTCGGCCTGGACGTCTGGGAACACGCCTACTACCTGAACTACCAGAACCGCCGCCCCGACTACATCAACGCATTTTTCGACGTCATCAACTGGAACAAGGTGAACGAACTCTACGCCTCAGCGAAGTAAGTTCATTGCCAATCCGATAATATGAAAGGCCCATGCCCAAGGCGTGGGCCTTTTCTATTGAAAATCGCCAGGCGATACCAGATCGCGATTCAAACGAGCCCCGGATTGACCGATCTTATGAGCATGCAAACCGCGATCATGCCCCAGCCCGCCCCACCTGTTGACCTGCGTGTCAGCAGCAGGAGCACGCTCGGCTACATCGCGCATGAATACAACATGGATGAAATCGCAACGCGGTTACGCCGACACGGCTACCGCGGCGCGATCACCGGGCCTGCAGGCTGCGGCAAAACGATCATGCTCCAAGCGCTCGGCGACGAATTGATGGAACACGGCCTCAGCCCGCTGCCATTGACCATCGACCCGCAACGCAACAAAGCACTACCGACGGATTGGCGTCGAACCATCCGCAACGCCCGGCCGACCGATGCGCTGCTGCTCGATGGATACGACCTGCTTCCGCGCTGGGCCCGCCTATGGGTGCTGCTTGCCTCCAGACGAGCCGGGGCGGTCGTTGTCACCGCCAACAAGGACGTCCATTACAAATCATTGGCCAAGCCCAGGTCCACGGCCCATCTCCTCGAACTGCTCATTGCCCGAATGCTGCCGGCGTCCAATCTGGACCTCGACTGCAACGCCATCTTTCAAGAATGCCAAGGCAACCTGAATGTTGCGATGGACTTGGTAAACCAGCGTATTCAAGGCTGATTCAAGCGAATAGCCTGAATCCAACCGCAATCTTGTATGCTTTGCGAAGTCAGACCCGTCTGCTCCAGTGAGCCTGCAGGATTCATCTATGCCTCGATTTGCGATCTGTAATGAGACCTACGGCGACTGGCCGTTGGAAGACGCCTTGGCCGACATCAAGGCCGCCGGCTACGACGGCGTCGAAATCGCACCCTTCACATTGAACCCGGACCCACGAGAACTGACCGAAGCGGATGCCGAGGCTGTCGGCGAGCAGGTCCGTAATCATGGGCTTGACGTTGTCGGCCTGCACTGGCTGCTCGTTAAACCGGAGGGCCTGCACCTGACGACCAAAGACGGTGTCGTCCGCCAGAAGACCGCATCCTTTGTCGAACACCTCGCAAGACTCTGCGCCGCGATGGGGGGCGAGGTCATGGTCTGGGGTAGCCCGAAGCAACGGGATTTATCGCCAGGCGATGACTACGACGATGCGGCCGAACGGGCCGCGGACGTGTTACGGACGGTATGTGAAGTCGCAGGACCACTGGGCGTGACGTTGGCACTTGAGCCGCTGGGTCCGAGTGAGACGAACTTCATGACGACGGCCGAGGAAACCATCGACATCATCAAACGCGTCGATCACCCCGCGTGTCGACTGCACCTGGACGTCAAAGCGATGGCCAGCGAGGGTAAGCCGATCGTCGATATCGTCCACGACTGCAAGGACTACACCGCTCACTTTCACGCCAACGACCCCAACCTCCGCGGACCGGGTCAGGGCGACGTCGACTTCCCGCCCATTGCCAAGGCGCTTGAAGAAACCGCTTACGAGGGCTGGGTCAGCGTCGAGGTCTTCGACTACACGCCTGACGCACGGACCATCGCTCGGCAGAGTATGGAAGTGCTCAAAGCCAGCTTCGCACAGACGACAACAAACAGCTAATCGCGAGGAACTGATATGTTCAAACGCTTGACCACGACACTCTCACTCGTTGCCATTCTGACTTGTACCGGCCAAGCAACAGCAGATGGCCACGGCAAAAAACTGCAAATCAAGAAAGATGGCGACCGGGAACTGGTCATGATCGGCGACGCGATGTTCACCGCATTGAACACCAAGGGCCAACGCCTGCCCTATCTCTATCCGATCATCGGTCCGACCGGGGCTGAGATGACACGCAACTACCCGATCAAACAGGGCGTCAAGGGCGAGGCGACGGACCACCCGCACCATATCTCGATGTGGTTTGCCCACGGCAGTGTCAGCGGCGTGAACTACTGGCATAACAAGAAAGACTCGGGCACCGTCCAGAACGCCCAGATGATTTATGCCAGCGACCCCAGCCCGCGCCCAGTGATCGGGGCAAGCGATGTCTGGCTCAAGGGGAACAAAGAGCCCTTGGCCGACGTCAAGACGCGGTATGCCTTTGAAGTGCTCGCCGATGGCTCACGCGTGATCGACTACACGACCTCCATCGCCCCATCTGATGGCATCGAGTCGCTCGTCTTCGGCGACACCAAGGAAGGCACAATGGCCATCCGTATGCACCCTGCCCTGCGAATCAAAGGTGAAGTCGCCACCGGCAAAGCCATCAACAGCGAAGGCCATAAAGACAGGGACGTCTGGGGCAAGCGCGCCAAGTGGGTCGCCTACTGGGGACAGATCGACGGCAAGACCTGCGGCATCGCCATCTTCGACCACCCCGCCAACCTCCGCCACCCAACCTGGTGGCACGCTCGGGACTACGGGCTGTTCACCGCAAACCCCTTCGGGATGTCGGACTTTGAACGTGGCAAGCATAAACGCGGGGCAGGCAACCATGCCGTCAAAGCGGGTGAACAACTCGACCTGCAATACCGCTTTGTCTTCTTTGCCGGCACAGCTGAAGAAGCCGACATCGCCAACAAGTACGACCAGTGGGTCAAAGACACCAAGAAAGCCAAGTGACACATGCGAGAACGATTGTTCTACAAGCTGCTGACTGCCCTGCTCGCATTCTCTTGCTTCGCTACGTCTGCGGAGACCGAAGAGAAGTGGACCTCGCTGTTCAACGGCAAAGACCTTGCCGGATGGTCCGCCAAACCCGGCGGTGAGTGGAAGGTCATTGATGGCGCGATTGTTGGCACGTCCGAAGCCGCAGAAAAGCGGCATGGCCTGCTCGTCTCCGACAAGGCTTACAGCAACTTCACCATCAAACTCAAGTTCAAAGTTACTGACGGCAACTCAGGCTTTTATTTCCGCTCAAAGCCGATCGATCACACGGTCGGCATCAAGGGCTTCCAGGCCGAGGTCGACAAGACCATGGCGACCGGTGGGCTGTACGAAACACTCGGCCGAGCCTGGGTCAAGAAACCCGATGCCGAGGTGATGAAAAAACTTTATAAGCCCGGCGAGTGGACGGACATGACCGTCTATGCCAACGGCGGCACGATCCGAGTGAGCATCAATGGCAAGAAGGTCGTCGAACTCAAAGACGACCCGGGCGCTGTCGAGGGGCACTTCGCCCTTCAACTCCATGGCAGCCAGAAGATGAACGTTGCATTCAAAGAGATTTACATCCGTGAGATCAAAGAAGACTGACACTTGCCAGGAAGGAAACCATCATGCATACACGCTACACACGACGAACCCTGATGAAGACCGCAGCTTTGGGTGCCGGTGCCCTGGCGCTTGGCCCGACCGCAAAGGTGCTCGGAGCGAATGACAAAGTCCGCGTTGCGTTCATTGGACTGGGCGGACGCGGCAAGGGCCTGCTCGGCTCGTTCTCGCGTCTGGAAAACGTCACCGTCGCCGGCCTGTGTGACGCCGACGAGAAGAACCTTGGCGGCCAGGCCAATAAGTTCCCCGACGCGTTCGCGACAACCGACCTGCGGACCATGCTCGACCGCAAGGACATCGATGCAATCGTCTCGGCCACGCCCAACCACTGGCACTCGCTGCTGACCATCTGGGCCTGCCAGGCCGGCAAGCATGTCTACATCGAAAAGCCCGTCTCGCATACGGTCTATGAAAGCAGACAGATGACCAAGGCCGCGCGACAGTACAAGCGCATCGTATCGGCAGGGTTCCAGAACCGGAGTTGCGGCGGACTCACGCCTTTCTTCGAAACACTGCATAAAGGCGATTGGGGCAAGGTCCAGGCCATCCGCGTGCTGACCTACCGCAACCGCAAGGGGATCGGCAAACTCGACACGCCACTAACCCCGCCCGCGGAGGTCGACTACAACATGTGGCTGGGCCCGGCGGAAGACCAGCCGATCATGCGGCCACGCTTCCACTACGACTGGCACTGGGACTACAACACCGGTGACGGCGACCTGGGCAATCAGGGACCACACGAGACCGACCTCGCGCGATGGGCCCTGAAAGACCCCATGGCCCTGCCCGACTCGGTCGAGTGTATGGGTGGCCGCTTCGGATGGGACGATGCGGGCAACACCCCCAACATGCTGCTGGTCCGCATGATGTACGGCGACGTGCCCATCACCTGCGAGACCATCAATCTCAAGCGGCCTTCGTACAAGGGCGTTGGCGTCGGCGTCATCGTGACCTGCGAAAAAGGCGAGTTCCGAGGAGGACGCGGCGGCGGCAAATTCGTCGCACCCGACGGGAGCGAACTGGCCAAGTGGAAGGGCGGTCAAAATTCGCACTATGGCAAGTTCATCGATGCCATCCTCAAGAACGACAACTCCGTCCTGACCAGCGAAGTCGAATCTGCTGGCTACTCCTCGGATCTGGCCCATGTCTCGAACATCGCCTTCAAAGTAGGCAAAGACATGGCTCACGAAGAGGTCATGGAACGCTTCGGCCACGACGATGACCTCAAGGAATCGATCGCCCGCTACGGCAAGATCCGCAGCGACAACGGCGTCGATGCCGGCATCCAATGGACCTATGGCAGCAAACTTACTTTCGACAATAAGAAGCACCAGTTCGTCGGCGAAGGCGCAGACAAGGCCAATCCGCTGATGACACGGACCTACCGCAAGGGGTTTGAGGTAACAGACAAGGTGTGACGATCGGGCTGGAATACAACCTTGAGGCAGGATGACGCAGCTTGAAGGTCGATAAGCAAATAACGATACGTCGGCGCGGCGGCAAGATGATCTTGCCCATCGCTTGCGTATTGGGTTTTGCCCTTTGGATGTATGCCACGCCAAAGTCGCAACGCGCATCGGCTGAGACGCCAGACAATACAAATCAAAACGCAGTGCACGCGTTAATCAAGGCGCACTGCGTGAATTGCCACGGGCCTGACAAACAGAAAGGTGAAATCCGTCTCGACACGCTGGGTCCGGCGGTAGACGAGGCGACGGCCGAACTCTGGGAACGTATCCAATACGCGGTTGAAGACGGCGTCATGCCACCCAAAACCGAACCCGCAATGAAGCCAGCGGACCGCAAACAAATTGTGGCCGAGGCTGTTCGCAGGCTGAAAGAGGCCAGTCACGATGGTACACCACGGCTACAAACGCCAATGCGTCGAATGACGCGATTCCAGTACAACAACGCGGTAATCGACCTGCTTCAACTCAGGGTCGACCTGTTTGCCCTGCCCGAACAGGTGATCAGGCCTTACAGCAACTACTTCGATCCGTCATCAGGCAAGATGCCCGATGTCATCGACGTGGGCAACAGGCCGATGGGCCCCAATCAATTAAATCAGCCACGACTGGAAGGTGTTGCACCTTATCCAAAGGACCTTCGCGCCGAGCACGGCTTCGACAATCGAGGCGACCACTTGTCGTTGTCGCCGCTCCTGATGGAAGAGTTTCTTCGTCTGAGCCGCTCAATCGTCGAAAGCAACGACTTTGGTCCGAAGAAAGTCGGTGCATGGCATTGGCTCTTTGCACCGCCAAAGCAGAATCAGGAACTGCAGCAAGCCGTGGACCACAGGCTGACAAAGCTGTTAACGCATGCGTTCCGAGGCAACGTCTCGGAGGAGGAATTTGAACGGTACTCGGAATTCGTTTTGGGACAAATCGAATCCGGCGCGACGTTTACCCAGGCGATGAAAGAAGCCGTCTCGGTCGTACTCGCATCACCGAAATTTCTTTACTTGTATGCACCAAATGACGAATCCAAAAAGCAACGCGGCGACAATTTTGCATTGGCTTCGCGGCTGTCGTTCTTTTTGTGGGCCAGCATCCCCGACAAGGAATTGCTCGATCTCTCCGCGAAAGGACAATTGAGCGACCCTGCAATCCTCGATCAACAACTCGATCGGATGCTGAACGATCCAAAAATCAAACGCTTCTGCGACAGCTTCCCATCTCAGTGGCTTCAGATCGAAAAGCTGTTCTCTGCCAAGCCCGACGCCGACTTGTTCCCCCAGTACTACAGCCGCAACCAACGCGCCAGCGTCCACCTGATGCTTGAGCCTCTGCTGCTTTTTGAAACGGTCTATGTCGAGAATCGCTCGATTCTTGAGCTGATTGACCCCGACTACAGCTATCAGACCGAAGTCGTCAAAAACTGGATGCATAACAGCAATAAGTACAACACCGGGAACAGGGTGACGTACCAGACCCGGAGGCTCAAATTCCAACGCGTGAAATTGAAAGACCGGCGTGAAGGCGGCGTGATCACGAATGCAGCGGTCATGTCGATGCTTGCGGCGCCAGACGAATCGAAACCCATTGCTCGTGGCGAGTGGGTCGCCTCGGTCATCTTCAATGATCCGCCCAAGCCCGCGCCGGCCGATGTTCCGGAACTTTCCGATGACCCCGAAAAGCTTGCGAAGATGACACTGCGTGAACGGCTCAGCGCACACCGGGACTTCCCCGCTTGCGCAAGCTGCCACGAAAAGATCGACCCACTCGGCTTTGCGCTGGAGAACTACGGCCCAGCCGGCTTCTGGCGTGACACCTATCAGAATGGGCTGGCGGTTGATGCAACGGGCGTGTTGTTTAACAAGCACACCTTCAGCAATCCCGCTGAATTCAAGGATGCGATCCTTGCCGAGAAAGACCGCTTCAACAGGGCATTCGCCAAGCACCTCCTGTCGTTCGCCATTGCAAGGAAAGTGGGTGTTACAGATACCGCGGCACTGGACAAGATTGCAGAGGCCTCTGCAAAGGACGGATACAAACTAAGAACCCTCATCAGGCAGGTCGTTCACAGCGACCCGTTTATCAACCGCAAGTGACCACAATGATCCCATCCTGTCCTTCAATTCGAACTTCCAGACAGGACCAATCAAGGGTAAGACTATGAAGAAACTCTCAAGACGCGCATTCCTGCAAGGCGTCGGTGGCACCATGCTGAGCCTCCCGGCCATGGAAAGTCTTGCCTTGGCAGGGACCACAAAAATCGCCATACCTGCACAGCGCCTGGCGATTTTCTACGTGCCGATCGGGGTGGTCCGCAGCGGCTTCTTTCCGGGCGAGGCCGACAGCCCGCCGCCCGCATTCAATGACAACCTCCATGATGATGACATCAACGGGGCCTTCACAAAGGTTGGCTGGCACGACCTGCCAGTGACACAAACCTTGTCTGCACTCAAGCCGGTCCAGGAACATGTCAACCTGATCACCGGCATGGACCGTGTGTTCCAGGTCGGCACCGATATTCATGCACAGGCCGCCTGCTGTTTCCTCAGCAGTGCCGCACCCTACGACAACGAGATCAAGCGGTCCGCATACCCCTTGGACAGGACGTTTGATCACCTCGTCGCAGACCACATCGGCCACCAAACGCCTTTCTCGACCCTCGAGTTCAGCTGCAACAGTCACACCGATTCGAAAGAGTCTTACTACTTCGACAACATCTCCTGGTATGGCACCGGGCATGTCGCTCCCTCCCTGCGCGACCCGCGAAAGATCTACAACCGCTTGTTCGGAACAAAGGGTGGCGGGCAAAACCGGCACATCACCGACATGGTGCTCGCCGACGCAACAAATATGCGTAAAGAGCTTGGCAGAGCAGACCAGCACAAGTTCGAGGAGTACTTCGATGCGATCCGCACCATCGAGCAACGCATTGCCCGCATGGAGGCGTTGCGCAGCGAGTTGACGAAAGTCGAGATTGATGAGCCGGCTGCCGCACGGCTACCGCGCGGAGAGTACATCCGATTGATCGGTGACCTGATGATTGTCGCGCTGCAAACAGGGCTGACCAATGTTGCCACCATGATGGTTGGCCCGGAGCGATGGGACACGCCCTACATGTTTGATGGCGTTTTCGAAAAACCCATGAGTCACCACAAGATGTCGCACAACCAGCACAAGTTCACAGATGAACTGTTGAAGGTCGACCGCTTCCATATGGAGCAGTTTGCCTACCTGGTCGGCCGCATGAGCAATATTGTCGAAGCCAATGGCACTACGTTGCTGGACAACACCCTCTTCACGTATGGGTCGGGACTGGGCGACGGTGCCACCCACCAGTTCAGTGATCTGCCGATCGTCACCGCGGGCGGCAAGTCCATCGGCATGCGAACCGGCAAGCACCTGAACTGCCCCGACGGGACGCCTCTGGCAAACCTCTGGCTGACACAGGCCAGCGCACTGGGCGTCAAGGCAGATCGTTTTGCAGACAGCACGGGAACCCTGGATCAGTTGTTCAGTTGAGTCCAATGTTCACGGTGAGCCGGCCGTTCATTTCAAACCCACGGACTTACGGAGCTTGCGTACCTCCGGCACGGTCAGTGCTCGCCAACTACCGCTGCGTAGTGTTTTCATCTGGATCGGGCCGATCGCGACGCGCTTGAGCTTCTTGACCTTGAAGCCGAGCCGGGCCAGGACCCGGCGGATCTCGCGGTTCTGACCCTCGTGCAGCGTCATCGCGAGCATCGTGCGGTCGCCTGAGCCACGATCTTTCTCCACACGCAGGATACGCACCGCGTCGGGAGCGGCTTTCTTTGCATCACTGCGCGTGCGGCCGGGCGCTGATGCACTCTCGGCCGACTTGGACTTCGCGATCTCTTTCGGGGTAGCGAGATAAATGCCCTTGCGCAACTTAGCGAGGTCATCGACGCTCACCTTGCCACGCACGGTGACGCGGTACTCCTTGGTCGCCTCAAAGCTCGGGTGCGTCAGACGATGAGTCAGTTCGCCATCGTCGGTCAGCAGGATCATGCCCGTCGAGTCGGCGTCGAGTCGGCCGACGGGGTAAAGCCGCTTTCGACTCAGCCCGGGGTCTTCCACCAGATCGATGACACGTTTGCGTCCCTCAGGGTCGTCATTGGTCGAGATCACGCCGCGCGGCTTGTTGACGATCAGGTACGTCTTGCCGACGGCGGTGTCTTCTTTGCCACGTCGACTGCGCGGGGTGCGTGGCAGCGGCTCGCCATCCACCTTGATCGTGTCCTCGGCCGGGTCCACCCATGCGGGCAATTCCTTGACCTGCTTGCCGTTGACGGTGACCCGCCCGGCCTCGATGAGCTCTTCACAGGCGCGTCGCGACGCTAAGCCGGACTCGGCCATGGCCTTCTGCAGGCGAACGCCTCGCGTGTTGTCGGTGTAGTCGTGTGACATCAGTCGAACTCATCCCCGCGGAACATCGACCCGAGATACTCGCGCTTCACGGTCTCGTCGTTAATAATTTCTTTTGGCGTGCCTTCCGCGAAGACCTTGCCGTTCGCAATCACATAAACGCGGTCGCACACCGCGAGGATGTGGTGCACGTTGTGGTCGGTGATCAGCATGGAGATTTCGAACTGGTCGCGCAGTCGGCGGATCTCGTCCTGCAGGCCCTCGACCGCCACGGGGTCAACCCCCGCGAAGGGCTCATCCAGCAGGATCAGGGTTGGCTCGGTCACGAGTGCACGGGCGATCTCGAGCTTGCGCTTCTCACCGCCTGAGCAGAGCGAAGCCTTGTTGCCGCGGATCTTCGTCAGGTCGAACTGAGCCATGAGTTGCTCGGCCCGTTCCTTGCGCTGCTTCTTACTCATCCGCCGCGTCTCAAGGATCGCGTGCAGGTTCTGCTCGACGGTCAGCCGCTGAAAAATACTCGGCTCCTGGGCGAGGTAACCCATCCCGCGCTGGGCCCGCTGGTACATCGCCAGCGTCGAGACGTCCTGACCGTTAAAGACGACCTGGCCGGCGTCGG
>JBMZAP010000018.1:0-34995 GCA_049611445.1 Phycisphaeraceae bacterium | reverse complement strand
TTTCCATCTTGAACGGGTCAGACTTGATGTCCTTGATCTTTGTGCCTGGCTCAACTTTGGTGATCCCCGGGATCTTGGGAGCCTCTTTGCCTGAGGTCGGGGCGACACCTAAAGCGGTGTATGCCATGAAAAGGGTCATCAGGATCAGGGTCGGCAGGGTCTTGGTCAACATCGGATACTCCTTCTAGGGCGGTGGTAGGGGTTAGACGCCTCAGGACACATTGGGTTCCATCGATTTTAATCATCATATTCTGCCACGGACTGAGTATGGTGCATTCAGTCATCGATCGATTCAGTCTCCCACCCCGCACTGCCGACGAGGGGCACAAAGCGGACCGGGCCCATGGTTTGCCAGTTGAATTGATTGTCGCCATTGCGTTGTACAGCGACGAGTTCCTGCTCGTTGGGTGACTCGCCGACGGGCATCACCAGCCGACCGGCGAAGGCGAGCTGCTGCAACAGGGCTTCGGGCACAGCCGGTCCGCCTGCGGAGACGATGATCGCATTAAATGGCCCGGCCTTGGGCAGGCCGAGACTGCCGTCGCCGGTCCGAAGATCGATGTTTGTATATCCGAGTTGGCCGAGCGTATCCCGGGCGTGCTTGGTCAGATCAGGCTGCCTTTCAATTGCAAAGACCTTGTCCGCGATCTGAGCGAGTACGGCTGCGGCGTATCCCGAGCCGGCACCAACTTCCAGCACGCGATCGCCAGGCCCGATCCTTGCCGCCTGAAGCATCTCCGCAACCATCAAGGGCTGTGAAATCGTTTGGCCACACCCGATCGGCAGCGGACCATCACGGTAGGCATCGAATCGATCTTGTGGCAGGACGAACGCCTCGCGTGGTACAGCGGCCATCGCATCCAGAACACGCTCGTCACGGATCCCACGCGGCAGCAACTGCTCGCGGATCATCACTTCGCGTTGCAAGGCAAAGTCGTGCATCGACCAGACCTCCTGCCGAATCATAGCGGCAAGGTGAGTCAGGATCGACATGCAAGTTAGCGGCGGCGCCTCATGAGCATCAGGCCACCCAGGCAGAGGATCGCTAAGGACTGTGGCTCGGGGACCAGGTAGGTGTTGTAGTAAGCGGCGACTGCGGTCGCCAGGTCGGCACCGGATTGCTCCCAGGCGTTGGGGTCGGGGTCCCAGCGAAGTTCACTGCCGTACTCAATCTGCAGCGAGTCGATCCCGCCGACATTTTGGCTGCCGTAGGTCTTGACGGTATAGCCGCCGATGTAGGTGACTTCCGGGTCAACGTTGAGCGGGACGTTGTCGGGTTCGACGGTGTAGCCGAGGGTTTCGAGTTGGCCGAACACACTGTTGGGGCCGACCAGTGCCTGGTCGCCGAAGTTGTTGAGCATGTCGGTGACGGTGTCGCCGTTGCGTGTACCGCGGAAGATGGTGTCGGGGACAGCGCCCTGACCGTGCACATCGATGAGCAGGCCGCCTCCGTGGTTGGCCAGCACGTCGGCGACGTAGCCTGCCGCGGTGTTGTGGTAGTAGTCGTAGTAGGCCTCTGCATCGGGGTCTTCGAAAGCGGCGTTGCCGATGGTGCCGGGCTCGGTCTTGTCGCGATTGAGATCGATGTAGCGTCGGCTGATGTCATTGACGACGTAGTAGACGTTTGCACCGAGCAGTGCCTGAAGGTCGCCGACAGCCTTGTTGGTGAGCAGGTCGGTGCGGAAGTCGTTGAGGATGACATCGCCGGGGTCGTCGGCGGCGCGTTCGAGGGCGATATCGTCGGGCTGTTCGCTGCCGCCGTGACCGGACAGGAAGATGATCGGCAGGTTGCCCTGCTGTGAGAAGATCAGGTTGGAAGGCGACTCGGCGTAAGTGAAGACTGAACAGAGCGCAGTGGCGGTAACCGCCAGCAGGGCGGTGGGTGTTTTCAGCATGTCGGTCAGGCCTTTCTCATCCGGCGGTCGGGAAGCAAAACGCGTAGTTCGCGCGAGGACGATCATAATCGCGCAGGTAGTTCAACAGGGCATGAAAAACCATGCGAAACGCAAAATACGGATCGATGGTTAGTGCTTTGGGTTGGGGCGCTTGGTGTAGGTGCGGGTACAAAAAAGCCCGGCAATTTGTCGGGCTTTCTGGGGTGTTTTGTTTTTGCTGTTGCTGACTCAGCCGCGACGTCGTCTTGCGATGAGCATGCCACCCAGCCCCAGCAAAGCGAGGGACGAAGGCTCGGGGACGAGGATGTTGGCGACCGTGTTGTCGCCGCCGAGGACATACAAGGCCAGGTCGATATCGTTAGTGGGGTAGTTTACGACGCTCGCGGAATTGAACAGGCTGGTGCCGTTGAAGCGAGCTCCGGCGTTGCCTGCGACACTGCCGACGGCACCCGCATCCGAGCCGGCCCAGATGTTGGCGGTATCAAAGTCCCCGGTCGTCGGTGTCGCGTTGCCGTTGATATAGAGCGAGAGCGTTTCCAGAGTGCCGGACGTGTTGACTTCGTAGACGGAGAGGATCTGGACGTCGGTGGCCCCCGCGGTCAATCCGTGTGCGGCGGTGACGACATGGGCATTGCTGTTGCCCGCGAAGAAGTGCATGTCGTCGCCATCAAGAACCAACGCCGAGCCGCTGCCAGTTGCGCCCATTTCCCAGAGGACGATAGGTGCGGCTTCGTTATCGACGGCAGTGGTGAAGTCGAAGGTAAGCTCAAAGATCATGCTCTGAGCGGTGTTGTTGGTGCTACTCAGTGTTTGCGGGTTGCCGACGCTTCCGACACCGGAAGCGGTGAAATAAGCCGTTGGGGCGGCCAGCACAGGCACGGCAGTTGCGAACGCAACAGCGGCTACGAGAGATTTCTTAGTCACACAAAACATCGATGGATCCTTCAAGAGATGTACGCTCTGTTGATTGAGGGCGTATACAGAACTACCACGCACCATAAGTCTGATAATTATTATGCCTCAAATGGGCCGCTAATCCAAATGAATAATGGCATTTTTAGAATAATTCTGTCTCGCTGCAGCTCAATAATACAGATGCCTTGGCAGTAGAGTAATGGGGGCCTTTACCTTCGTGCGATGGCTATACCCCTCAGGGCCAGTAGGGCGAGGGAAGAGGGCTCGGGGAATCAAGTGGCTTGGAAGCTGTTGACGCAATTTAAGGTGCTGATGGGGCTGTTGATGATGAAGTCGTCAGCGACATCTGTGTGTAACACCTCCACGAGTGCGGGAGCTGAGGCCGGAGCCTGCGCTGGTCATCGTGACGCCGCTGTATGTTGGCAACAGCGAGCTCGTGGAGATCAGCCCCTAGCCTTCGCTCTTACTTTGGCCCAAGTCGAAGTGTGTGATAGTTGCGGCTAGGTGGTGCATTGAGCCAGGGCCTGATCGGTCATGTGTTCGCTGTACGCGCTGATCTTCCAGTGTCCTGGGCTCCAGCCCTTGAGGAATCGCTCAAAGTCTGCCCACGCGTAGGGGTACAGCTTCCGCCAATCGTCTTCGAGAGCATCCATATCAAACTTGCATCCGCGTGTGCTTAGCGCATCACGGAGCGCCGCGAAGTATGTTTCCAGCACCCGAGCTTCCAAAGTAAAACAGTCTTCAGAGTCGAGACTCCCGCCGATGAGGTAGGCGAGGTCCTTTATCCCGCAGCCCCCGCCGACGTACTGGAAGTCTACCGCCGCGACGCCGCCATCCTCCGCAAAACAGAAGTTCGCCAACTTCGCGTCCCCATGCACAATCGTCTGGTACACGCTCTCGTCAAGGGCTCGATCGATCTCGTGCGCCGCACGCTTCAGCGGTCCGTCGTCCATCGCCGCGTACTCGTCCGGCCGGGTCTCCAGATGCCAGTACGTTCCCTTGTCCCACAGCCCGCTCGGCCGCTCCCCCATAAATTCCGCATGAAAAGCCGCAAGCCAGCGGATACACGTGTCCAGTTCCTCGGCCGACACCGACGTTCTCCGCCCGGCAAACCCGCCCGCATCGATGTCTTCCATTACCAGCAACCGCTCATCCCCCCACGTCGTGTGCCCCAGGTACTCCGGTGTCCGACACCCGCCCGCCGCCGACCCGCAGCGCCCGCTGTACTTCGCATACCAGTACATCTCGACGTCGTAGGAGCGCACCTTCCGCTGAGCCGACCGATCGGTATTCCACCCCCGGGGGTGCTCGATCCGTGTGGGCATCCTCACGTGCTTGATCACGACGCTTTGCTCACCCGGCCCCTCGGTTGCCCGCCCCTCAACCCAAACCCGCGCCACCTGCCCGCATCCGCTCCACAGGCTCTGGATCCGTTCGACCCGACCGACCCCCGAAATACCAAGCACCCGACACAGCTCCGCTTCCAAATGTGCATCCATCCACCGATTGTAAACCGCAGCTCCTCAGCCCACGTTCAGAGCCTGCAGCACGAAGCCTTACTAAAGGGCACCCCTGCCCCCTTACTCCCCGCCGGACTTTTCAATCTTGGGCACACCCGACCACTCGCCCGCGAGAACCTCCTTGGCCAACTCGGGGTAGCCATCTAACGGCAGCAGCTTCACATCCCGGAAGGTGGACTTGCCGTTCGACGCAGTGAGCCAGAGGACGCCTTCTGCATCAAGCTGCTTATGCGTACGCTTGCCAATGTGATTGCCGCCGGCATAAAAATGGACCTGATCGCCAACCACGACCATTGTCATTTCAAACTCACCATTGAACGGCGTCTCCGAGGTGAACTGCCCGAGGTCGCCCTGCGTGGTGTGGTAAAGCCCAAACCATTTGCCACTACTGAACCAGAACGCAAAGCCCTGTTCGGTGAAGACGCCTAGGCTCAAGTTTTCACCCGAATGCTTGGTGACACGCGCGGACAATACGAAGTCTTTCACGCGCAAGCCGGTAAAAGTAATCGTCGTCTTGTTCAGCGTAAGTGCACCATCCTGATACTGGTAAGCCTTAGGCCCGTCGCCAAACTGTTGGATCCCGGCTTTTTCTAACGCCTGCTTCGACTTCGTCATCACAACCCATTTCGGCTGATCGTCCGATGTCCCAGCGAGATCGGCTCCCTGACCGAGGCCGGCCTCTTCGATACGCTTCTCCATTGCTCGCTTGTCCAGTACTGACGTGACTCCCGGAAGTGCCGCGCGGTAGAGCTCTGCCGCGTGCAGGCGAATCCGCTGCTGCTTCCAATTCTGCTCCCGCTCGGCGATGTCCCACCAGCTGTCGCCAAGCTTCTGAAGCGCCGCGGGTGTCGGGTCGAACGTGAGTTCCATCTCTGCGACAGCTGCAAGATCGGGCACATCACAGGCCGACAGATCCACCAGCCCTTCGGGCCACATGCCCATGACATAACAGGTGTACTCGCCAACGACCTTCCTTGCCGAGGCGTTATCTTTGTCTCGCTTCAGTACTTCGAGTGCGCGGAGGTACGCTTTCTGCTCGCGTTCCATCGAGCTGATCTGCTTCTCAAAATTACGTATCGCTAAGATTTGATCACGGTCATTCGTCTTTTTGGCCAGCGTTGATGCCAGCTCCACGAGCCGCTTTGCCTGAACAAATGACCGCTCATCGATCAGCTCTTGAGCCATCGCCACCGTTTGACTCACAACGACATTACGCTGATCTACGTCAGATGCAATCGTCCCGAGTGCCTTCAGGACCCCGTATCTCCGATCGAACAAATCACCTTCGTACTGGCTTTCGATCTCACCAAGCGTATTGATCGCCAGCTTGACGCGCTGCAGCTTCACCGCATGGTCGACCACCGTGTCGAGCATGGCATAGCGGACGACCACGTCAGAGGCTTTCTTGGCGTCTTCCCGAATCAGCCCGGTCAGATCCGCGAGCTTGTCCGGGTCGCTGGGGATCGGTCCGTAGGCATCGACGATCCGCGTCTTGACCTCGCTCAGCTGCGCCTCGGTTGGCGACGGGAGCAGGGGCGCGTCAGCGATCGCCTGCTGCGGGAGCAGGAGCAGGCCGCAAACCAACAGAACAGGCGACATGAATCGGTCAAGCATTGATGTACGTCTCCAGCTTGATGTAGTAAGAATCAATCCAAAGTGAACTATCAGATTTTCAAGTATAGCCAGCAGGCGACGGATTGAAATAGCTGAAATGACTTACATTTCAAAGAAATATGTACTGGCTGGCCGGGTGCCACATCGCGTCCCGCAGGCCGCTGTGTGCGTCTTGTCTGAGATATACCAAGAGCGCTTCGCACACAGCGCTCTAGTACACCCGGCGTCTTTGATGGACTGTTTGCCATCGCTCCCTCTCCCTCCTAGGGAGAGGGCTGGGGTGAGGGTCCAGCGTTCTATCCACAAAGAAAGATAAGAAAAAGCCGTGGTTGGTTTGAGGCCCAACCCTCATCCCCCGCCTTCTCCTCGCGAGGGAGAAGAAGCCCGAGCCATGCCAGAAAGTAATCACAGTGCTCTAAAGAGACGCGGTGTGGTACCTAGGCCACGGCGTCAAAATCCACCCGCCCCTGAATCCAGGCCGGCGTTCCCTGCGTACACTCCTGCATGAAAACACGCCGCGCGATCGTACTGGCCGTCCTTGTCGCCTCCTGCTGGCTCCCCGCTGCGTGGGCTGTGGCGGACGATCCCGATACGCCCGAAGACGAGCAGGCGGGGGAGGTCCTGGCCCACTTCAATGACGCCGAGACCTCGCTTAAGCGTTGGATCACCGTCAACGACAACGTCATGGGCGGCAAGAGCAAGGGTGGGCCGAGCTTCGCCGACGGGCTCTTGACCTTCAAGGGTGTGACCAACACCGACGGCGGGGGGTTCTCTTCTATCCGCACCAAGCCTGAGGCCATGAACCTGACCGGCAGCGTCGGGCTCCTGCTCCGCGTCAAGGGCGACGGGCGGACCTACCGCGCATCCCTTCGCACTGACGTCAGCAACGGCCGATGGAAGATCCCCTTCCGCGCTGAATTCGACACCGTCAAGGACGAGTGGGTCACTGTCTTCGTCCCTTACGACGCAATGACCCCGACGTTCTGGGGCCGGGAAATCAAGAATGATCCGCCAGCGTTGGAACTGGACAAGGTCCAGTCGATGGGCCTGATGATCTACGACAAGAAGGACGGCCCATTTGAGCTTCAGGTCGACTGGATCAGGACGACCAAGGAAGCACCAACGAAGTCCTAGTGAGCCGCGGCAGGGGCGATGGCCCACGTTTGAAGTTCGGCGGCTCAGTCGTCTGCTGAGATGCGAAGTTCGACATTGCCGGTGCCGCTGCCGGTACCGCAGGCGGTGGCCATTTCTTCTTTGGGGGGCTTGAACTTGGTCAGTTCGATGCCCTCAACGGCTTGTTTGTACTCCTCGATCGTGGGCGTTCGTCCGAGGATCGCCGAGAGGACGACAACGGGGGTCGAGGCCAAGAGCGACTCGCCTTTCTTGCGGTCAGAGTCTGCTACGACCCGGCCCTGGAAGAGGCGCGTCGAAGTGGCCATGACGGTATCGCCTTTCTCGGCCTTCTCCTGGTTGCCCATGCAGAGGTTACAGCCGGGCCGCTCGAGGTACATCATGTTCTCGTACTCGGTCCGTGCGGTGTTCTTGGGCGCATCGTCATCGAACTCAAAGCCGGCGTACTTCTCAAGGGTGTCCCAGTCGCCTTCTTCCTTAAGTTCATCGATGATGTTGTAGGTCGGAGCTGCAACGACGAGCGGTGCCTTGAACTCGACGGTGCCTTGTTCTGCTTCAAGATTGCGGAGCATCTTGGAGAGGATCTTCATGTCGCCCTTGTGGACCATGCACGAGCCGACGAAGCCGAGATCGACGGCCTTCTCGCCCCCGTAGTAGGTGAGGTCTCGGATGACGTCGTGCGTGTACCGCTTGGAGACGTCTTCGTTGTGGACATCCGGGTCAGCGATCATGGGCTCATCGATCAGATCGAGGTCGACCTCGAACTCAGCGAAGTACTTCGCGTTGTCATCCGGGGTCAGCGGAGGTTTGCTGCCGGAGCGGATTTCTTCGATGCGCTGGTCAGCACGGTCGAGCAGGCCTTGCAGGACCTGCTTTTCGTTGTCCATGCCTTTGTCGATCATGACCTGGATACGCGACTTGGCGATTTCCAGCGATTGGATCAGCGTGTCGGGTTGGGAGATGCAGATCGAGGCCTTGGCCTTCATTTCTGCGGTCCAGTCTGTGAAGGTGAACGCCTGGTCAGCGAGCAGGGTGCCGATGTGGACCTCGATGATTCTGCCTTGGAAGACATTGTCGCCGCCGAACTTCTTGAGCATCTGCAACTGCGTGGCGTGGACGACATCACGGAAGTCCATGTAGGGCTTCATCTCGCCCTTGAAGGTGACTTTGACGGACTCGGGTATGGGCATGGAGGCCTCGCCGGTCGCCAGTGCGAGCGCGACGGTGCCGGAGTCCGCGCCGAAGGCGACGCCCTTGGACATGCGTGTGTGCGAGTCGCCGCCGATGATGATGGCCCAGTCATCGACGGTCAGGTCGTTGAGGACCTTATGGATGACATCGGTCATCGCGTGGTAGTCGCCCTCAGGGTCGCGCGCGGTGATGAGCCCGAAGTCATTCATAAACTTCATGAGCTTGGGGATGTTGGCCTGTGCCTTGGTGTCCCAGACCGACGCGGTGTGGCAGCCGGATTGATAAGCGCCATCGACGATGGGTGAGATGACCGTGGCGGCCATCATCTCGAGTTCTTGTGACGTCATCAGGCCGGTCGTGTCCTGCGAGCCAACGATGTTGACTTCCACACGCACGTCTGAGCCAGCGTGCAGCGTTTTCCCAGGGGTGGCACCGACGGCATTCTTGTTGAATATCTTTTCGACGGCGGTGAGGCCCTGTCCTTCGTGGCTGATTTCTTTAGACGGCGCGAAGACGGGCGGGATCTCGATGCCCAGCGTTTTGCACGCGAAGGTCTGCAGCTTCTTGCCAAAGACGACGGCATAAGAGCCGCCAGCACGCATGAACTCCATCTTCTGCGGCGTGAACGCTTTGGAGACATCCTTGACGGCTTCGCCGTCTTTGTACAGTTTTTTCTCTTTGGTATTGATGGTCAGGACGGTGCCGGTGTCGACAGAGTAGGTCTGTTCAAGGACAGGTTCGCCGTCTTCGTCCTTGACGGTGTTGCCGTCGGCGTCCTTCTTTTTCACCCAGTTCTGCAGGTCCAGGCCGATGCCGCCGGTGACATCGACGGTTGTCAGGAAGATCGGCGAGATGCCGTTGGTACCCGCGACGACGGGGGCGATGTTGATGAACGGGACGTAGGGGCTGGCTTGATGGCCGATCCACAGGGCGACGTTGTTGACGCCGGACATGCGTGAAGAGCCGACCCCCATGGTGCCTTTTTCAGCGATGAGCATGACGCGCTTGTCGGGGTGCTGTTCTTTGAGCGCGACCAGCTCCTGTTGGGCTTCCGGGTTGATCAGACACTTGCCATGCAGTTCGCGGTCCGAACGCGAGTGTGCTTCGCTGCCCGGCGAGAGCAGGTCGGTCGAGATGTCGCCGACACCTGCGACGTAGGTCACCACGTCAATGGTCTCAGGAATTTCGGGGAGCTTGGTAAAGAACTCGGCTTGCGCATAGCTCTCGATGATCTCCTTGGCGATCGCACGACCGGCCTTGTAGGCCTCTTCGAGGCGTTCGGTGTCCGCTTCGTAGAGGAAGACCTGGGTCTTGAGGACATCAGCGGCTTGTTTGGCGATGGATTCGTCATCGCCGAGCGCAAGGTCGAGCAGGACCTCGATCGAAGGCCCCCCCTTCATATGTGAGAGCTGCTCGAATGCATTGTCAGAGGTCATTTCTTCGACGGTGGCTTGCCCGAGGATGATCTCTTTCAGGAAGGCCGCCTTGACGCCTGCGGCACTGGTTGTGCCGGGGAGCGTGTTGTAGGTGAAGAACTGCAGGCATTCTGCATGGTGCGGGCTGGCGGGGTCCTTGACGTGGTCGATGACCTCGCTGAGCAGTTCGGCCCCGTCGATCGGCTTGGGGTGCAGGCCGGCCTTCTCACGGGCTTGGATTTCTTCGAGGTAGGTGTTGTATGCGCTCATATCAGTCTCAATCGGCTTTAAACCGTGTTCTCTTGGACGTAAGTGGGGCAACATCCTATCAGACGTCACCGGGTCTTTGGTTCGTTGGGGCCTTACAATCGCGATATGGCGCAATTAAAGCCCATTCTCATTTTAGGCCCGACGGCGGGGGGCAAGAGCGACCTTGCGGTTGGTTTGGCCGAGCGGCTTGGCGGCGAAGTCATCGGCGCGGATGCCTTTCAGGTGTACCGCAAATTGGACGCGGGCACAGCCAAGCCGGACCAGACGCTGCGCTCACGTGTCCCGCATCACCTGATCGACGTGACCGAACCAACACAACGGTTCACGGTGCACAACTGGCTTGAACTTGCAACCAAGGCGATTGGCGAGATTCAATCCAAGGGTAAACGGCCCATCATTGTTGGCGGAACGAACCTCTATATGAAGGCTTTGCTCGACGGCATGTTCGAAGGTCCGGGTCAGGATGTAGACTTCCGCCGATCGCTGGATGGGTTGGCGACACCTTTACTGCACATGAAATTGTTGGAGGTTGATCAGGCGTCTGGTGAGCGGATCAAGCCCATGGATCGCCAGCGGATTGTTCGCGCGCTGGAGGTATACGAACTGACCGGTACGCCGATCAGTGAGTTGCAGACTCAATGGGAGAATGAAACAGAGAAGGGGTTGGATGCCGAATTGATCGGCCTGAGATGGGAGGCAGAACACATCAACCCGCGCATCAATCTCCGTGTCAAAGCCATGTTCTATCCGGATAAGGTGGAGCCTGAAATTGCTTCAGCAGTTTGTATCAATGGCGAGTCGCTGATTGATGAAGTGAAGCGTTTGAATCAAGAAGGCTGCTTTGAGCCGCTAGATGCTCAGAAGGGTGAAGCGTCGGAAACACCCTATGCCCCTAACCAGGCACGTGAGGCCCTTGGCTATAAGCAGTTGCTCGCCTGGATGGAAGGTGCGGACGAAAACATCACGTCACTTGACGAAGCGTTCGAGAAAACCAAAGTGTTGACGCGTCGATTCGCCAAGCAGCAGCGGACTTGGCTTAAACGCTTTACACAGACGCACTGGATTGATGGGCAAGCGGAAGATGTCTTAGACCGAGCGTTGTCCTGCCTGCCGGCTGTTGATCACTAATCGCCTATGGCCGCTTGGGTTCTTTGCCCTGTTGCCGCTCTTGTTCGAGTGAGGCGAGGATCTGTTCAACACGCATCCTGATCTCCGGGTCTTCGGTCGCATCCAATGCTCGTCGAAGGATTGCTTCACCGAATCGATCACAGCGTCGCAATTCCTTGTCCGCTGCCTGACGCTCAGCCCAAGCTTCTGAGCCGAGTTGCTTGACCAGGTCCATGATTCGCTTTTCGAGTTGTGGCGTGGAGAGTTCAACCCAGGCGATGAGCGTTCGCACGGTCTGGCTCGGGGCGGGCTGGATATCCAGCGGGAGGAGCCTTTCGACTTCGTTTGAAGGCATGATGTACAACAGTCGCTCGCCCGGGCTGGTGAACATATCATCGCCCCAGATCTTGACCAAGCCTTCCGCTTCTTTGGAGAACAGACCTGCCGCTTCGAGCGAATCGATGAGTTGGGCTTTGGCGGTTTTGGCCGCGATCTGGATCGGCTGAATCGCCTCGGGACCTGCCAACACCAGTGTGTTCTCGGCTCGTAGGATCGGGGCGTGAGTGATCGTCGCGCCGCTGTCATTGACACGCACAAGGAACACACCGCGCAGATCGATTTGCGAAAAGGGTACCGTGACGGATAGGTCTTCTCCTGCCTTATCCCGTTTGGGCAGCACCATCGGTGTGTAGGTGCCTGCACCGCGGTAGAACAGGAATCGCTCGACGGCCTCGTCCCTCTGGGCACCGGGCCTTCGCTGATTGGGTACATGGATCGGCGTCGCATCGGTTTCACGCGCCGTATGCCACCAAGGGTGGTTTGCGTCGACCTTCGCAAATTTGCTTGTGTCAGTTTCAGGGTTCAGCTCAATCTGTCGCCAAGCGAGCGTTCCATTTTTCTGCAGTGCATTTTGATTCGGAACGCGACGGCCACGGTCATTGCGTTGGGGCGAGAAATGGGCCACGTCAGGGTACCACTGCGTCAGTACACCCTCGGGGAACCGCACCGTCACATTGACCTTCTGCTGCTGCTGAGTGTAGAAGTAAAGGATTGGTTTGCGGATGACTTGGGGCACCATCACCGGTTGGTCGGCCCAGACCTTCACAAACGAAGGGAGGTCCGACTGGTCTTCGCCGATCAAGTCGAACTCGCTCATCGAACTGCCCAAGTGGTGCTGCATCGATCCCCACTCGTGAACGACGAGCCCCGACTTAAGTGCTTGTTCATCTCGCTTGGCCCGCATGAGCTTTCGCATTGCTGCGCCGATGGCTTCATCCTTATGGGCGTACAGCGCGTCGTGCCGTTCTTGTGACCAGCCTTGCTTCTCGACTTGTTGTCTGAAGTCCTCTGGGATTGCAGCGGCCTGCGCGTAGGATTGGTTTGTGAACAAACCAAGTGCGATCGCGGTGGCGGACAAAAAAATCATCAGGCGTGAGTTCATCAGCGGTTCTCGATCAGGTGTGGGGCTCAACGAGTCAACTCGCTGAGTTTGTATTCTGACGCACGAAGGCGGGATCTGTTCATCATAATTCATCGCGCCACGGATCCCGCGTCTTAAATAGCGATGGCGGTCCATACAGGGGCGATTCTCGTCACATGGGCAGGTGTCCGAATGCTGTTTTTTTATCAAATCCCTAAGTGCTTGATAATAAACAGATTGTGGGGGCGATTTGACAGACGGGCTCGATCCGGTTCAAGTGTCCGCCCCCTAGAGGGCGATAGACGCCAATAATGTCCCCCCTGAGTTCCCCGGAATAGTGTCCCGGGCAAACCGGATCGAAGATCACGCTCATGGCCAAGAAATCGACCAAGAAAAAGACCACCAAGAAGACCACCAAGCGGTCGGGCGGTCGGCGTGGAATCGACCCTAAAGATGCTGAGGGCAAGCACTTAGTGATTGTTGAATCGCCTACCAAGGCCAAGACGATCAATAAATACCTCGGCAAGGACTACTGCGTGATGGCCAGCGTCGGGCACATCCGCGATCTGCCGCCACGCAACCCCAAGGGCGTCAAGGCGCCTGTGCCTGGCGTTGATCTTGAAAACGACTTCGAGCCCACCTATCAGGTGATGGATGACTCGAAAAAGACGGTCACCGATCTGAAAAAAGCAGCGAAGCTGGCCGAAGACGTCTGGTTCGCGACCGACCTTGACCGTGAAGGGGAGGCGATCGCATGGCACGTCGCCCATGCGCTGGACTACCCGGTCAAAGAAGCTAAGCGCGTCGTGTTCAACGCGATTACCAAGGCTGAGATCGAAAACGCCTTCAGCCATCCCCGACCGATCGAGACCAATCGCGTCGATGCCCAGCAGGCCCGTCGCATCCTCGACCGTATCGTGGGCTACCAGGTTTCGCCGTTGCTTTGGAAGAAAGTGGCAGGGGGGCTCAGTGCAGGTCGTGTGCAGTCCGTCGCGACTCGGCTGGTTGTTGAGCGTGAGCGTGAGATCGAGGCATTCATCCCGGACGAGTACTGGCGTATCGGCGCGATCTTTGCGACCGACAAGGCGCAGGCTGATGAACTCGGTAAGCAATGGCGCGAGTTCTTCTATGTCGGCGAAGACGAGAACCCGCGCACGGTTAAGGAACAAAACGCCTGGCTGAGTGAACGCAAGTGTCTTCGCGCAGAACTGGTCGATATCGGCGGCAAGAGTTTCAAGCCGGATAATCGTGACGATGCGCTCAAGGCCGCGCAGGCCCTGGGCTTTGATCTCAGCGAAGCGATCGAGAAGCAAGACGAAGACGCCAAGGGCCCGCAGCAAAACCAGGTCAAGTACGTCGGTGGTATCGGCGATGCGCCCGACTACACCATCAAGTCGATTGAGACCAAGCGCACGACCTCCAGGCCAAGCCCGCCTTTTATTACCTCGACGATGCAGCAGCAGGCATCGACGCGGCTGGGATTCCAGCTCAAACGCACGATGCGCGTCGCCCAGCAACTCTATGAAGGTATCGACCTCAAGGGTGCTCGCGGGCAGACCGGCCTCATCACGTACATGCGTACCGACTCGACGCACCTCTCCAAAGAGGCGCTGTCGTCCGTCCGTTCGCATATCGAGTCCAAGCATGGCCAGAAGTACCTGCCAGAGAAGCCAAACTTCTACAAGTCATCCAACAAGGACGCGCAGGAAGCGCACGAAGCGATCCGCCCGACGGATGTCTCGATCACCCCGGGATCGATTCGCGACAAGCTCAATGACGAACAGTTCAAGCTCTACGACCTGATCTGGAAACGTTTCGTTGCCTGCCAGATGGTGCCTGCCCAGTGGGATTCGACGGCCATCACGATCGGCGCGAATGATGCGACCTTCCGCGCGACCGGCCGAACTCTTGTGTTCGATGGCTTCCTCAAGGTGATGGGCCTGCCGACAGCGGACGACGTCATCCTTCCGCCATTGGAAGAGAATCAACCGGTCGGTCCACTGGACCTTACGCCGACGCAGCACTTCACCAGCCCGCCTGCCCGGTTCAACGAGGCGTCGCTGCAGAAGAAGCTCGAAGAAGAAGGCATCGGCCGGCCTTCGACCTACGCCGCGATCATCGGCACGATTCAGGACCGCAAGTACGTCGAGACCGTTACGCCGCGTGACAAGCGACTGCGTGCGACCGACCTGGGTAAAGTCGTCACCGACATGCTCGTTAATGCGTTTCCGCGTTTCTTTGATGTGGGCTACACGCGTGAGATGGAAGCACACCTCGACGAGATCGAGTCGGAGAACCAGGACTGGCGTAAGACCCTTCACGAGTTCTACGACCCGTTCAGGGAGGCGCTCGAACACGCCCACGAGAACCTCAAGCACGCCAAGGCCGAGACTCAGCCTGCCCCGGACGACTTGAAGTGCCCGACCTGTGGCAGCCCAACGGAGTACAAGTTCGGCCGTAACGGCCGGTTCCTGTCCTGCACGGCGTTTAACGTCCCGCCGATCAAGGTCGATGTCGAAGGCCACCCCGGCACGTGGTTCCTGCACAAGGCCAAGGGCAAAGCGCGTCCGAAGGTCATGAATGAGGACCAGAGCGACAAGGTGAACTGGACCAAGCTGGCCAAGGACGATCAGAAGACGTTCCAGGCGTTGTCCGATGAGATGCCTGAGCCCTGCAAGTATGCGGCGCCGATTGACAAGAACGGCCGACCGATGGAGCCGGAGCAGACGGACATCCTTTGCCCTGATCCGCCGGTCGGTGATGGCAAACCGATGATTAAACGGACGGGTCGCTTCGGCCCGTTCCTTGCAGCGTCCAGCTACCCCGACGTGCAGTACATCGTCAAGCTCAACGCCAAGACCGGTGCAGTGGAATTACCCAAGCCACCGCCGATGACAACCGACATTGTCTGCGAGAAATGCGGCGAAGATTCGGAGGCGACCTACTACCTGCGTGACTCGAAGCGCGGCTTGTGGTTGAGTTGTTCGCGGTTCCCCAAGTGCCGGGGCCGAGCGACGTTTAACAAGCTCGATGAAGACAAACAGAAAGAGCTTGAAAAGGCATGGAAGACCCACCTCAAGGAGAACCCGCTGCCGGATATCCGCACCACCAGCGGCCGGGTCCTTCAGGAGGGCGATGACTATATCCCTGTGATTGCAGGGGAAGAAGAGCCGGCCGAGCCAGCCGACGCGGCCTGACACATCTACGCGCATTCAGTGATTCAACCATCGCCGCAGCATCACGTGGCGGCTTGCTTTACACTTTGCAATCATGAATGCTCGTGAAATTCGCAAAGTCCTCTCTGCTGACGATATCTATGAATGGTCTGCCTTTGGCAAAGGTGGCTGCTGGGATTGGATCGGCTCATTACATAACGACGGCTATGCCGCATGGAATACGGGTGGCCGGCAAATCAAGGTCCACCGCGCGTCGTACCTTCTGAGCGTTGGTCCCATCCCGAAAAAACGCTTCGTAGTGCATTCCTGCGGCAATCGTAAATGCGTCAACCCCGACCACCTCAAACTCGTCACGCACAAGGGCTTGTACCAGCACAACCTTGAACGCGGTGATGTCGCCCGCGGTGAGCGCAACGGCTTCGCCAAACTGACCGCGAAGAAAGTCCGCCGCATCCGCCAGCTGGCCGCCACGGGTAAGTACACCCATCGGCAGATCGGCGATATGCTCGGCTGCCACCAGTGCAACGTCACGCGTATCGTCAACCGTAACTATTGGGCGCACATCGATTAGTAAGGATTCCCATGCCAGAACCCACGCCAGACCCTTCCCGCCGTCGTGACCTCCTTGATGCGATTGGCAAGACCTCGGAACTGCATCACCACACGCTGCTGGTGCTTATCGTGCTGATCGGTGCACAGGGTATCGCCGCCGCCAGTGGCCAGAAGAACGTGCTTGTGTTTAGTGCGCTGGTTGTTTCGGTCCTGACGCTCGGTGCGAGGCTGTGGGTCTATCAGGACCTGTTGGTCTCGCTGCGTCTGCGTCTGCGTCCTCTGCTGGACGGCGACGAGCCGATGCCCGACGCAAAGACGAAGCAGGAACTGGACTGGCTGACGCAGCAGGACCCCTGGCTTGAACGCCTCAGCGTCTGGGGCCTGTGGCTCAGTGCGGTACTTTTTGCCGGCGGTTGCTTTATCTAAGCCTAGCCGTTCGTCGGGAACAGTTCGGGATCGTCCGCGTCCTCGGATGTATGGCTCGGATCCATCAGGCGCGGCGCGGCAGCCTTGGACTGCAATGGAGCAATCATGTTCTGCCAGGCGGCGCGAGTCGACTCGGGAGCCTGTTTGAGTTTGGCATTGCGGTTGGTCGTTCGGATCTGCTCGATGATCGGGCGAACCGCATTGATATTCCATCCAGCCTTGATGGCTTCCTGTTCGATGGTGCCGAGGGACTGGTGGATCCGTTTCTGCTGCTCGTCGGACAGTTCGATGGTCTTGAGCGTCTGATCAATGATGCTTGCATGGAAGCCGATGAGGTAGCAGGCTTGAACTTCTTCGCCGTGCTGTTGGGTGATCTTGTCACGAGCGTCGTTGACCAGCGGATTGATTGCGACGGTAAAACCGACCTCGTCGCCGGGCTTAATACTTGCAGCAGGATTAGGGAGGATGCGGAGCTTGTCGAACAACTCGGCAAGGGACTTCTGTGATTCTGAACTGACGCCGTCGCCGCGTGCTGCAGAGAGCATCAGGCCCGATGCCTGGAAGCCGGCTTCGAACGCGTAGTATTTTTTGTAGCGTGCCAGCTCGACCATCTGCTGGGCTTGCTTGAGCGTGTCCAGTGCGCTGTTGTAAGCCTGCTCGGCCTTGGCGTATTCCTGATCGTTCAGGAAGCCGTCCGCCTCGGCACGCAGCCGCAGCATTGCTTCGATCTGGTCACTGGCGAACTTGCGCAGGGTTTGCTCGGATCCGCCGGCCTTCATCGCATCCATCAACTCGGTGCGTGACCTGTTCGCGACCTGTCCTGCAAGCGCCTTATTCTCTGCGGCAAGGTAGTTCGATTCGGACTGCGCGAACAGGTCGCTTGCTTCAACATACTTGCCGGCTACAAAGAGTTGGTCAGCTTTATCAAACGTGCCCTGTGCGTCTTGCCATTCCTTTGCCGCCCAACGCTCTGCTTCGGCATCCTGTGCCTTCTTTCGCAAGCCTTCGATGCGTGCGCGTACTTCGGTGGCCTCGGCTTTGGCCTGCTCGTTCGCCTGCCACTGGGCAATCTCGGACTCAAGCGGCAAAATCAGTTCGCCCAGTTCTTTGTATGCGTCGTATGCATCGTTGAAATTCTCCGAGGCTTTGTCAGACTCGGCCTGCTTCTTGAGCTTTTCAATCTCGGCATAGCGGTCCGCGAATTCTTCCGGGACCTCACCCTGCTCCAGCCGCTCATACGCAACCAGTGCGGGCACGCTGATCCTTGAAACGTCAACGCTGTCCCGCGTGGGTTCGGTCTCAGCGATGGGGTTGGCATCCTCTTCGTCGTCCGACTTGCCGTCGCTGGTCAGCAGGATCAGCATGCCAAACGCGATGACGCAAAGCAGTAGCACACCCATGCCCAAGGCCAGCGGGTCCGGGCCCTTCTGGCGATTGCGGCGGCGTGATGCCTGGGTGGGACCCGCATGCCAGACATCCTCAGCCAGGGCACTGGTCAATTCGTTGTCATCCTCGTCTGAAGCGGCGGGTTGCGCTGGAGGTGCCGGCGGCGGGGCGGGTTGTTCAGGTTGCGTCGGTGCTGTTGTGGACTGGCTAGGCGACGCGGCGGCAACTGGCGTCGTTTTGGGAGCGGCCGGTGGCGGGGTAGGCTTGGGCTGCGCTGCGGGCTTCGGAGCGGGTTGTGCCGCTTGGCCTGCTGCGATCTCCTGTTGTGCCGCCGCACGCAATTCATCGGTCGTGTATTTCAATCCCAGCGCATCGACATCGCTGGGCAGAGACAAATCCGCCTTGCAGAACTGGCACGCCGTATCCGTTGGTTCGACCGCTTGATGGCACGCGTGGCAGGTACCCATCAGGCGCGAGACGCCTTGCACATCTGCCGCGTTCATCCAGAACTGATTTGTGGTCGGGCCACGCACGATCGTGTTCGCTGTAATCCTGCCCGCCCTGACCTGCTGCACGAGAATCGCCTCGTTAAACCCGGGCATGAACGGCCGGTCCTCGTCACGTACGAACCAAGGCCCCATCGCAAGCTGTGTCGCGATCTGGCTAAGTGGCTCAAACAGCCCGTTACAGTTGCTACAGCGGGTGACGTCCGATGTGTCGTGCGGGTGGCCGCAGTAGGGGCAGGGGGTCTGGGGCAAGATATTCTCCGTCAATAGCGGTCATCCATGACCGGAGACAAAAGTTTTTTAAGGCGTTGGGAACACCCAGCAGTTGCCGATAGTATAAGTCGTAAGCCCTCTAACTCGCGTCCACTCTTTGTATTACGGAGTTTACTGATGCCCATTGGCTCTATCACGCGTTGGATCTTAGCACCCGTCTTGATGATCGGCCTGATGTTGCCGAGCCTGGCGCAGGACCAGAAAGAGGTCACGCTGATTGCCCAGCTCGCGGTCGAGCAGATTAAACAGCGCGAAGCCGTAGAGGCGGCACGTATCGAGGCCGAGCACCAGTCCCGGCTCGAGGAGCAGTCACGCCTGAAGCAGGTGTACCAGACGTACCTCGGCACCGCTCGTCGCACCGCGCAGGGTGTTATTTCCGACAAACGCCGCAAGGTCACACAGGAACAAGTTGACAGCCTCAGGCGTCAGGCCCGCATCATCATTGATGAAGTCAACGATGCGACCAAGCAGCGTATCCCACAGGAACTCGACCCGGTCTTTGAGCAGCTCGAACAGATGGTTGCGATCACTGCAGACGAGTTGCACAAGGCCAATCCGCAACTCGGCCGGATGAGCGCGGAACTGGGCCGAGGCAACGACTTGGGATGGGTCGATCAGGCTGCGATCCTCTACGCACTCGCGCCAAACAAACAGGAGGCCGAGATCGTCGCCAGCAATGTCAAGCTCCGTGAAGAGATCTCGGACGATGAAGCCATGGCGATCGACGAGGCGAACCGTCGGCGGATGATCCTCGGGATGAACCCGCTTGCGATTGATATGAAGCTCGTTGCGTGCAGTCGGGACCACAGCAGCGACATGATCGAGCACGACTTCTTCGCCCACAATTCACCGGTCTCGGGCAAGACGACGCCATGGGACCGCGCCAAGAACTTCGGCACCAAGGCGTCGGGCGAGAATATCGCAGCGGGCTATCGAGACGGTATTGCCGTGACAGTCGGCTGGTGGCGCAGTCCGGGCCACCTCAAGAACATGATGGGCAAAGGCCACAAGCGCATCGGTGTCGGCCAGGAAAAGAAGCACTACACGCAGATGTTCGGGCGCTGACGCACACGGAAGCCGTGTTCTTCTACCCTCGCAGTTCCGCTCCAACCTTCTCACCCAGTGCCTTGACCACGGTCTCGACCTGTGGGTCAACCTGTTCGTGTCGCAGTGTCGTGCTCGGGTCACGGAACTGCATACGCAGGGTGACGGACTTCTTGCCTTTGCCGACCTGTTTGCCGCGGTAGGTGCCGACGAAGTTCGTGGATTCGAGCAGATCAGGATTCGCGGTGGTGATGGTTTCGGAGATCACCTGCCAGGGCGTGGCCTCGTCGACGACGACGGACAGGTCGCGCTCGATGGCGGGATACTTGGGCAGTTCGCCCGCTTGGTGCTCGGGCGGGTAGACGGAGGTGATGTTCTCCATGCAGATCAGTGCCGAGACGACACGGGTTTGCAGGCCGAAGTGATCGGTCAGGGTTTGCTTGGTCAGTCCGAAGCTGCCGGCGGGCATGTCGCCAAGCTTGATCACGGCTGCGACTTCGTACCACGGGTCTTCGATGGCTTCGAAGGACAGGTTCCCTGATGCGGCATCGCCGCCCAACGCGTGGACGACTTCGCTGATCGTACCCTTGAGTTCGGAGACGGCCTGTTGCGGATCGTCCGCATCACGAAGGATGGCGAGCTGTCGGCCTTCCTTGATCTCACCTTCTCGCTTGCCCCAACCCGAGGCGATTTCGAAGAGCTTCACATCGTGATTGCCCACATCCTGGTTGAGCTTTCGGCAGGCCAACAGGCTCGGCAGCACGGCCGGGCGGAGCGTGTTGTCCAGGCGCCGTGAGTCCGACGTGAGTGACGCAGGCTCGCTGCTGACGACGAACTGCTCGGCGTCTTTCAGCGGGATCAGCGAGGGCGTGATCGTCTCGTGGTAGCCGTGGGCGACAAGGGTCTCAACGATCACACGCTTGGACTCCACGTTGTCCTGCGGGTGGTGAGCCACGATATTGATCTTTTCGTTCGTCGGGATGTTCGCCAGGCCGTGCTGCCGGGCGATTTCCTCGATGAGGTCGATCTCTCGGACGAGGTCCAGCCGATAGCTGGGGATGGTCGCGGTGATCGTGCCGGCGTCCGCGGTTGCTTCGATGCCGAGCGCTTTGAGCAGGTCGGCCTGCTGCTCATCGCTCAGGTCGATGCCAAGCAGGTCGCGCGTCCGCTGTGTGCGGAGGCTCAGTACCGTCGCCTCGGGATCGTCCTGTCCGACACGGATGACGCCCTTGGCCAGTGTGCCGCCGGCCAATTCGAGGATGAGTTCGCAGCAGCGCTTGCTCGCGGCCTCGACGCCCAGTGGATCAACGCCACGCTCGAACCGGAAGGACGAGTCGCTGAACAGCTTGAGCTTTCGGCTCGCACGTCGGACGGCCAGCTCATCGAACATCGCCGACTCAATCAGCAGGTCCGTCGTGTTGTCGTTGACTTCCGAGTGCGCGCCGCCCATCACACCCGCCAATGCCACGGGCTTCTCTCCGTCCGCGATGACGAGCATGTCGTCCTGCAGCTTGTGCTTGGTGTGGTCGATGGCCTCGAACGCTTCATCCTTAGCCGCCTTGCGCACGACGATCTTCTTGCCGGCCAGAAGGTTCAGATCGAACGCGTGCAGCGGTTGTCCCAGTTCGAGCAGGACGAAGTTGGTGATGTCAACGACGTTGTTGACCGAACGCTGGCCGACGGCCTCGAGGGCCTGGACCAGCCAGTCCGGGCTAGGCCCGATCTTGACGCCGGTGATGACACGGGCGGTGTAGAGCGCACAGAGATCGGGCGCTTCATTGGCGACAGAAGTGAGTGTGTTGATCGCTTCGCCGGCTTCATCCGGAAGCTCACAGGCTGGCGCGTTGAGCGTGCGTTCACTGCGTGCGGCAATCTCGCGTGCCACGCCGACGTGGCTGAGTACGTCCGGCCGATTGGACGTGACCTCGACATCGATCATCGTGTCATCGCCGACCGGCTCGGTCTCTTCAACAGGGAACCCGCCGGCGGTGAGCAGGCGCTCGGCTTCCTCCACATCGATAGCCGGTTCGAGCAGGCGATTGAGCCAGTGTAGACTTACTTTCATGCCGCACAGGGTATCGATCTACGCTTTGTTTTGCAGCCGGGGGTCGTGATTCAAGCTGGATTTTCGAGGCTTTTACTTGCCAGCCGGGATCTCAACGAGCCGCTTGTTGCCTTGTTCGTCCTTTTCGATGGCGACGGCGTCGTATAGCGAGCCCGTCGCGGTATAGGCACGGTATTCCAGTCGGCCGTCGCTGATATCGATGACCTGGAAGAACTGGGTGTTCTCAGCCGTCTTGGCCGTGACCAGCCCGTCCTGCTGCTCAAATTGGGCAATCCCGGCTTGATTGATTTTGTACATCTTCGGGCCGCTGACGGAAGTCACGTAGAGCGCGCTCAGTTCATCGGTGGGATCGCCATTAGTGGATCGCTTGGGCGTGTGTCCGCGAGCGTAGGTGTGGTCGTGGCCCTGGAGCACAAGGTCCGCCCCCATCATCTCGAGGATCGCTTTCCAGTGTTCGCGTGTATTGGTTTGTTTCGCGCCTCGGCTTGGTGCGAAGACGGGGTGGTGGAACGTCACGACCCGCCAGCGGTAGTCGCCTTCGCCAAGTTTCTGTTCGAGGTAGGCCTTCTGCTCATCCAGCTTGGCGATGGAGTTGAGCACGATGACCTGTACGCCCTGATAGTCGAAGCTGTAGACCGTCTCGTGCAGTTCCTGCGGAAGATCTTTTTCGACCGGCAGTGTGAATTGCGGCCGCCATTGCATCGCGAGCTTCTTGCTGTACTCGTGGTTACCGGTAACGGGGACGCCGGTCGTCTCCGCGTGCAGGTGACCGCCGGCATCCATCCATTGGGCCCATTCATTGTCTGCATGCGCTTTGTTGACCAGGTCTCCTGCGTGAATGGCAAACGCCGCGTCAGGTGCGGTGCGGTGGGCCATGCGAATCACGCGTGACCATTTGCTGTGCACATCATTTTGTGCATCGCCGAAGTAAAGGAAACGGAAGGGCTCCGCCTTGTTCGACGCCGTGCGGAACTGAATCCATTCGGACCAGCGTTTGCCATCGCCGACACGGTAGGCGTACAGGGTGCTTGGCTTGAGATCTTTGAAGACGACAGAGTGGTAATGGGTTGTCCCGTTGACTGACTTGTTGTTTTCGCCGAGTTCGAGTGATTCGGTTGTCGCGTCGTATCGCTTGGCGGCATCTGAGAACTTAGGGCCTGGCGTCGCTTCGGCAATCTCCGCGTAGGCCTGCTTAACGCTCGTGTCGGTGCGCCAGGTCACGGCGCGTGAGGTCGCGGGGTCGCCGAGGAAAGTGAGAAAGATCCGGTCCGGGTCAGGGCTGGCGATCTCCCAGTGCCGGGCGCCGCCTGTTTCATGTGCGGATAAAGGGAGTGCAAGGCAAAGCAGGGCGAACAAGACAGTGAGTTGATTCTTTGTAAGTTCCACTGGCGTGTATTCCTCCAGGATGAGAGTGGCCCGCGACGCGATATGGATAGCTCGCGACGATACCGTCCAAGGATTAAGACGGTAAAGAAGCTGACGCCTGTAGGGCGGTACACTTACGCTTGAGGTTGAAGATCTTATGTGGCCAACCCACGATTGATGAGGGTTTCTACAGAGCAGGACAGTCCCTTTTTCTTCTTCAAGAACGGGTGCCACTGACAACCAACAGGTTGTCAGTGCGGGAAGTCTAGAACTCAACCCCACTGACAAGCTACGCTTGTCAGTGCCACCCGCCGCTTGCCCACGGACTCAGCAGGAATAAGCTTCAAATAACTCGTTCCGTGGGCAGGCTACGCCTGACCACTGCCACCCGCCGACTGAATCAATCATGGTCCGTGGGCAGTCTTTGCCTGACCACGGCCACCCATCAAGCATCAAGACCCGGCCATCTCACGGAAGGCGGCTTTCATGCCTTCCATCGTGATCTGTGGCTGTGGGGTCTGCTGCGCGGGTTGAGTGGATGGATCCGGTGGCGGGGCGGCCTCTGTCGTTTGGGACTGGTAGGCCTGAAGGTCTCGGGTCTTGACCATGCGGAAGACGCGGCCATCCGCGGCACGGAAGGTGTGCAGCGGGACCTTGCCTGTCTTGACGCCGCGGAGTACCTGCATCGAGGACATCCCGCTGTGAAGGGGGGCCTGCTCCAGGGCGACCGCATCGCCGAGTCTGCGTCGCCATTGTCCCATTGTCATCTGTGCCATGACGTTGCTCCATGCGAGACGTGTGCCACCCCTCCAATCGGCGCAGATTCGCGATGAACCGTATTCCAAGGCCGCCTGATTATCGGGCGTGGGTTCCGTTGGAGGCTTTGTTGATGCTTGTCTGGCAGGGCGAAGGCTTTGCCCTATGATCATCGCCCCGATGCTCGCCTCAACCACCAATCCGTATGCCGCCTGGGGCCTGATCGCTGCGACGACGGCCGCGATGTTCTGGGCGGTGTCGGTCGTGCTGTATCGCCGGGTCGGCCGTGTGATGCCGCCGGTCCGACTCAACATGAGCAAGGGCCTCATCGCGGTCGTGCTTCTGTCGATTGTTCTGGCGGTGGACTGGTTGGCGTTCGGCAATCAGCCCTGGTCAATGTCATGGGGCAAGCTAGCGCTCATGGCGCTGAGCGGGGTGATCGGGATCGGCATTGGTGACACACTTTTCTTCGCGGGGCTGAACCGGATGGGTTCGCGGCGGATGCTCCTGCTGTTCACCGTCAATCCGGTGATCACGGTGCTCATCGCATGGGCGCTAATGAGCGAGCCGCTCACAGGTCTTCAGATCCTTGGCATCGCGCTGACGTGTGGGGGCGTTGCGTGGGTCATCGCTGAGCGAAACAGCGAGCGATCCGATGGCCACGTCGATCCACTTGGGATTGTCTACGGCTTGGGTGCCGCGACGTGCCAGGCGTCGGGCTACCTCTTGTCTCGACACATCCTCCTGCCCGGGGGGATGACACCCGCGGCCAGTGCCTGGCTTCGTCTGCTCGCGGGCTCATTGATCCTGATCGCCTTCTTGCCGATGGACCGCTGGCTGAAAAATGCAGGCGGGCAGGATCATCATCACCCGGCTCACCCGTCGAAAAATCAGGCCCGCGTGATGTTTTTTGTCGCGCTACTCCTTGGCACGGTCTTGGGCATCTGGCTCATGCAGATCTCCGCCAAGCACGCGGACAAGGCCGGCGTTGCCGCCACGCTGCTGTCGACAAGCCCGCTGTTTGTGCTGCCCATCGTCGCAGTGCTCGGGGAGCACGTCTCACCCCGCGCCATCCTCGGTGCACTGATCACGATCGCGGGTGTGGCGATGCTGTTTGTCTTTTCAATGTGAGCGTTAGCCCGACGCGCCATAGAGAAGAAAGACGCCGATGCCAATATAGAAACAGAACAGGCCATACATCGCGTGCTCGATCGTGGCGAGTAATAGCGATCGTGACTTGAGGTAAGTGCGTGTGAAGATGATCCCGCCGCCGAAGGTCAGCAGCAGGACGATCCAGTTGTTGAACATGACGTGTCCGAAAGAGAATGCTGCTGCGTTAATCAGGATCAACCCCCAGCCGGCACCGAGGATCGGTCGGTACCGTTGGCAGAAGAATGCGCGGTAGATCAGGTTCTGTGGGTACACCGACACCCATGGGTAGAAGGCCGTGATCAACAGCGGCAACCACGCCGGCAACTCCTCGCGAGAGAAGAGTGAGAATAAACCGGTCGGCACCGCGAGCGAGAGGCCGGGCAACTGCAGCCCGGACACCAGGCCGAACGCCCCGGTCAGCACGATGCAGAGCACGATCCACCGACCGACGATCCAGCCCATCGCCGGCAAGACCGCCTTCGCATTCCAAAGTTTCCTGCGGTCAAACTTCTTGTCGAAGTAAAGGCCGATCAAGCAGAACACCCCCATCAGCCAAAGAAATCCAAAGAGTTTCGGCCCGCCGAGCAGTCCATCAAACTGCCAAATCAATAACGGTGCCCCAACAAACAGGGCGAGCATCTCCAGCCATCGCAGTGCTTTGTGTGTGACCGTCATCGCAGCAGATTTTAGCTCGCTGATGCGGAAAGTTTGATGTGGATCGCTTCCAGGGTTTCATCGCCGACGACCTCTGCGCGGTGGCCGTGTCGATCGGTATCGAATTCCTGTCCATCAGGCACATCATCGGCGGCGATAAACGCTTCGCCGGGGCCAAACGTACGCTCGCTTCCATCGCGCAGGATTAATTTCATCTGCCCGCATCGCACAATGATCAGCGTTGCATCGCCCGCGACATGCCAGCCTGTTCGGTAACCAGGTTCACTCTTTCGAAGGCGAAGCGAAGAGCATTCGATACGCGGGCTCAGCAGCATCCCGCCGCGTATTTCCTCGGGCCAGGTGCGATCGGTCCAGACGGTTACGCCTTTGGCATCTGTAACCATGGCGGGCAGTGCATGTTGAGAATTCGGTTCGCTCATCTGCTTCATGCTAGTTGCTTGCAGCCTCGCTTGAGAAGCCACGCCGCTGAGCCTATGGTGGGTGTCCACCGCAGGTCAAACAACAGGCGATCGATGTCTGAACAAACCAACAATCGAATTATCAATGTCTCCAATCGCCTGCCCGTTCGAATCGATGGCGACAAACTCGTTAAATCCTCCGGCGGGCTCGTCTCGGCGCTCGAGGGGATCCAGGGTGACTTTGAGCTTCAATGGATCGGTTGGCCCGGCGGTGTGGCCGAGGATACTGAGCGGAGCAACCTGGCCGATCGGCTTAAATCCGAGTTCGGCTACCATCCCATCTTTCTCTCCGAAGATGAGATCGCCGACTTCTATCACGGCTTTTCCAACTCTTCGCTCTGGCCGCTGCTGCACTACAACCAGACTTACTTCAATTACCATCACAAGTGGTGGGTGACTTACGAACGCATTAATGCCTGCTTTGCCGACGCGGTCTGTGACGCGGCAGAAGAGGGCGACCTGGTCTGGGTGCACGACTACCACCTGATGCTGCTGCCAAGGATGCTCCGTGAGCGTCGGCCGGATCTGCGCGTTGGGTTCTTCCTCCACACGCCGTTTCCTTCTTATGAGATCTTCCGCTGTCACCCCAAACGCCAAGAGCTCCTCTCGGGGCTGCTCGGTGCGGACCTTGTCGGCTTCCACACGTTTGGCTACCTGCGCCACTTCCGCTCGGCAGTGCTCCGCCTGACTGGCAGTGAGTCAGACGTCTATACCATCCGCCACAACGACTCGGAGACGCACATCGGCGTCTTCCCCATCGGGATGAACTGGACCGGCTTCAAGCAGGAGCTTGGTTCAGAACGATTCAACGAATGTAAGGCCCGCTTCACAGAGGATTACGCGGGCAAGCGCATCGTCCTCAACGTCGAGCGACTGGACTACTCCAAGGGCATCCCGCAGAAGCTCGAAGCGATCGAGCGGTACCTCGAGTACAACCCGGACCGCCGGGATGACGTGGTGTTCATCCTGATCGCGGTGCCATCGCGTGAAGATGTCGGCGAGTATGCGGCACTGAAGGAAAATATCGAGTTAGGGGTCAGCCGGATCAATGGCAAATACGCCACGATCAGCAACATCCCTGTGCACTTCATCAATCGTGGCGTGCAGTTCCAGGAACTCTGCGCGTTGTATGCAATTTCGGATGTTGCCATGGTCACGCCACTAGTTGATGGCATGAACCTGGTTGCCAAGGAATATGTCGCCTGCCAGGAAGACCACGGCGGGGTGCTGATCCTTAGTGAATTCGCCGGGGCTGCCCAGGAACTCTTCAACGCCGTCATGGTCAACCCCTACGACATCGACGGGATGGCCTGGTCCGTTGGCGAGGCGCTGGATATGGATGACCAGCACAAGCGGGAGCTCATGGAACCGATGCGAAGGCTGGTTGTTGAGAACGACAGCAAGTGGTGGGCAAGGCGGTTCATCGATTCGCTGGTGCGCTCGACGGACGCACCGTCGCGCGACGAAGTCAAACGTCTGGACGACTCGGCGATTCAGTCTTTCGCGCAGTCGCCTGAAAAGAAAGCGTTGTTCCTGGACTACGACGGCACGCTCCGTGGATTCACGGTTGACCCTGCGAAGGCAACGCCTGAGCCACGCCTGTTGGAGATCCTCGGCAAACTCGACAAGCGTGACGATCTGGATATCTATGTTGTCAGCGGTCGTAAGGCCGACTTCCTCAAACAGCATCTGGGTCATTTCAACTTCACGCTTGTCGGCGAGCATGGCTATACGTTCACCAAGCCCGGGCACGAGCCGGAGTTACTGAACGCGGAGGCCGACCTGGAATGGATGCCCACGGTGCGTGAGGTGTTCGATCTCTACGCTGCTTCGACGCCCGGCACGCACGTTGAGCAGAAGCGTTCGGCCCTGGTCTGGCACTACCGCGCTGCCGACCCCGAGTTCGGCCAGTGGAAAGCCATCGAACTGATCGGGCATCTCAAGGAGGCCATCGCCAATGTCCCTGCCGCTATTGCGCATGGCAAGAAAATTGTCGAAGTCTCCAGTCAGCAGATCAACAAGGGGATGGCTGTCGAGCGTTTTATCCACGACAATGATTATGCCGCAGTCCTTTGTATTGGCGACGACCAGACCGACGAAACCATGCATCGCCACCGCAAGATCGGCGCGGTCACGATCAAGGTTGGCCCGGGCACGACTGACGCCGAGTATCGCATCCCCAGCCCAGAGCATGTTCACGATATGCTCGACACGATCGCGAATATGCCCGAGCAGGCGGGCGTTTAGCGTTTCGATTTTTTCTGGAAGATTTTTCCCAGGTGTAGCGTGCCACTCATGCTCCCGGCACTGCGGTAGCCCGGCTCGTCACGCTCGACATGGATTGCGCCGTGGTCACGCAGTCGCTCCAGATCTTTCGCATACGTATGCTCGCAAATCTCCAGGAATTCATTGATCGAGTTGCCTGCCTCGAAGGTGATTCGAACAAAGACCAGCAGCGTGTATCCCATCTGGATCAGGTCGCCATCTTTAAGGACCTGTGCCCGGAACATGCGTCGGTCATTGATGCGTGTGCCGTTGCGTGCCCCGAGGTCGATGGCCATGCATTGCCCGTTGTGTTGCTGATGGACGAACTGCAAGTGCTCACGGGAGATACTTGGATCGTTGAGTCGATTGGGAAGCAGGCTGCTGCGTCCGAGTTTGATCTCTGCTCCGCGCCCCAGGGGAAAGTGTCGCCCACGGTCACGGCCGAAGATGACAACAAGAGAAGGCATGATGAATCCCCGTTTCGTTGTGCCTGAATCACCTGGGTACTGCAGATCGCAGCGAGACTGAACAGCCACTTACGAGCATAACCCACGGCACGGATCGGACCAAGGGTTCATTTCGATTTGGCATGCAAGTCCATAGCAGGGGACGCGTTATAATCGCCTCATGCCTGATCCCCAGACCCCGCCGCAGGCCACGCCAAAGCCGTCTAAGCCTGCTGCAGCAGACATCCGCACCCACGCGAGCCAGCGTGTCGACCGGGGCAAAGCCCGACGGCCGATGCTTGAATGGTTTTTCTATGCGCTGGGTTTGGGGGCCATGGTCGTGCTGGTTGCTGGGCCGTTCATCAAAGCGGCGGTCGAGAATGACCTGGCGCAGGCTGCCAGCCATCGCGGCACCTATGTCTCGATCATCATCCTTGCGCTTTTTGGCTTCGCTGTTATTAAGAACTTCTTTGACATCCGCTTTATTCACAAGCAGGCCCGCCTGACCGACAAGCAGATCGATACGCTGCGACAAACCAACAATATCTACGTCTTCCTGCAGAACTCTGATCCAAGCCTGTTCCGCGATCACATCGACAACCTGCACGAGATCTTTCGACGCGACTGCAACATCTCACAGGACAACCTTGTGACGCTCCTGCAATCCCGTTTGCTGGCCAAGACGCGACTGGTCGAGTTCTGTTCGTCGATCCTCGTGACACTCGGCCTGGTCGGTACGATCATCGGCCTGATCCAATCCGCGGGCGGACTAAGCGAAGTCTTCACCGCGATGACAAGCGATCAGGGCTCGTTCATGGAAGGCGTCGATGCCGCTCTTGGTGGCATGGGTATCGCGTTCTACACCACGCTCATGGGTGCGATCCTCGGCGGTGTCTGCCTGAGACTGCTCTCCAACCTTGTTGACGCCAATACCGAACATATTGTCAGCCACATTGCGGAACTGACCGAGATCTACATCCTCCCCATCCTGCGAAGAGCAGGGCGGATCAATGAAGAACACCAGGCCAAGCTTCGCGAGAAAGGTATAGGCCTGCCCGCGGGCGTTCCTGTTCCCGGCACGGTTGGAACAGGTCAAACAACCGCTGCCCCCATGCCCGCGAGCGGGCCGGATGATCTAGAGCAGTAAGACACGACCCATGCTGATCCTCCCCAAGCGCAAGTCGACGTTTAACTTCTTCGAGTCGTTCTCCGACTTGGTGTTCTGTACGCTCGTCATGTTCCTTGTGCTCGTCCTCTTCCTCGCAATGAACGTGAACCAGAAGCAGGAGCAGGTCGAGAGTGATCAGCAGGCCGTGACCCAGACACGGGCAGAGATCGCCCAGGCGAAGATTGATGCGGAACGCGAATTGGCGGAGCAGGAAAGACTTCGCCTGGAGGCCAAGGATGTCTTCGACCGTGAGATGGCGAAGGTCGAGGCACAGCGTAAGGAAATCATCGACAAGGCCACCGCAGCGATCGCAGCCGAGCGCAAGCGCATCGAGGAAGAACGCGCCCGCATCAACAAGGAACTCAAGGCTCGGCAGGATGCGCTGGCCGTCATGGAACGCGAGGTCGACCGCCAGGTCCGCATCTATGAGCAGGCACTCGGGACCAACCGCTTTACGGGTCTGCCCGCACGTCCTCGTCTCGTCGTCGCCTATGACTGGCAGGACAACCGCATCGGGGTGCACCCGGTACCCGCGTGGCTCGTTGACGAACTCAACACAACGCCGCCTGGCCTGGCCGGCCAACCGCTGGCGGACTATTACGCAAACCTCCGCGCAAAGTTCATGGAGCAGGTCAGCAATGCCAAGGCCCTGACTCCCCGACAATATCGTGCGTTGATCCGTGCGGTCTCTGTTGGCCTTGAGCCCGTGCCACGGGTCGGCAACGACCGTCGCATGTCGCTGGACCTCGAATTTGTTGTAGACGAGCAAGGCCAGACCACAACTCAGGTCGGCGTCGCTATCCCCGGCGGTAACGGCGAGTCTGCGGGCATTCGCGCAGGCGATACCGTCATCGCTGTCGGCGAAGACTCTGTGACACCCGACACGCTGGCACAAGTTCTGGCCCGGTATCAGGCGGGCGATCGCGTGCGTATTCTCGTGCGTCGGGGCGGGAAACCCGTCGCGATTCCGCTGACCTTCCGCGAACTCCGTGTTGTTGAATTGGTCGAGGCCTACCGCACCGACCTGAGCATGGTTGTCAGCGGTGCGGTCGATACCGACTACACCTACCTATGGGAGCCTGCGCGGGCGGACAACCTGCGTGCACGCCTGCAGCGTGGCTTGGCCTGGCAGGCGCTCTGGCAGGGTGAAAGCCGATGGCAGGGACGCACCTCGATCAGCGGCCGACCCGCGTTGCGCTTCGACGCAGCAACATCAGGAGATGAGGTGATCGTTGGCGAACAACGCTTCAGCCTGGACCAGTTCCGCCGCATTCTCGAAGCCCTTGGCGGTGGCGGGGTCGTCGTCGAATACGCCGCCGAGATCGGCCCGCGCCAACTTCCCGACTGGCTTTACGAAGGTGCGCTTCGCCCAACAGGTTTTGTTATTCGTGCTCCACAGCTCGACAAACTGCTGGAGCAGGAAGAGTAGGGCATTTCTGGGGGACCGCAGATGGCTAAGAAACACCAGTTAAATCGCTGCTGGAAACACATTCGCAGGTCAGTCGGCGAAGGGTACATCGAAGCTCGTGAGAACAAACCCAATCAGACGATCGTCGCGACATTCGTGATGGGGTTGGGCTTAATGTTCGGCACAATGCTGGTCTTGTCGCTGAATAAATCTACGAACTTCGAAAGTCTGTTTGCCGCTGTCGTTCTTACGTTGTTACCCATCGTGTGGGTACTGGTGGTCTACCGCATACCACGTGGCCTGAGGCTGTACCCTGAGCAACTCACCGCACAGCGTTACAGGACGCTTTACGGCACAAAGTTTTTCAATAAGTGGTTTGACCTGCGCGATCGCAAGCTGGTTGTTCAGTCCGTGCCGGTTTACTCGATGGAGGCGACGGACGGTAAGACGAAGTCAGCGATCGCCTTGACGGGTCTTTTTGCCGCGATGGGAGTCTTTGGTTGGCTCTTGTCTCTGGGTGTATCCAATGAATTACAAGAACGGCAGCGTGTCGCGTACGCCATTGTAATTGAGGGGAACACGGAACCCCTGGCTTTGTTTCTTTCTCGGCATCACGCTGAGCAGGCGGTGGCGATGTTCGAAGCAGCTAAAAATAAAGAGCTGGATGGCTACCGCTCCGCACCTAACCGATTTGAAAAACGACCGGGTGCGTAAGCCCCTTGCTTGGAGCCATGTACTCGACCTGCGTGATCGTGGTCTCCAGTCCTTCAAACCACAGGTTCTCAGGCTCGCTCAAGAGGTTCATCGAATACTTCTCGGCAGCCTTACTCAGGCCCTGCCAGGCAGGCTCGGCCATGTTCGGCGTCTCAAGACGGATCATCGTGCCCAAGAGGGTGACGACCTCGTCGTCCTTGTCGTCAGAAAACAGCCAGCAGACATTGGGATTCGTGTTGAGGTGATCGAGTTTGCGTGCTCCACGTGCACTGAGCGAAAGCAGGGGGCTCAGCCCATCGCCCGGCAGCGCACCGAGCATCCACCGGCTGTGCGGGACGTGATCGGGGTCAACGGTCGTCAGGACGCCAACGATCTGCTGTTCGATCAGGCGACGAGCGGCGGCGGTGACGTCTTCCAGGCTGATTTCAGGGGTGGACATGTCGCTTCTCTCAAGTGGATCGGATACGTAAAACGGCTTGACGCACGCTATGTTGTATCAATTTTGCTTCGGCCGCGAAATAAAGCCTGACCTGCCTGCGGGATAGACATGCGCCCCAATGCCTTCTCGGTGATATTCAATCCGGAAAAGGACAAGCTCACAAGCAATCGTTGCCAGCGCGTTTTTTGATACGATAAACAGATACTCTTATCGTAATTCGTGACTGATATGTCATTCATGTGGAATCAAGCTTCCACGGAGTAAGCCAGCATGATGTACTCCACCACCTGCTCCTACGCCATCCGCGCGATGTCCCGCCTCGCGGTGATTCGTCCTGAAGGATATGTCCGCGTTCAGGAGCTCTGTGAAGGCACCGACCTGCCCAGCCACTTCCTGGCCAAGATCTTCCGTGATCTCGTCGGTGCTGGCCTGTTGACCAGTGCGAAAGGTCGGGGCGGCGGTTTTGCCCTTGCAAAAAGGCCTACTGAGATCCGGCTCTACGACATCGTGGACGCCGTCGATGGCATCGGTTCCTACTCCCAGTGCGTGGTTGGACTGGCCAAGTGCGACGCCAATCAGCCCTGTCCGCAGCATGACGCCTTCCTCCCCGTCCGCAAGCAGATCATCGCCTACCTCGAGCACACCACGCTTGATCAGATGAGCGAGGCCCTGGCCCGGAAGATGGAACTCATCGCCGACCAGCCGTGCGAAAGCACCGGCCTCCCGATCATCAAGGACTGATCTGATTGGATCAGACGCTTTGCTTGGCGTCGGCGTGCGACCTTTTTTCAATTGATGCCCTAACCCCTTCGCGGTAATTTTTTTATTGCTTGTCAGATTTGACCTCCTCGCGCAATAAGTTATTGCGATATGTCTGACGAACCCTCCCAACCTAACGCCGACCTCCGCTTTACCCGGCTGTGGATTGAGGCCCAGCACACGCTGACTGGCTTCGTGACGTTGCATGTTCATAACTACGCTTCGGTTGATGACATCATTCAGGAAGTCGCGACTCAGGCCACCGAAAACTTCGACAAATACGACCCGGCTCGTCCGTTCGGTGCCTGGCTCATCGGCATCGCTCGGATGCGCATTGCAGAAAGTTATCGCAAGCAGGGCAGATCTCCCGTCGTCTTTTCCAACGACGTGATGGAATCGATCACTGAGGCCTTTCTGGCCGCCCAGCCTGAGACGAACGATCGGCTTGAGGGTCTGCACCTTTGCATGGCGAAGCTCAGTGAACGCCATCGCCGGGTGATCGATCTGCGCTACGGCAGACAGCAAAGCTCGGGCGAGATTGCCGACCAGGTCGGTGGCAGTGCTCAGGCCATAGACGCGATGCTCTACCGTGTTCGCCTCGCGCTGCGTGACTGTATCGCTAAGTACATGGAGGGCCAGCGATGAATCCCTCTAAGCAAGTTCATGAACTGATACAGGCCATCTTCAGTGGTGAAGCGACACCTCAGCAGGTTCAGGCGTTAGAAGATTGGCTGCTTGAGGATTCATCGCATGTACAGTTATTAGTGGACTTGGCCCTGCTCGACGGGATGATCCTGGACAAGCAGAAGAACGAAGATGCTGCAGCGGTGCTGAACCTTCTTAGCGAGTTGGAAGAGCAAGCCGAGCCCGACTTCACTTTGCTCCAAGTGCCTGTAACTGAGACCCCATCTGCCGATCCCGGCGAAGAATCTGTCACGTTCCAAGACCTCTGGTCGGCCGCGAGCTACCTCACGGCCAAAGGATTGCATTCAAGGGCTGGCATGATCGGATCAATCGCGGCGGTTCTCGTGATTGCTGTTATGCTTTTCTTTGTGTTTAGCGGCGCTCCTACTCAGACACTTCAACCCAACTCGATCGTCGATAATGGATCGGCCACTCCGCGTGTTGTTGCGGCACTGACTGCCGAACGTGACGCGGAATGGGAGCGTCGGCCTGGACAGGATCTTTACGCCGGCCAGCGCCTCACGCTTACCGCAGGCCTTGCCGAGATTACCACCGCCAATGGCGCGATCGCCATTCTCGAAGCTCCAGCCACGATCGAACTGATCCACCAAAATGCCCTGCGTCTGGACGCAGGCAAACTCTTGGGTATCTGCGAGACCGACGCCTCTAAAGGCTTTCGGGTCCGTACGCCGCACATGGACATCACTGACCTGGGCACACGCTTTGGCGTCGATGCTTCAAAACTCGGCGCGACGCAGGTGCACGTGATCGAGGGCATGGTCGAAGTGGCGTCGCCCGTG
>JBMZAP010000017.1:0-35766 GCA_049611445.1 Phycisphaeraceae bacterium | reverse complement strand
TCAAATACCGTTATCCAAGCTACGCCTGAGCAGGTCTGGCCGTTCCTCGCCGACCCCATCATCCAGGCTGCATGGAATCCAAAGATCATCTCGATTGAACGTGCGACAGACGGTCCTGTGAAGACTGGCGAAACATACACCATGGTCGCGACGATGTCGGGCAGGGAAAATACCAGCCAGGTAGAAGTCATCGACGTGTCTGAGCCAGGGCAGTTGGTCTTTCGACACCATGTTTCCAATCCGGGAAGAGAATTCAAAGTCACCGAGACATTCACGATAAGTCCGACAAGGAAAGGTACCCGCGTTACGCATGCGATCGATCTGAGTCAGGCCGGCATCCCGAAAATCCTGCTGCTGCTCATCTCTTTTCTCACCCGCCTCGGCAAGTCCACCGGCTTGCCCTATCTGGATCAACTTCGAGCGATGATCGAGTCAGAGGTTGGCTAAGATTGTTGTAGCCAATCATGACTGATCTCAATCACCATTTCGAATACAGCTATCTGGACCTGCCTGATGTGTTCTATACCCGCGCGGCACCCACTGCGGTCTCCTCGCCCAAGGTCGTGATCTTCAACAATGATCTTGCTGCTGCACTAGGGCTCGATCTTTCGCCGCTGAGCCAGAGCGAGATGGCGGATTTATTCACGGGCAATGCGATTCCCGCAGACGCCAAGCCGCTCGCACAGGCCTATGCCGGCCACCAGTTCGGACACTTCACGATGCTCGGTGACGGCCGAGCCCATCTGCTTGGTGAACAGGTCACGCCCGAGGGCAAGCGCTTCGACATTCAATTCAAGGGCTCTGGAAGAACGCCCTACTCACGCAATGGCGACGGGCGTGCGGTGCTAGGACCGATGCTGCGCGAGTACCTGATCTCCGAAGCCATGCACGCGCTAGGCATCCCGACGACGCGAAGCCTGGCCGTGACGGCCACGGGCGAGGAGGTACAGCGCGAAGCGCGACTCCCCGGTGCGATCCTGACGCGTGTCGCTGCCTCGCATATCCGTGTGGGTACGTTCCAGTATGCCGCCGCGCACAAGGACAAGTCACTCCTGTCCGCCCTGCTCGACTACACCATCGATCGACACGATCCCGAACTCAAAGAGCACGACAACAAGGCACTCGCCCTGCTTGACGCCGCGATCGAAAAACAGTCCAGCCTGATCGTCCACTGGATGCGCGTCGGCTTCATCCACGGCGTGATGAACACGGACAACATGGCCCTCTCGGGAGAGACCATCGACTACGGACCCTGCGCCTTCATGGATACCTATGATCCCGCGACGGTCTTCAGTTCCATCGATGTCAACGGCCGATACGCCTACGCCAACCAGCCCGCGATCGCGGCGTGGAACCTCGCAAGGCTTGCCGAGGCATTGCTGCCACTGATCAATGAAGACGAAGAGCAGGCGATCGAACGCGCCGAGGCCAAGGTCAACGGCTTTGCGGAGATTTATCGTGGCAAGTGGATCCGCATGATGCGTGCCAAGCTTGGCCTGATTGACGAACAGGAAGACGACCTTTCATTTATCACCGACCTGCTGAAGTGGATGCAGAAGAACAAAGCAGACTACATCAACACCTTCCGCGACCTCGGAAATTCAGATCGCCCTGCCGGCGGTATCTACGACTGCAAGGCCTTCACCGACTGGCATTCACGCTGGACGTCTCGAATAGAGCAAGCAAATACATCCTTCGATGCAGCGCAGAAGTTGATGCAGCAAACCAACCCTGCGGTCATCCCAAGGAACCACAAGGTCGAGGAAGCCCTCGCCGCCGCGACTGCTGGTGATATGCAACCCTTCCATGCCCTCTACACAGTGTTGCAATCGCCATATAGCGAAAGCGCGGAGGCCAAGCCTTACCAGGAGCCGCCCGAGCCGAGCGAAAAAGCCTATCAGACATTTTGCGGGACTTAATCCTGGATATGGAGAGCGGCGCGTCAGCCGGACATCGCGACATAGAGCGCTGAAGGCTCAACGTCGGGGATGAGCAGCGCATTGACACGCTTCACGGGGTCGCCGTCGATGAGGTACTCATGCAAGGCGGAGGCGGCGCGATAGCCGGAGCGAACGGCACCTTCACGGCTTGTCGGCCAGCCGGTACTCGCCCAGTCGCCGGCGACAAAGAGGTTCTTGATATCGCCCGAGGGGTACGGCCGGTAGCGCTTGCCGCCGGTACGGGGGGCAGAGGCGGCACGTCTTTCACGAACAACATGGGCGGTGTTGAGAGTGACCTCGTCGGTAATGCCGGGCATGGCCTTGCGCATATCGGCGAGCGCGGCGTTAACAACCTCGTCATCGCTGGCCTGCTCGAAGTCCTCAGCATTACCGATGACAACGTGGATGTGGTGCAGCCCGTCGAACTCGCCGCCCTGCTCTACACCCTTAGCGAAGGCCCAGCGGACACAGCCGTCGGTGAAGATCAGGTGCTTGCGCCGCATCGTGTCATGGCCTTCGGGGGCATTGAAATACAGGTGAATCCCGAGGATCGGCACGTCCTCAATCTCGGAGAGACGCGCGAGACGACTGTCGGCCTGCTTCATCGGCTCACTGGCGAGGGCTTCGAGTCGGCCATGAGGCAGTGCGGTCACATAGGCGTCGGCTTCAAGGCTTTGTCCATCCGTGAGATGAACACCCGTGACAAGATTGGCATCCGCGTCGAACTGAATCCGATCGACGGACACGCCATGCAGGACCGCCCCGCCACCCTTGGTGACGACCTCTTCGGCCCGCTTATAAAACTCGGCCCGACTCATCTTCGAGAAGCCGAGTTGATAGCTGGTGTTACTGAGCAGGAACCCTTCCTGCAGGATACGCACGCCGTAAGCCGCGCTGATCTGCCGGGGCAACTGGTTGCATGCGCCGGCAATGATGGGAGACCAGAACTTGTCGATCAGGTGATCTTTCTGGTGGATGCTCACCAACCACTCGCGGAAGTTCTCGTCGGAGAGCTTCTCACGCGCTGCTCGGCTGACCTGCAGGGCCGCGAGAAAGCCGGAGAAAATGGAGAGCTTCTCTCTCCAGTCGAAACGCTTGAGCGCCATGGTCCCACGCAACAGGTGGAAAGGCGCGGGCAGGTCATCGCCCTTTAGCTCATCGATGAGACCGTCCGAGCCCGTGAAGAACAGCGTCTGGTGCCAGTCGACATCACGGATAACGCCGAGACGCCGATAGAGGTCGGTCTGGTTGGTGCACATCCGCATAAGCGTGTGCTGTGAGGCGTCGGTCGCTTCGCCGGAGGTGGATTGGCCGACGTGAACGTTGGATTCAACGACAGTGACCCGGTAGCCCAGGTCCGTCAAACGGACGGCCGCTGCGACGCCCGCGTGCCCGTCACCGACAATGATCGTGTGCCTGCCTTGTCCGGGTTGCTCTTGCATAAGCGTATTGAACCCGACGGGAGCAAAGTGTGCAACGCAGCCGTGCGATCAGTCGTTTGCCCGCTCGATACGCATCGTCGCGATGACCGGGTAGTGGTCCGAGGGGAACCGGCCATCTCGTGGCTCCTGATCGATTGCAGCACCCAATGTTTCGATACCCGGACTGATGAGGACGTAGTCGATCTTCGCGCCGTCTCGCTTCCCGTTGTAGCCCCCATTGCCGGTGCCGACAGCTTTGGCATCGGGGTGTATCACGCGGAAGGTGTCGCGCAAAGGGTACGCACTGTCTTTTGCCTTGAGAATGGCGATGGCAGGGTTGTCTTCGCCTGCATTCATATCGCCGGTAACGACAACCGGGTCATCGGACGCCCTGTCCGCGATGCGCTGCCGGATCAACTTGGCGCTATTGACTCGGGCGAGTTGGGACTGGTGATCAAAGTGCGTGTTGTAGAGATAGAACGCCCGCTGGGTCGTACGGTCTCTGAGGTGAACCCATGTGCAGATGCGGTAGTGGTAATGCTTCCAGTGTTTGGAAACTTTTTCGGGTGTGTCACTGAGCCAGAACGTGCCGGAGGACAGTAAATCGAAGCGATCGGTTCGGTAGAAGATCGCGCTGTATTCATCGGCTGTGCCCCCACCGCGGCCCTCACCAACCTCCGTGTAATGCGGCAGGTCCTCGCCGAGTTGGTCAAGTTGGAAGCGAAAAGCCTCCTGCAGGCCGACAAGGTCCGGGTTGTACTGGCGGATCACATCGCTGACCAGTGCCCGTCGATTCGGCCAGCTGTTGTCGCCGTCCTTCGCCTTGCCGTTACGGATGTTGAAGCTCATCGCCACGAGATCCGCCGTGCCGGCAGGTTCCGGCGAGACACAGCACCCCGTCAGCGGCAGGAGGATCAGCCCAAGCAACCCAGCGAAGATGCTATGTGAGAGTTTCGTCATTGCATTCCTTTCAAGCAGCTTCTTCTACACCACGAATGGCCGCATCATGCATATACCTGAGCTTGCAGGCATCAACACGTGATTTTTAAAGAAGCAATCCATCACGGCATTTCTTTAGCATCCGCAGGCCCTTGCACGGATGCCGATGCCTTCCATTTAAAGTTCGCGAAGACCACCTTGGTCATGTCAGCCCCCTGCTTGGGCTTGATGGTCAGGCTGGTTACGTCCGACCATTGTTTCATGGCCGAACGATTTGCCTTGTGTTTGAGCTGATCTGCCCCAATGGTCATGCTCTGCCATTCATCTGAAGCGGTAATATCGATATCTATCACATAGTCCCTGCCCGCCAATAATTCCAAAGATTGCGGTTGAGTGCAGTAAAACTGGAAAGTCAGTGCAGCATCTTTGGGGGCCTGCCACTTCGGGTCCGCAAATTGTTTCGTAGACGTGCCCCTGCGATTGTCCAAGGGGCGGAAGCCCTTGACGCCACCAACACCCTCGGCCGGAGCAACGTTACTCCATTGCCCTGTCCCTTCGGAGATCACATCTGATTTTTTGTCGGTCGCCTTGGCATCGCCGAGCGTCGAGGGTATGACCGCCCCGAAATCAGATGAAATCACACAGTTATTGTCGTAGCGGATGTTGGCATAGCTGAAGACGTAGTCATCCACATCCATCACAGGCAGTTTCGCGGACCAGGTGTCACCTTCGCGCACCGCCTCGACATCACGCCAGTGCCGAGCAATGTTGTTGGCTGTCTTCAAGCATTGATAGATCTGTACTTCCTTGATCCGATGCGGGCTTGCCGGCGTCAAGTGCAGAACGGGCACACCGTCATCACCAAGGCTGATTTTTGAATCCGGTCGTGCGGGCCAGAAGATCTCTTTATCCAGGACATGCTTTTGAAGCCAGAGCTTGCAATTATCTCCAAGCTTTTCGGTGTTATGGTGCCCCCGTGCCTGAATGGCAAAATCCCATGGCACGCCCTGCTGGAAGCTCTTGAAAGTTGCACAACCCCGCTCGTGTCCACCATGGTGGTCGTTGGAGCCGTTGAGCCACAGGCTGGCCGCCGTGATATGCGGCGCATGCGCCTGGGGAGCGACGGCCGACAGAAAGAGTTTCTCTCCGGGCGTTATCTCGGGAGCCTTTGGGGGGACACTGTGCATCCACACGGACCGGTTTCGATAGTAATTAATCCAGCCGATCCCGAAGTAGGCGACGACGGCCTTGACCCGCGAATCCATGGCCAGGTTCCACATGATCGTGCCGCCGTAAGAATAGCCCTTGGCACCAATGCGATTGGGGTCGACTTCCTTCTGCGCGAGAAGGTAGCTGAGTACGCGGCGCTGGATCGCATTCCACAAATAGTGCGATGTCGCCTTAGGATCCGTCAGTTGACTGCCGTCGGGCATCCGGTCGTAGATGAGTTTGTGGCCTTTTTTTGCAGCCTCCATGTACCCATGGGCCAACGGCTCGGGATATTTCGTGTGATGTGTACGGCTGATACCTGAATAGTCGTGTGCCATCACCGCCCAGCCGTCTTGCACATAAGCACCATCAATGGATGGCCCCCCCATCCAGCCATGGACATTCATCAGCCCCGGGGCCTTTTTTGCACCGGCCTTCACCGCGTATTTACAGTAGACCCGTACCTCTTGTCCGTTGACATAAGCGCTGATGTAGGCATCTTTGTAGTAGATGCCTTCAACCGTACGTTCGCTGATGACCTCTTCCTTGAAATCACCGCGATCCGGGTCGTAGCCTCGCCAAATATCCGGTGGAGCAGGAAAGGACGCACCCGGTGCAGGTTCGGCAGCCTCGACGACCGCGTTCTCCGCTCTAGAGAGCGATCCACCTGTGAACAAACACACAAAAAGCAGGCATCGAAAAAACCATCTCATTGAATGTCCTTACAAAAGTGATCTGGCAGGGAATCGATTGCGTGATTACAACCAGATGCCACAAGAGCGGCACCAAGAATATAAAGGAGAACACGCGAGATTGCCCCAACATGAGCCGTGTCCAACTATATCACCAGCCATAGCTGCAAAACACCCCCGACTCCTGTCAGCAAGGCTTGGTGCCATGCAAAGGGTTTGTGTTGCCTTACTGACTCGATCGGCAGGTAATGGGATCGCGGGTATGATCGAGTAGAGAATTTTCAACACCCCGATCAAAAAGGATTGATGATGTTTACCGAAGACACCTGCGTCACCCTCGTCCCTTACTTCACCGTTCACGAGGGTCAACTTGAAGCATTCAAGGCCTTGGGCCCCAAGTTCGTCGAGCGAACGAAGACCGAAGCCGGCGTGCTGCACTACGCGTTCTCATTTGATGGGCAAACCGCCCACTGCCGTGAGGGCTATAAAAACGCTGCGGGCGTGCTCGCTCACCTGGAGAACGTCGGCGAGATTCTTGGCGAAGCGCTGAAACTCGCAGACCTCTCAAGGCTGGAAGTTCACGGCCCCGCTGGCGACCTCGACCAACTGCGTGAACCACTGAAAGATCTGAATCCGCAGTTCTTTACTTTAGAAGCGGGTGGTATCCGGCGCTAAGCGACCTTGGGACGCTTGGCGCTCGCATCGTTGTGATTGGCTAACCATTCTGAGACTTGTCCCGGCTCAAGCGGTTTGGTCCAGTACCAGCCTTGCGCGGCTCGGACATCCATGCCCTGAAGCATCGGGATGGTGTCGGCCTGCTCGACGCCTTCGGCGACCATACGCATGTCCATGTTCGAAGCGAGATCAGCGACGGCCTGAATGATCGCAGCATACTGCCGCGACTTGTCAGCCGCTTCAGTGAGGTGCCGGTCAATCTTGATCCACTGCACGGGATAGGCCTTCAAGCAGGAAAGCGACGAAGTCCCTGAGCCGAAGTCATCCAGCATCAGCGGGTGGCCGAGCTTGCGCAGGCGGTGGAGCTTATTGATCATGTCGTCGGAACTGGCGACAAGTGATTCGGTGACTTCCAGGTGCAATCGCTGTGGGTCTACGCCGTACTGTTCGGTGAGCGAACTGAGTTGTTCGAACAGCCGATCGTCAGTGAGCTGGACCTTTGACAGGTTGACCGAGAAGAAGAGATCTTGCTGGACAGTTGACATAACCTGCTTGCCGATCGACAGCGCATGACTGGCAACAGCTTGAAAGACCTGATCAATCAGGCCGGTGCGCTCTGCAATAGGAATGAACTGGTCGGGCCGGACCCGGCCAAGAACAGGATCGGTCCAGCGAGCCAGGACCTCGAAACCTAAAACCTTGCCGGAGTTCAAGTCAAGGATTGGCTCGAAAGCAGCGTCGATCGCGTCTTCGGTTACGGCTTGACGTAGCCGGGCCTCGATGTCCATCTCCAGATTCAGCTGCTCTCGCATGACGTGGTCAAAGCACATAACCGACAGACCGGAAGCCTTAGCGCGATACATCGCAATGTCCGCATTGGAAATCGCCTCGCTCGCATCGAGTCGTTGGCCGGGTAGAGAAGAGGCAACGCCGATACACGCACCGAGGAAGAACTGGTTCTCGTTGCAGGTAAATGGCCGGGAAATCGCATCCAGCAGCGACCGGCAAAAGACCTCCTGAATCCACTGCTGGTCGTGTCTCGTGCAGAGGCAGATGACAAACTCATCACCACCGAGACGTGAAATTTGCGCATGGGTGCCATTGGCAGTCCGGACGGCATCGTGCATGGCGGCCTCAAGCCGTTGAGCGATCTGTTGGATGACGTGGTCGCCAGTGGCATGTCCGTGACCGTCATTGATCGGCTTGAATCGTCGCGTGTCGAGATATACCACGGCCTGAATCTGGTCTTGGTCGAGCTTGATCTGGTCGATGTGTGCGATCAACCCACGCCGATTGAGCAGGCCTGTCAGTTCATCACGCCGGCTTGTTTCGGACATCGCGTTGAGCAAGCGATGAAGTGTGAGCTGGTGACCCGCCTGACTCGCGAGTTGTTCAAGTTGCTTGCGTTTCTGATCGCTGAGTGTTTGTGGCTTGTCATCAATGATGCAGAGGGTGCCCATTGGCAGCCCCTGCTGGTCACATACTTTCGCGCCGGCGTAGAAACGAATGCCATTGTCCTGGGTCACCAAAGGGTTGTCGCAAAAACGCTCGTCTTTGGATGCGTCCTCAACTACAAGGGTCTGCTCCTCAAGGATCGTATGCCCGCAGAACGAAACATCGCGATCGGTCTGAGTCAGGTCCAATCCAACGCGCGCCTTGAACCACTGTCGATCACGATCAACAAGGCTGACCAGCGCGACCGGTACGCCAAACAGTTGCGCGGCGAGTTCGGCAAGATCATCAAAAGATTGGTCCGCGCCCGTGTCAAGGATCTGGTGGGCGTGCAACGCATCAAGGCGCGCCTGCTCTTCAGGGTGCTCAGGTGGCTTAATCATTGGAAATTCCCGGAAACGATTGAATCTGTTGATACCGTAAAACAAAATCTACAGCGCAACAGCCATGAATTCTGACTGAACGCAGGGCGCGTAAATAGAAGTGATGCTTGACTTTGTGGGACAAAGCTTAAACCGCTTCTCCCCCCACACATAACTTGTCTATCCTGATTTTCGACGCAACAAAACAAAGGGTTTAGATAATGGTCAAAATCATACGTAAATGCCCCTCTCAGATCACAAAATCAGTAAAAAAGCTCTTTTCTTGCCAGTTGGTGAATCGCTAACTTGAGATTAACCTATTGCAATGGCTTGATGTTTAAATGGTTGGAACGGGATCCGCAAAACATCCTGCCGTCAGGTACTGCGTAAATCCACTCACCAGATGCACGACAAGGGCTGGATTGATGGATTCGCCGCAACCGATTGAGCATGGTTCGATTCATCGGTAGTTCGCAGGAGGACCGATATTACAAGTGGACACTAGTGTCCCGAGGTTGTCGGTATGCGCATCGCGATAGACGCAAGAACACTTTTCAGCCCGCAGCGACGCGGAATCGGTAAGAGCCTGCACCGGCTGTACGAGCGGCTGGCGGCGGTGCGTCCGGACTGGGAAGTCTTCGCGTACCACCGCAGCCCGGGCTATGTGCCCGACGACTTGCCCACCAACTTTGTATCCCGCTTCATTGAGATGCCCGGCGACCGGTACGACGCCTGGACCCAACTACGTCTGCCAACAGCGGCCTGGCTGGATAAGGCAGACGTGCTGCACTGCCCTGCAAACTACTGCCCGCACTGGATGCCGGTCCCCACGGTCGTCACGTTACACGACCTCATCCCACTGGACCTGCCAGAAGGACGCAACAGCGATGAAATGCATCGCTTCGAACAGGCGGTCGCTTCGGCTTGCAGTAAAGCGACAGCCGTCATCAGCCCGAGCAAGTACACGAGGCGGCGACTGGTCAAAGAGCACGGCCTGAACGCAAAGCGAGCGATCACCGTCCCTTGGGGTGTGACCGTTGAACATGACATGATCGACGTGAGCAATATTGATGCGATGCTGCAAAGCTATGGCGTCGATCGTCAGTACATGCTGCACATGGGAGCAGGCGAGCCAAGAAAAAACACGCGCGGTGTGATCGAAGCGTGGGCAATGGTTCGGCCGGCATATCGCAGGAACTGGAAACTGCTGATCGTCGGGCTAGATGATGCAACGAAAGAATCGATTGAGAAACTTAGTGTCGCGTTGGGCATTCAGGATCAGGTGCTGCTGCACGGCTATGCCAAGGAAGCAGACCTCCCGGCGTTGTTGAGTGCGGCATCGGTCCTGCTTTACCCAAGTTTGTCAGAGGGCTTCGGCCTGCCGATCCTTGAGGCCTATGCAGTAGCGACAGCGGTCTTGACCTCGGACACGTCGAGTCTGCCTGAGATTGCTGGTGAAGCAGCAGAAATCGTACCGCCCGGGGTGGCGACAGCCCTGTCCAGTGCGATGACACGGTTGATGAAGGACCCGATGCGTCGTGGCGAATTAGTCGAGCGCGGCACGCGCCGACTGACAGAGTTCCGCTGGGCGGACGCCGCCGAGCAATACGCGCAAGTATTCGAAGTCGCCGCACGGAATCGACGCCGACAACGCCGTTACGAGGGCAAGCGCAGCGCTGCGTAGAGATTTCACGATGGAACTAAATCCAAAGCCAAAAATCGATGTACTGCTGGTCAGTGAGCTGCCTCTCTGGCCGCTGGACCGAGGCTTCCGGGTGCACGGAGTCAACATGCTCCGCTCATTGAAGGCGGCGGGCTTGCGTGTCGCAGCAACGTCACTTCGGCCAAGCACAGAAACAATGCCTGGATGGCTCAGCGAGCGAATGCTCGATTGGCCAACCGCGAGCAAGATCGACATCAAACGCTATTCCCTGGGCTGGCAAGGCAAGGCGTTTGCCCTGCGGTGTAAGGTGGCGGACCATCAGGCACTCAACGGACGCGAGCTAGCTGGCCTGCTGACTCTGATTGAAAGGGCTCGTCCTGCTGCAGTGATCGCGGTGGGACAGCACGGCCCGGTGATCTTACGTGGACTGAGCTGGGCGTATCCCAACCTCCCAAGGGTATGGTATGCCGCAGATGAGCCCGTCAGCTTCCAGTTCTCGCTCCTTCGGCGCGAAGGAATTGGAAGTCTGCGACAACGCGCGAGGCTGGCACTCGTCTTTGGCCTGATGCAGATGCTCTTTAACCGGGGCAACTCGGCGTTGCGTTTGTCTGCTGCGATCGGTGTGAGCCCAAGTGACACCAAGCGGCTCGGCCTGATCGGTGGGTGTAAGTCAACGACGATTCGAAACGGCGTAGATACCGACTACTACCAGCCTGATCCAACCGTAATGCGAATGCCACGTACCTGCGCCTTCTGGGGCGACCTGTCATTTGAGCCTAACGTCGATGCGATCTGCTGGTTCGCCAGGAAGGTCTGGCGGCAGATCTCGTACAACCGGCCTGATGCGAAGCTGACGATCATCGGCCGACGCCCGGTCGATGCGGTGCTCGCACTGGCAGATGAAACTTGCGTCGAAGTATTGCCTGATGTGCCCGATCTGCGACCGCATCTTCGCAGCACGAGTGCCGCGGTTATGCCGATGCGGTGCGGCCACGGAATCAAGAACAAACTTCTCGAGGCGGCGGCGATGGGCATGCCAATCCTCGCCTCGCCCAAGGCGGTCAAAGGCCTGGAGTTTGGTGAGGGACGGCCACCGATGACGGTATGCAAGGGAGCGCCCGACTGGGTTGAAGGGCTGGAAAAAGTCTGGGGGCAACCCGCACAGGCCGCCGCAACAGGCGAACTGGCACGGCAATGGGTGCTCGACAGGCATACTTGGTCCGGTGCGGCAGCGAAGATGCAGCAGTTGCTTCAAACCCTGGCCCCGGATGAGCCGATCTATTACGCAGACACCCAGCCACAGCGGCCGCTTCCTACGCGGCGTGGCCGACGCGACGCGGCATAGATCCATGGCTTTCACCACAATGCATTTTGCCCTTGGGATGGTCGGCACTGGAGCCGTCACAACGATCGGTGCACTTGTGCTGCGACGCGGTATGCGTTGGGTCCCCCTCTGGATGACGGCAGGCGGAATCTGGGCGTGCGTGCCGGATATGCCACGGATCTTCAAGGAAGACTTCCCCAACACACCCTTTGCACAAACGCTCTCTGCCAAGCCTTTACAGCAATGGCTGCAGGCCAATGGCGACTGGTTCTTCTTTCATCGCATGCTCGATGAGCAGCCTAGAGAATACGCGCTGCACGGGCTTGCACTGATCTTGATGTTGTACACCGTCTCAGTATTTTTTCTGGCCTTAACCCAACGCAGATCGCGACAGTGCCCGGCACATGAACCCTCTGAGGCTCATCGCAGAAAAACAGATCCGCCAAGCCACAAGCATGCCGCCTGATTCAGAGGAGCGTGCCCTACCCTCCCAGCCCGCACAATCATTCGTTTAGCGCGTGCTCACCGTGCCCTAGCGAATCGAAGCTAAAGTCGTGATCAGAAAGCGACGATACTTTCCTGACGCGCCTTTGCTTGGCATTCTTTTCACCAAAGCCTTTTCCGGGTAGCGGGCGGGTACAAACACTCAAATTGGTAGCAATCGCTATCTGGGAAGGAATTTATCGTGGACAGCGCGACCGGCGAAACTTGGCGTTTTACAACCTTTGCTGGCCCTGCCGAGCAGGTCTATCTGGCGGTGGATGGCCCGACGACGCCCAGCCGATGGATCGAAATGCAGCCTGTCAATGGCGAACCCGGCTTGTGGAGCGTGCTCACCACCATCCTGCCCGGTCGGCATCGCCTGCGGTACTACACGGTCGATAATGGCACGTATCTCAACTGCGGGTCTTCAGGCCTGACCGGCGAGCGCACAAGCGCAAAAAATCCTGCCGTACTGATTGACGATCTCCAAGGCCTTGCCGCAACCGCCTGAAACGATCACTAAAACCCTGGAAGATTCAACCCACCGGTCGCTTCACCGAGCGACTCCTTGATCATTTCCTGGACCTTAACAAGCGCGGCGTTCATGGCAGAACTGATGAGTTCTTCGACCATCTCGCGGTCCGCGTCGGTGCCCGTCCCCGCAAGCGCCGTAATCATGACTGGATCGATCGAGACATCGGTCACCTCGAACTTGCCGTTCATCGTGATGCGCACAGCCCCAGCCCCGGCTTCTGCTTCGACAGTCTTGGTCGCTAGTTCGGCCTGAGCCTGCTCCATTTTCTCCTTCAGCCCGCCAAGGTTGCCCATTAATCCGGCAAGGTCTTTGATGTTCTTGAGTTGATCAAACATGATTAGGAATCCTCTTGGTCATCTTTCTTTTCTCGCTCGGCACGGGCGTCCAACAAGACGGCCTCGGGAAATGCGTCGAACACATCTTTAACCAGCGGTAGATCGAGTGCTTTTCGCCTTTGACCGGCACTGCTACGGTCTGAGGCATTGGATTGCGCTGCCCGGGGTTGCTCCGCGGCGGCCGCAGCGACGAGTTCGATACGAAACCGCTTGGCCGTCAGTTTCGTCAGTTCAGCAGCCAGACGTTCGCACTGCCGCGCGTTGACAAAGCCAGCAATGTCGCGGTGACCTTTGCGCGGACGCAGCTTGCAGAGTCCGGCAGCAGCATCAAAATCTGCCGGTTCGACCTTGTCCACCCATGCGAACGCAGAGATTGGCTCAACTCGCTGCATCAACTGAGACCAGACCTCGGCCGGGCTGTCGAGCTTAATCGAGGCCTGCTCCGGAGTGGCTGGCTCGGTCTGCTCCGCACGCGCAGGGGGGATCGGCGGAGCCGTTGGCTTGGGCTCAGCGGTTAGCTTTTTTTTTTCGCCCGCAGGCACAGACACCGCGCCCGCCAGGACCTTTGTCACGTCCGCCATCTTTTCTGCCAGCGCCAGACGCACGACCACCGCATCCAGCAGGGCACGCGGGTTACTCGAAGACTTGCCGTTACGGGCCAGGCCGTCACACAACGCGATCATGTGGACGATCCCGGGGGCATCGAAGCGAGCGGCCTGCTCAGCGACACGCTTACGCGACTCCTGAGAAAGTTCGACCAGATCGGAGTCGGCCCCACACGCTGCAATGAGCATCAACTGACGCAAATGCTCGATCAGCACTTCGACAAGTTGATCCTGCCCGATCCCGGTCGCGAGTAATTCATCGACCTGTTTGAGTGACGCGGTGACGTCGCCGTCGGCAAAGGCATCGACAAGGCCGACAACACGCTCACGAGCGGGCAGCCCGAGCATGTTCTCAAGCAGCGTCGGCGTCAGCGGGGTCTCGCCAGTCGCGAGGAGGCGGTCCATCAGAGACAACGCATCTCGCATCGAGCCATTGCCCAACACCGCGAGTTGGTAGAGCACCTCGTCGTCTGCCTCGATCTTTTCATTCTTCAGGACATCCGCCAAGTGAGCTTTGATCTCCCCGGCCGGGATGTTCTTAAAGTCGAACCGCTGGCAGCGCGAATGGATCGTCGCAGGGATCTTGTGAGGCTCGGTCGTCGCAAGGATGAACTTCACATGGCTCGGCGGCTCCTCCATGGTTTTAAGCAGCGCATTAAACGCAGCCGTCGACAGCATGTGGACTTCGTCGATGATGTAGATCTTGTAGCGGGCGTTGGCGGTCGGCGCGAGCCCTGCAGAGCCGATGAGATCACGAGCATCCTGCACAGAGTTGTTGGACGCACCATCGATCTCGATGACATTCAGGTCGTCGCCACGCATGATGGCGTCTGCCATACGCTGCTGAACGTCGGTATCGGGGTACTCAAAGTCGTCACCCTCGATCGCAGGAGCGTCTGGGACAGATGCCGGGGCGTTGAGGGCCCGGGCGAAAATACGGGCCATGGACGTCTTACCGACACCACGGGTGCCGCAGAACAGGTAGGCGTGGGCGACACGATTGGTTCGGATGGCGTTGATCAGGGTATTGGCGATCGCAGACTGCCCCACGACGTCGCCGAAGGACTGGCTGCGGTAGCGTCGGGCTAGGACGGTGTAGGCCATGAGGGGGCTTGGGGGCTGATCAACTCCAATATAACGCCGGGCAGACAGACGGCCAGGACACCGACGGCACCGGGCAGACGCCACTTAGGGCTGCTCCGATCAAGGCCTGACCCGGTTCGCGAGCCCACCCGTGCATCGGGCCCAGCCGCCTGTCTGCGCGGCGGTTGCAACCGGGCAAAACGCCCGCTGCCGCGAACAGTGCAGGATACCTTAGGCCCGCTTTACCGGCAAACCGTTTGGCTTTCCACAGCTTACCCCGTATTCTTAGGGCATACCCCTGATCATCTCATACCTTTATTTGGGGAAACAGCATGATTCTCTTCGTCCTACGCGGCCTGGTCCTGGTGATCATCACCGCTATCAGCGTCCTCTACCTCCTGACCAACCAGGAGCAAGGAGGCATCTCGTTCCGTGAGTTCCTGCTGATGCTCGGGCTCACGCTCGGGCTCGCCGCGGTCGTCATCGCCGCAGACGCGATGACGCCCAAGAAAAAACTTTCCGCGATCTCCGGCGTGTTCATCGGGCTCATGGTGGGCCTCGTGGTGCTTCTACCACTGGCCTATGTCGTGGACCTCGTCGGGGTCCTGAGCAAGCCTCCAGAGCCGCCACAGGCCATGACACTCGAACAGGCACTCGATGAGTCTCAATCGGCAATGAAGCCCCTGATCGAAGGTAAAGAACTCAGCGAGAGTGACCAAGCTGAATTCGACGCGATGGCATTAGAGGACGCTCAAAGACGTGTCGAGCAGAACAAGTTGATCCGCGCAGAAGCGCTCGAAAAAATCCAGACCCAGCAGAACCTGCTGCTGGGGGTAAAGATCCTGCTTGGCGTGATCACCTGCTACTTCTGCATCTCGCTCGTACTGCAAACCAAGGATGACTTCCGATTCATTATCCCGTACGTCGAATTTGCTAAGCAGATCCGCGGCAACCGACCGACCATCCTCGATACATCCGTTATTGTCGATGGCCGAATCCTGGACATCATTGGGACACAGGTCATGCAGGGCGTGATCATCGTGCCCCGCTTCGTACTCGATGAGCTTCAACTGATCGCAGACTCCAGCGACAAACTCAAGCGTGCTCGCGGCCGACGTGGCCTTGAAGTGCTCCAGAAACTCCAAGCACTGACCAGCGTCGAAGTCCATATCGAGGAACGCGACGCAGAGGGCATCAACGTCGATCAGAAACTCATCGACCTGGCCCATCAGATGCAGGGCCGCGTCATGACCAACGACTTTAATCTCAACAAGATCGCAGAGTTGCGCGGCGTCGATGTCATCAATATCAACGATCTGGCCAAGGCCCTGCGACCTGTCGTGCTGCCAGGCGAACACATGACCGTCAAGCTCGTCAAGCCGGGCGAGTCGCCCACTCAGGGCGTCGGATATCTCGACGATGGCACCATGGTTGTCGTCGAAGATGGCCGGTCCCACCTTGAACACAATGTCGACCTGGTCGTGACGAGCACGCTGCAGACCAGCGCCGGACGGATGATTTTCGGCAAGTTTGCCCACGAGGATGACGCTCAGAACCCTCCGGCACCCAAGCAATCGCCCGAGCCGGCAGGTGCTACTGCCAGCCGCGAGGACCCTAATCAGGCGTCAGGACCTTACCCTCCGCAGGGCTCACGCAAGGGCAATCATTCACGGCGAAATCCACGCCGAGGATGATCATCTGATCAGGGAGAAGTGACCACGCCTGCCCCAACGGCTATCAATCAGTGACTCTGCCCGACGCAAATTTTCGCCTTCTGAGCCAGATGCGGGGGCGACAAGATAGAAACGTGTCGTACCCCGATGAAACCGTAAAGCAAATGTGTTCTCTCGTCTGAGGCCAAGATGCTTACTTAGCCGCTGCAGCGACTTTTCCGCCTGCTCCCGGGCACTGCCTCGCCGATGAGCATGCTGGTACACAACAAGGCTTCGTTGACCTTCAGCATAGAACGCTTTGCACTCATCCAGCGTCGCGTACTTCACCGCCGACTGTGAGCGAACCGACAGACGATCCGCCATCAACCCGTTGTCAGGGTCCAGCATCACGATGTCCGTGTCGTTGGCAGCCTGCACCGCGCGATTGAGCCAGCCCTCACGCCACGCCACGCGCTGAGACAAGGCCTGGTCTTCATAGCTCAGAGGCTCAGAGAAATAGCGAATGTTTTGCAGCACACCATGCCGAGCATAGACATCAACATGCTTTTCGCCAGTCTGATGTATCACCTGAAAGCGCTGATAAAGTTCTGGGTGACAGTCCGCAATGTTCTGCCGATCTTCCTCAAGATATGCCGTGTGTTTGCCATCGTTCTTGTGCTGGTCGCCCACCTCATGCGGATCAACCAAGTACCAGATCAGTGCCGTACGGCCTGCACCGCCGCCCGAGAGCGTATCGATCACCGCAAACTTAGAGAAATCACCAAGGTCTGGGACATATCGATGCTGCATGGATCAGATTTCCAGACTAATGCCGCCCAAGCAAACGAACACGTAAAACATCAAACCCTACTCGTCGTTGGTAGGTTGCCTCATTCTCGAGATGTGCCTTGGCCTCGACAATCTCAATACGTTTGACCCGCTCAGCAAGCTTGGCAAGAAGGGTGCGGATCAGCAACCGCGCGTGGTGAACGCCAAGGCAATTATGCGGGCCAGTGCCGTACGCCATATGCGGGTTGGGCATGCGTTCGAGTCGGACTTCATGAGGTTCATCGAAGACGCTTGCATCAAAATTCGCTGAGGCCCAGCAAAGCGCGACACGCTCACCCGCCTGCACAGTCGTGTCCTTGACTTGCGTCGGCTCGGGACAGACCCGGCCGATCAGCGTCAGCGGGGAGATGATGCGAACAAATTCCTCCGATGCGGTCCTGACTAGCCTGGGGTTATCGCGCATACGATCCAGATCGCCAGGATGCTCACCGAAATAGGCCAGTATCTCGGAGATGCAGTTGATAATCGTGTCCCGGCCGCCAGCAAAAGCGAGGTTCGCAAAGCCAAGCATCTCCTGCCGCGTCAGTGGCCTTCCCTGAAATTCAGAACGCGTCAGGGTGGTAAAGAAATCGTCGCCTGGATCAGCGATCGCCTGGTCAAGCCGCCGATTGAGATAGTTCTCGAGCACAGAGCCCTTTTCCGCCCCATCCTCCCCATCCCGAAACACGTGCGTGCCCCAACCAATCCACTCGTCGGCCTCCGTCTCGTATACATCAAGCAGGTACGCGAGCGCCTTGGACTGCAGCGGTAACGCAAGGCCACGCACCGCCTCAACCGCGTCAGGCCGTAGCGCCGTGTCCAATTGCCGACTCACCAAGGCCCCAATCTGACATTTCATTTCATTGCCACGTGGCCGCTGGAAATATGGATCGACGATCCGGCGCCATTCGGCATGATCAGGCGGGTCTGTCTCAATCGGCAACTGGCGAACACTGCGCACGTCCTCCTCCGAAGGAATCGGCACACGAAATGGCGCATTAGAGCTGAACGTCTTTGTGTCTTTCGCCGCGGCACGAACATCCGCATAGCGCAGAATCATTTCAATCGGCTTGCCCTGAAACGGACAACGCATGACACCGTTTTCATCTCGCGCCTGCTCGAACGGGTCGCGGGATGCATCAGTGTCGGGCATTGATCTACCCATTGCTTGTTCGGATCAACTCATCCCGCTGCGACGGCCAGACCAAGGGCGGAAGCCATCGTCGTACCAAGATCAGCCGGGGACTTGGCGATCGCGCAGCCCGCGTCTTCAAGAGCAGCAAATTTCGATTCGGCAGTACCCTCACCACCGCTGATGATCGCACCAGCATGGCCCATGCGTCGCCCAGGAGGTGCAGTGACACCAGCAATAAATGCGGCGACGGGCTTATTGACGTTCGCCTTGATGTACTCGGCGGCCTTTTCTTCGTCGGTGCCGCCAATCTCACCAATCATGACAATCCCGTCGGTCGCGTCGTCTTCATTGAAGAGTTTGATCACATCAATAAAGTTCAGCCCACGAACAGGGTCGCCGCCGATCCCCACACAGGTGGTCTGGCCAAGGCCCTGCTGGCCGGTCTGCCAGACGGCTTCGTAGGTGAGGGTGCCGGAGCGTGAGACAATGCCCACGGCCTTACCAAGTTTCGCTTCACTGGCAGGCGTATGGATGTAGCCGGGCATGATGCCGATCTTGCACTCGCCGGGCGTGATGATGCCGGGGCAGTTGGGGCCCAGCAGGGTCGCATTGGGGTAGTTCACCAAGGCCTTCTTCACCCGCATCATGTCCAATACGGGGATGTGCTCGGTGATGCAGACGACCATCTCGATGCCTGCGTCGGCTGCTTCCATGATCGCGTCAGCAGCGAACGGCGGTGGCACAAAGATCATCGTGGCGTTCGCGCCCGTTTCCTTGACCGCCTCGGAGACCGTATTGAAAACGGGTAGACCGTTTTCGTCCTTCAGGCCGCCTTTGCCCGGGGTGACCCCGCCGACAACCTGAGTGCCGTACTTCAGGCACTGGGTGGTATGGAATTGGCCTGCCGAGCCGGTAATGCCCTGGCAGATCAGTTTGGTTTCTTTGTTGACGAGAATGCTCATAGGTGGGGTAGGATAGCGGCTGCAGCGCTTCGCGACAAAACACGCTTATTTTTGATCAAAACCCGGGCGGACGGTTGCCCTGCGGGGCATCGAAATCCTCATCATCATCCATATAGCCATCATCGATCGGCGCGCTGCCCGGCATGCGACCGACCTCAACACGGATCGTTGAGCGGATCCCCCCCCTGCCACGCCAGTCGGTGATCACCATCATCCAGCGTGGAGCCATCGCGTCTTCGAGGTCCTTGGCGATCTTGTTGGTGACGGCCTCGTAGAAGATCCCCTCATTACGGAAAGCCTGAAGATAGATCTTCAGCGACTTAAGCTCGACGCAGACCTTGTCCGGCACGTACTGCACGGTCACGACGCCGAAATCGGGGTGGCCGGTCTTCGGGCAGACACTGGTGAATTCCTCGGCGACGTGCTCGATGACGTAGTCACGCTGCGGATTCGGGTTCTCAAAACACTCAATGAGCGAGGGATCAGGCATGGTGGGTCTCATGAAAAGTCATTCAGGTCGCGAATAGAGCATCTTACCCCAGTTTAAAACAGGCCAAGCGATCTAGCCATTACTGGCAAGGCGATTACACGGCACGTATCCTACCGCCATGCCACACCCCATTAGTGAACAGACCATCCGCGAGGTTGCCAAACTCGCCCGGCTGAACCTCACCGACCAAGAGGCCAAACTCTTTTCCTCTCAGCTCGGCGATGTCCTCGGAGCGATTGACCAGCTCAAACAGCTCGATGTTGAAAACGTCAAGCCGATGCCCCACGCCTATGACCAGTTCAATGTCTTCCGTGAAGACAAGGAAGCCCAAGGCCTGAGCGTCGAGGACGCCTTAAAGAACGCACCGGACAAGGATGAGCCTTTCTTCAAGGTACCCAAGGTGCTCGGCGATGGGGGTGGTGCGTAACGATGGACCCGACCCAGACCACCCTGATCAAACTTCGCGACGCGATCGCCAGCAAGCAGACCTCGGCAACCGAGGCGACACAGGCCTACCTCGATCGAATCAATCAGCACAACAGCGACCTGAATGCCTACCGAGAAGTCATCGACGAGTACGCACTGATGCGTGCAGCACAGGTCGATAACGGAGAAGTAACCGGCCAACTCGCTGGCGTACCGATCGCGATCAAGGACTGCATGTGCCACACCGAAGGCACGACCGCATGCTCATCGAAGATGCTTGAGCATTATCGCTCACCCTTTACCGCGACCGCTGTTGCCAAGCTTGAAGCCGAGGGTGCCGTCATCCTCGGCAAGACGAACATGGACGAGTTCGCGATGGGCTCATCCACCGAGAACTCGGCTTTCGGCGTCAGCAAAAACCCTTGGGACACCTCGCGTGTACCGGGCGGATCCTCGGGCGGTTCAAGCAGCGCGATGGCTGCGGACCTTGCCGCCGCAACACTTGGCTCAGACACAGGCGGATCGATTCGGCAACCCGCATCCATCACGGGCGTCGTTGGGTTCAAGCCGACGTATGGTCGTATTTCTCGATGGGGCCTGGTCGCCTTTGCCTCTTCGCTCGATCAGATTGGCACGTTCAGCCATACCGTTGCTGACACCGCGCTGCTCAGCCAGGTGATGTTTGGGAAAGACAAACTGGACTCGACCAGCGCGGCGATCGATGTACCCGCCGACCTGCACGATGTCGAAGGCTCGATCGAGACGGATGGCCCGCTAAGGATCGGTATCGCTAAGCAATACCTGCAGGATGGTGTCAATGCCCCGGCCGTGACCGCGGCATTTGAGCAGGCGATGGATGTCTACAAGCAGGCCGGCGCGGAGATCGTCGAGGTTGATCTGCCGCATACGGAGCACGGCATCCCCTGCTACTACATCGTGGCGACCGCTGAGTGCTCGTCCAACCTCGCGCGGTACGACGGCGTGCACTACGGCCACCGGACCGAGACCCCCCCGCCCGCCGGCGAAAATCCGATCATGCACCTCTATTGCCAGTCCCGAGCTGAGGGATTTGGCGCAGAAGTAAAACGCCGCATCGTGCTGGGCACGTACGCGTTGTCCTCCGGCTACGACGAGAAGTACTACGACCTGGCATTGCGGACACGGCGTCTCATCGCCGGGGACTTTGACACCGCGTTCCAATCGTGCGATGCGATCCTCTGCCCGACAACGACCGGCCCTGCGTTCAAGATCGGCGAGATGGCCGATGACCCGCTGCAGATGTACATGAACGACATCTACACCGTCACCGCCAACCTGGCGGGTATCCCAGGCATCTCGCTCCCAGGCGGGTTCGCCGACGTGGACGGCAAACAACTGCCCGTCGGCATGCAACTACTGGGCAAGGCCTTCGACGAAAAACGCCTACTCCGCATCGCCCGACTCTACGAGCGTGAAACCGGGCACGGGCAGCAGCGGCCAAATCTTTGAAAACCCTTGGTATTGAACCACAGAGACGCAGAGGACACGGAGCCCTGAAGTGGAACTACCATTCAAAAAAACCTCAACAATTGGATGGTTTGCACGCAATCTGGCGGAATGGCAATCCGATGGTTGGCTATTCATTCCCAAAGAACAATCATTGGGCCTCGACACCCCTTGCTTCCTGCAAGGTTGGAATAGCCGAGAACTCAGCCCCGAAGAACAAGACGATCTGGATGACCAAGTACAAAAAGCTGGTTTGAGAAGTTTTCTTGAATGGGGACAAATCGACATGATCATTGGCAATTTGCAAGCTCAAAGACCCAACTATTCTGAGAGCGAATTACTGAAAGCCATTCAACACTATTGGGATCGTGACGCATATATTCGTTTCTCATAATGGGACAAATTTGCTCTCTTCCCTCTGTGTCTCTGTGGTTCAAAACGAAAGAAAAGTATGGCAAAAAACTCCAACCTCTACTTCGGCATCGACCTCGGCGGGACCAACATCCAGGCAGCGATCTACGACGTCAAGCAGAACGAAATCATTGTGCGCGACGGCACGAAGACCAAATCCAAAGACGGGTCGAACGCCGTCATTGGGCGCATCGAGAAGCTGTGCAATAAATTACTTGACGAAGCCAAGATGAAGGCCGGCGACATCGCCGGGCTGGGTATCGGAGCACCGGGAGCGATCGACATTGAGAATGGTGTTGTGCTCCGTGCGCCGAACCTGAACTGGGACCACTTCCCGCTGCGTGATGAACTCTCCAGCCGCTTCCCATTTGATGTGGCCGTTGACAACGACGTGAATGTCGGGGCATGGGGCGAGTATCGTGCCGGGGCTGGTAAGGGTCACGACGAACAGATGGCGATTTTTGTTGGCACAGGCGTCGGAGCCGGGCTGATCCTCAATGGCAAGATCTACCACGGCACCAACCACACCGCAGGCGAGATCGGCCATACCGTCGTTGGAGGCCGCGGCACCTTGGGCCATCGCACGGTTGAAGACTTGGCCAGCCGCACAAGCATGGTCCGCCGCATCCGGCACATGCTCGAGCTGCATCACCCCAGCATCGTCCCCGAATTGGTCGATGGCGACCTGAGTCGTATTCGCTCGAAGATCATCGCCCATGCATTTGAGGCGAACGATCCGCTCACCATGGAGATTGTCCAGGATGCTGCGCGGTACATCGGTATCGCGATCGCAAACACGGTCACGCTGCTGAGCCTGCCTTGCGTCGTTGTTGGCGGCGGAGCAACCGAGGCATTGGGCAAGCCTTGGATGAAACTGGTACGCGATGCCTTTGAGCAGCACGTATTCCCCAAGCACCTCAAAGAAACGAAGATCGTCGCGAGTAAGCTCGAGGACAATGCCGGCCCAGTCGGTGCCGCGTTACTTGCAGCCGACAGGATCGGGTAATCCTCAGCCGCTGACCGAGACCCAGACCGATCGTGTGCGCGGGCCGTCAAACTCGCAGAACCAGATCCCCTGCCAACGACCGAGTTGCATCCGTCCACTCTGCACGAGCACGGTGACGCTCGAACCCATCATCGACGCCTTGATATGAGAAGCACTATTACCCTCGCCGTGACGGTCAAACGCTTCACGCCAGGGAACCATCTTGTCCAAGCGGGCGAGCGTATCGTGAACGACATCGGGATCCGCGTTTTCATTGATCGTTATGCCCGCAGTGGTGTGCGGGACGTAAACGATCACTGAGCCATCCACAACTGATTCCTGATCGAGGATGCCTTGAATATGCGCGGTGATCTCCACCATCTGATCGCGCTGCTGAGTATTGATCGCCAGTTCATGCAGCATGGTTATTCCAGGTTGCCGCGATCGAACTCGCGTTTGACGATAGTGGGCAGCAGGTAGTTCGCTCCGCGGTACATGAAGACCTGGCCGGTGATGAGAAAGGGCACATCGTCGCCCTGCTCTTGAATGGTTTGCTCCATGATCTCGAGCAGTTTGCAGGCCTGAAGGATCATGGGAGGCTCCTGGGCACCGGGGCCGTCACTGTCGAGCACAAATAAGGCATGCGAGCCATCGGCCGACCGGACCAGCCGGCCTGTCCGAGCGATGATGAACTGGCCTTCGTCTTTCAGTTCGGCCAATGGCTGATCGGTATCAAGCCCCAGCAGCAGCGGATCGCTGGCGAGACGAGATGGCGGTGCCGCAGGCGTCGTGCCTGAATCGGGATCGGCATCCGTTGGCTCCGTTGGATCGGGAGACGGGCTGTCGCGCTTCTGCTCAAGAAGTTGCTTGAGCACATCATCTGCGCTGGGCGTTGCATCTTCACCTGCTGGCTCCTCGGCCGCGGGCGTTTCGCCTTGCGCTTCTGCCTCCGTTTCGGGATCGGCAGGCGCTTCAGCTTGTTCTTCAGGCTGAGTTACCAATTGCTCCCCGGCATCCTGATCGACCAGCCACGGTCTAGGCTGAGAAGTCGGCAACAGGTAGTTGACCCCACGATAGGTGTGCACTTGACCCGTAATGGTGAAACGCAGGCTATCGCCACGATCTTCAAGCAGCCGTTCCATCGACTCGAGCGTCATGCACGGCGCGACAACCATCGCCAACGGCTTCTCGTCACCCCCCTCGGGGTCGGCATCGAGAATGAATACGGCATAGCCACGCTCACCGGTGGGCAGCAGTTGCCCGTCACGCTTGCGCAACGCCTCGCCCTCACGGCGAAGAGGCGGCAAGGGCTCACCAGGCGCAACCCCCAGCACGCGCGGATCTACCTGCACACGCATTGAAGGCACTGCCTGCTGCAGCGTGTCCCCCCGTGGGTCCGTGACTTCCTCCGGCTCGATTGCCAAGCCCGTGTCTCGGCCGGCCAGCGGATCCTGCTCAGAGCCTTTCTGGCCAATCGTCACTTCACTCGGCTCGGCAGCTTCATCCTGCGCAAAGGCCGTAAAAGCAGGCAAGAGCGTGAGCATCGCAGCGGTTGTGAGTCGGGTTCCAGGCATGATCGTTGCTCCTATCCGTATGCGTCTGATCGATCCCATGGCTATTTCATCGCCGAATCTCTTGTAAAGAATCGAAACTTGCACCACTCAGCCGGGCGCGTCCGATCACATCGCCCCGCTATCGGCCATGAGCTTATGTGCGCTTTCCGCGGCGATCTGGAAAAGCTCCTCACGGGTCTTGCCTTCCAGAGACGTATCCCCTTGGCCATGCACATTGGTCGAGAGCACCGCGTCGGACATGTACAGGTGCGGCTCAAGCGTGCAGGGGCCCGACCAGCCGGTCTTCACCGCGTCAGCCATGATCTCATTGGCCATCGTGTCGCCCTTGCCGATGGGGACATGGTCGCCATTGGCCTTCTGATCTTTGAAGTGCAACGCGTCGGTCATAGGCTTAAGACGCTGCCAGTTCGCCCAGGGTTCCGCACCTGTCCGTTGATAATTTGCGAAGTCATAGATCAGCTTAAAGCTGTCATTGCGTAGCTCGGCCAACTCGACAATCTGGTCTGGGTGGTCGCCATAGACCTCGGTTTCATTTTCGTGATAGATCACCAAACCCAACTCGGCTGCGCGATCACGCAGCTTCGCGAGCTTGTCGATGACCTGGCTCTTCCATGCCTCGCCGGGCAGGCCTTCCTTGTTGTAGAAGCTGAATGCACGAACGTCCGTCGCCCCAAAGACCTCAAGCATCTTGCCGAGGTGATCGAGACGTGTCAGCTCAATATCGATCGGATCACTGACGTCGGTCTTGCCGATGGGCGAGCCGTACATACCGACTTTGATTCCTGCCCCGTCGAGCATCTGCTTAACTTGACTGGCATGGTCTACGGGCAACTCAACGATGTTGATGCCATCAACCGACCGCAGATCAACGTGGTCGATCTTTGCCTGTTGAAGTGCCGCGATCTGGTCGGCAGCGCTGTCCGCTGCCTCGTCTGCAAAAGCGCTTAACGTCCATGTCATGATCGAAGGGCCTCTTATTACTCGGCTTTTTCTTCAACAGCCTCTGTCGCGTCTTCAGCTGCTTCCTCGGCGGGTTCGACTTCTTCCACGGCGGGCTGCTCATCCTTTGGCTTTGTAGCAGGCGCGGCCAGCAACAGCGGATCAACGCGGTCGACATCAATGTTGCGGACGCGGAGGTATTCTGGCTGCCAACCGTCAAGGACCGTCCACTCCATGTGTACTTCGACCAACTCGCGTTCGCGCAGGCTCCCCGGACGAATCACATCGACACGGCCGAGACCGCCACGGGCCTGGATCTTGCGAACCTCGACGACGTGGTACTCATCGCTGGGCGTCGCGCTCTCAGGGAACACGTTGTATGTGGCGAGCGTGTCGGCGATCTCAAAGGCTGTCGCCTCGGAAGTCCCCTGCGGGAAGCGGATGACGACATCGCCAGGCAGCTTCGAGTCGCTGAGCAGATAAGCCAGTGCGGCTTTTTGAATGCGCTTGGTGGTGTCCCAGTTCGGCCCATTGATCGCGGCATCACTGCCATCATTGGGCACATTGATGTAAGACGGTCGATTGCAGCCGACCAGGATGAACGAGGCAGTCAGGAGGATCAGGAGTGATCGAATCATGGCGTGGGCCCTTCTCGGTGGGGTCATGGTTACCTGCGATTGTAGCAATGCTCGGGCACTGCGCGGCAGCAAGAGGCCTCACCCCACGATGTGGTGGCGAACCGCCAAGGACGCGGTGGGGTCATCGGGCAACTCGATCTCAAAAAAACCCTGCCCGTCAGGGTACGCGTCGCTGACCATGCAAGGCGAGCCGGCATCAATGCAGGTAAAGGGCACACCACTGCCGTCGCCGGGCTCGTGGTGCCATGGCTGGTGGATATGGCCGTGCAGGTAAACGACCCGTGCTTTGCACTGTTCGAGTATCTGCCGAAGCTGATCACGTTCCTCAAGCGCGTGAGACTCGTGCTCATGAACACCCTTTGGCAAGGCACATGGGTAGTGACAGAGCACGATGAGTCCCTGTGATTCATCAAGCGACTCGACGCAGGCCTTCGCCGCCTCAAACTGCTCGTTGCCAAGCCTGCCACGCGCGTTGTAGACACGTGGCACCGCCGCATCCAACGCCAGCAAACGCCAGCGGCCGGACAGTTCGCGTGTATCCGGAAAATGGTCCGGCACCCATGCTTCGAGCAGGCGGTCAATCAGGCGGGAACGCGACGCACTGAATGTGTACCGATCATGATTGCCCGGCACAAGCACCGTCGGCACGCGGTCGGCAAGAGGCTTGAGAGCCGCAGCAACATCATTGAACTCACGCTTCAGCGAAGTCGTTGATACGTCCCCACTGAGAAGCAGCATGTCAGGATCCAGCGTGATCGCCTGTTTGATCATACCAGGCAAGAGATCGTGCCTGAATCGCCTCCTGCGATTCAGGACGAGGTTGGTCTGACCAAGGATACGCTTGCTGGCGAGTTGCCACGGTGCGAGCCAGAGCCTGTAGAGGTGGATGTCGCCGAAGAGGACGATGCGCATTTATTGTGCCCCGATCGGTGTGCCGCACTCGACATATTCCGCTTCATCGGGGATGACCGATTCATAGGGAGCACCGGGCCCGTCCTCGGCATACCACGTATCCAGCACCTTCTGCCAGTCGGCGAGGTTCTTCGTCGAGATGAACTGCTTCTTGACCTCGCCCCCCTGCGGATGGTGGCGAGAAAACTTGATGCCGAACTTCCGCATCATGCGTCCGGCCTGGTGCTCGCCATGAAGCTCGGCACTGATCTGGAAATGTTCGAGCAGAACGTCGCGCTGCTGGTGGATCGTCGGACTTGAACGCGCCGCTTCGAGGTCGCCTTGCATGATCGCGCGGGCCTGCTGGAAAAACCATGGGTTACCAATACAACCGCGAGCGACGGAGACCCAGTGCACCCCGGTCTGCTCAAGCATGCGAAAGATGTCCGGGGCCTGCCAGATATCGCCCGATCCACCGAGCGTGAAATGGATCTCGTTTGGCTTTCGGAGCCCGAAATGCTCGACGATCTGCCGCAGCTCATCCCAACTGCCCGGGCCGATGTATTTCTGCTGAACAGTCCGGCTGTGCACGGTTGCACCGCTGTAGCCCAGATCCATCACGGATTGGAGGATACGGTGAAAGTTCGATGTCATCTGCGGCGAATCGTCATAGGCGCGACGGAGTTTCACGGTCAGTGGCACATCTTCTCCAACCGCATCAGCCACAGCCTCAAGAATCGCGATCGCTTCGTCCGGCGCACTGAGCAGGTGTCCGCCGCGGGCCTTCTTCTTGATCTTCTTGACCGGGCAGGCGAGATTCACATCGACAACGTCGTAACCGAGGTCGACGAGGATTTTCGCGCCCGCAGCAATATCGGCCGGATGGCTGCCCATGAGCTGCCCGCAGAGAGGCGCGTCTTTGCCATGATCGCCAGGGTAGAGCTTGGCGTGCTCCAGGCCCTTGCCGCCCTGAATCAGGAAGTGGTCGAGCATCGCCTCGGTGATGCAATAGGGACAGCCATGACGGCGCGCGACGACCCGCATCGCCGCGTCGGAGTACCCGGCCAAACCGGCCTGGTAAAACGGTGCATCGATCTGAATCGGCTCATAACGCCGGCCCGGTTTGCCCAGAGTCAACATCACAGTCATTATACGCCCATGCAAAAAACGTCCGGCTATACCCTCACCTGCCTGCTTCTCTTGGGAATCTTCATTCCAGGCTGCTCTGCGACACGCGACGCCACCGCTCCGCCGCAGACGATCAAGCGACTTGCTGAGCTCGACTATCCCGAAAACGCGCCCCACGGGCCAGACCTTGATGTCCTGCTCGTTCGCAGCGGTGGGCAAGTCCGCCTGGTTAATCGCACCGCGAACAGTTATGCGGGCATGCAACTCTGGCTCAATCGGCAATACGTCCGTGACTCAGGCACGATCCAGATCGGCACCGACAACCTGCGTGAACTCACCGAGTTCATCAACCTCTTTGAGGAACCCTATCCCGTGGGCACCTTCCTCAATCCGGACCAGACCGCTCCGCTGGTGCTGGCCGAGCTATATAACCCGAAGCAGAACGTCCGCCACCGGCTGGTCGTTCGCCCTGGCAACGAGGCATCAATCGTCCCGTTCGAAGAACTGACAAACTGAAGCGACCTACTCAAAGAAACGAGCCCACCGCTATGGACGCCAACCAACTCTGGCAACGCTACCAAGACCTGCTCTGCGATACGGGCAAACTCGGCATCTCGCTCGACATCTCGCGCGTGCCCTTCAACGACGACTTCATGCAGGGCATGGAGCAGTCGATCCAGGAAGCCTATGACGCGATGGCCCGGCTTGAGGCGGGCGACATCGCCAACCCCGACGAGAACCGTATGGTCGGCCATTACTGGCTGCGCGATGCCTCGCTTGCGCCGGATGAGGAAACAGCCAAGGACATCACCAAGACCCTCAAGAGCATCAAGCAGTTCGCAAAAAAAATCCATGACGGCAAAACCGTCCCACAGAAAGCAAGGAAGTTCACCGACATTCTGCAGGTCGGAATCGGAGGATCTGCGCTTGGGCCACAACTTGTCGCAGACTGCTTGGGCACAAACAAGGACAAGATGCGTGTCCACTTCATGGACAACACCGACCCGGACGGGATCACCCGCACACTCAGCAGCCTGAAAAGCAAGCTCAAGAGCACACTCGTGCTCGTCGTCTCTAAGTCCGGCGGCACACCCGAGACACGCAACGGCATGCTTGAGACCGAGGCGGCGTACAAGAAAGCCGGCTTGAAGTTCGGCAAGCACGCTGTCGCCGTTACCGGCGAAGGCTCCAAGCTCGACAACTATGCCAAGAAAGGTAAGTGGCTTAAACGCTTCCCGATGTGGGACTGGGTCGGTGGCCGCACCAGCGTCATGAGCGCGGTCGGACTGCTGCCTGCAGCCCTTCAAGGCCTGGATATCGACGCAATGCTCAAGGGCGCTGCCGAAATGGATCAGCTCACCCGTACCCGCGAGACCCGACTCAACCCCGCCGCGCTGCTCGCGTTGATGTGGCACTTCGAGACCGGTGGCAAAGGCCTCAAAGACATGGTCATGCTGCCCTACAAGGACCGCCTTCTGCTGCTGTCACGCTATCTGCAACAACTGGTCATGGAATCGCTGGGCAAGGAACTCGACCTTGATGGCAATCAGGTCAACCAGGGCATTGCGGTCTACGGCAACAAGGGATCGACCGACCAGCACGCCTATGTGCAACAGCTCCGCGACGGCCTGAAAAATTTCTTCGCGACGTTCCTCGTCGTCCTGCAGGATAAGGCGCTGTCAGGCAAGCCTGAGAAGAAAGTCCTCGAGGTGGAGCCCGGCGTGACAAGCGGCGACTACCTCAGCGGGTTCTGGCAGGGTACGCGTTCTGCCTTATATGAGTCTGGTCGATCCAGCCTCACCCTGACGCTGAATCAACTCGATGCGACCTCGCTTGGCGCCGTCATCGCGTTGTACGAACGGGCGACGGGGTTGTATGCCGAACTCGTCAACATCAATGCCTACCACCAGCCCGGCGTCGAGGCGGGCAAGAAAGCCGCGGGCGTCGTGCTTGATATCCAGAGTAAGGTGCTGGCCAAGCTGACCGAACTCAAGAAAACCAGCTATACCGCAGATGAACTGGCCCAAGCGATTGGCAGCCCTGAAGCTGTCGAGACGGTCTATCACGTGCTTGAGCACCGAGCTGCGAATAAGCAAGGTGTCACGAAAAAAGACGGCCGCTACCTTGCGCTCTGACCGGGTTGCGCGATGACATCGAACACGCCCTGTTTCATCGCAACAAAGAACGGATCACTTAATGCATAGACGCGCCCCATCGGCCAAGGGGCGATGCCCTGAGCTTGCACTTCGACAAGATCGCCCAACTGAGGTTCGCTCTGAGGACGCAACGAGAGGGTTGGGTTGGATCCCTCGATAAGCGGTGATAAACGCGAAGGCCAGGCGTCTTCAAATACGCGGCCCAACGATGCTGCTGCCGATTTGCGCCATGCGGGCGATTCGTTCTGCAAGGCATTAATCATCACAGGCACCGCGTCGTACTGACCGCACCACGTCATCGCCTCCGCCGCATGCAGGCTCACCCATCGGTTTCGACCCCACACCTGCGTGAATGGGTCAACCTCGACCTTCCCCAGCACCGCTAGCGCCCGTAGCGCGGCTCGCCGGCCAAGGATGTCGCTGACGCCGCGCACCTGCCCGGGCCGCGTCAGGTAGCGCACAGCCGGGTCCGCCGCACGCTCCTCGCCGAGCATCGCCAGCGCGAGCAGGCCGTAGCCCAGCACAGCCTCGTCGCCGCCCTTGAGCTTGCCCAGTTCGATCGCGAGTTCTGCTTTGTATCGATCGTCGCCCGTGAGGCCAATCGCTAACGCGCATGCCGCACGATAAGACACCGGCTCGCGGTCATCCGCCACCGCGCGCATCAGCCGGATCCCGAACCGACGCTTGATCCGCTCGATCTGGATCGCCCGCTCAAGAATGATTGGCCGGTCCTGATGGAGCTGCGTCCCCTCGGTCGCACGGCGGATCAAGAGCCCTGCCGCCAACGCCGCGTACCCACGCACCTCGTTATCCATTTGCCGGACAAAGAAATCGGCCTCCTTGGGCTGTTCATCCTCCTCAAGTTTTTCCAACACACCCGGATCATCTTTCATTAAAGAAGTAAACCCACGCATCTGGTTATACAGCAGATCAAGATCACCCTGATCGCCGTCACATTGCATGAAGTAGGCAAGCGTATCGAAACCACGGTTGAAGTCCATCGCCTGAGCCGAATTGCCCGGGACCATCCGTCGGCCCAAGTGCGTCAATACGAAACGCTGGTCTTCTGCCTCAGGCTCAATGGGCTGCTCCGCGATCGCCAGCGCCGCGGCAACGCGCGTTTCCATCGCCAAACGTCGCGGCGTGCTGCCAGCCACACCCGCCGCTGGCATATCCGAGAGCACCCTGTAACCCGACCAATCGCGTACCTCCGGGTGATAGCGCAAGACATCGGCCAGCCACTTCGCCCCGCCCCGCCGCTTGACGTACGACGCATCACCCAACACCGCACTGATCAAGAACGTGCTGGGCAGATGATCCAGGACCGCATCGAAAGCAGTGTTTAACGATGCATCATCGTGCTGAGCCATCGCCCAAACACACCACCGCTTGACTTCGAGCGACTCCACTCTGTCATCCAGCCGGGCAAGCAACCACTTGGCGTGGATGCGATCAAGCTTACTCATCAAGCCGATTGCGACCGCCTGGCCAACGCGGTCAATTTCTTCGACTTCCTCCAACGGATCGACACCCAGTGCAGCGCGTGCCTCATCGGTCTGAAGCAAGCCCAGCGAGACCCATGCTGACAGCCGCACGTCATCCGCAGAATCCAGGAGCAGACTGACCCCGTCACCGCCTGGCAAGACACGATCCAATACATCTTCGTGCCCAATGCGCGCCAACGACAACAGCGCCTCAGCCCGCACACCCTCGTCCTCATCCTCCAGCAACGGCATCAATACCTTGATGACCTGCCCACGCCAGCGACGCGATGCCGGGGTATCCCATGGCAGTGGTCGATCCCCCACCGCCTCGCGCACGTATCGCTGGCCATGCGTCTCGAACCAGTAAACCCACGAAAAATCATAGTCCTCCACCGCAGGGTCACGTTTGATCTGCACATCGATCGGCTGCGATGACACGTGCAGCGGACACAGCAAAACAGACCAACACAAGCAGGGGAGGAACCACTTAACCATGAGCCTGTTCATCGGATAAACGCCACGCAACACCCGATAAGTCTCACCCCCAAATGCCCCAACGTCAACATTTCCCCGGCAAACCACGCGACGCCGATAACTCATGCAGATGACACAAGCCCTCCCCCAGCACGCTATCGATCCCGCCCTGCTGGCACGCGAGCAGGCCCACTTCGACCAGCACTACACCGACGAAGCCGCCCAAGGCATTGCACCCCTCTCCGACTACGACAGGGTCCGCTACACCAACCCGCCAGCCAACACGATCTTCCCGCGCGAGTACTACTACCACTTGCTCGGCACACTGAAGGGCAAACGCGTCATGGAGATCGCCGCGGGCAACGGCATCGACGCCGCCATCCTCACACACAACGGGGCCGAACTCTCCGCCTACGACCTCTCGCCAAAATCAATTGACATGGTCCAGCGACGATGCCAGGTCAACGGCACCGCCGACCGCCTCCGCACACAGGTCGCCGGGAATTTTGATGACGCCTTCGCCGGCGAAACCTTTGACCACATCGTCGGATACGCCGCCCTGCATCACCTGCCCGACATGGACACACTCGGCCAGCGCATCTATGACCGCCTCAACCCAGGCGGCTGCGCCGTCTTCGCCGAACCCGTCCTCAACTCGAACCTGCTGGGCTTCATTCGCCGATGCGTCCCGATTGCCATCGATGACATGACCGACGACGAGCGCCCGCTCACCGACCAGGACATGCGATCCTTCGGCCAGGCTTTTGACCGCATGCAGACCCGCCACTTCCAGCTCACCTCGCGCGTCTGGCGCCTCTGGCCCAATCGCTGGCACTTGGCTGTCATGCTTCACAAACTCGACTACGCCTTGCTCAAGCTTCCGCTGATGCACCGACTCGCGACGGTCAATGTCACCGCGTACTACCGCGAGCGGTAAGCAAATTGCTGCGATTTATCGGCAAAAACGATTACTGCAGCGGCTCTGCGAACGAGTTTTCGAACCACTTGAAACGCGGGCCAATCACATACGCCCATGTCTTGGGCAAGTGTTCGCGTAGCGCGTGACGCGTCTCATCATGCTCCGGCCTGTCCGCAAGGTTGACCCACTCCTGCGGGTCCTCGTGGATGTCGTACAACTCCTCGCTGCCGTCCGCATACCGGATCAGCCGCCAACGCTCATAGCGCACTGCGAAGTTGCCCGGCCCATGCGACATGACGACAGGACGGTCCCATTTGCCTTCATTCTTCTGCAATAAAGGCTTCAGGCTGTCACCATCCAAATGCTGTTTAATCTCAAGCTCGCATAGATCAACAAGCGTCGGATACAGATCCTGCAGGCTCACCGGTTCTTCAATCATCCTTGGCTTGTGATCACCGGGAAGCTTAATAATCAATGGCGTCCGTGTCCCGCGCTCCCAGAGCGTCATCTTGCGCCAGGCCTGCTTCTCGCCGAGATGCCAGCCGTGGTCACCCCAGAGCACAACGATTGTGTTGTCAGCGTGCTCACTCTTAGCCAGTGCCTCAAGCACCCGCCCGACGTTCGCATCTGAGAAAGAAGACGCCGCGAGATAGCCACGAACCAACTGCCGCCAGGCTCCTTCAACGGCCGTAATTTCCGCGTGGTCGTTCCAATGCCGAAAGCCGACCAGTTCACGCGCAAAGACCTGCCCCGCATCGGGAATGTCAGCCAGGTCATCTTCGGGAACTCGCGGCAGTTTCACACCTTCAAGCGGGAATCGGTCAAAGTATTTCTTCGGAGCCACCCAGGGCTCGTGCGGCTGATACAAACCCATCGCGATAAAAAAAGGCTTGTCGTGTTGCTGCTGCAGTTGGGCAATCGTCCAGTCGGCCGCCTTGCCCTCGCCGGTCGCGCTGTCGTTGTCCGTATCGATCACACCCGTCCTGATCCGCACGCCCGGACCTGGGGCTTCGACTTCTTCAGCTCGTACACCACCGAACCCACGCTGGTAGACATCCCAGCCGCGCGGTTCGGGATAGTGGAAGATCTTGCCGCAACCGGCCGTGTAGTAGCCGTTGTTCTGAAAGACCAAGTTCATTGGCAGCTGACTCTCGTCCAACCGATTCTTCGGGGCATAGATGTCATGATGGCCGTACGAGCCGCTCTTGTACGGCGCGACGCCGTACATCAGCGCGGTCCGCGCAGGGCCACACGCCGGGGCCGGACAATAGGCGTACTTGAACGCGAACCCCTGTTTGGCCAGTGCATCGATATGGGGCGTCTGGCTCTGCTCATGCCCACCGAGGTAGCCGACCCAGTCGTTCAAATCATCAACCGCGATAAAGAGCACATTGGGCCGATGCAACCCCTCCTGCTCAACGGTCGCGCAGGCGGGGAGCAAGATGCAGGCCAAGACCGCCATGCCGACACACACAAGCCAATGCGACATCTTGCGTCCGTCCTTCATCGAGCGATCCCAATCGTTAAAAGCTCTTGGTCCAGGACAAAACAAACGTTCCATACGATTCGGTCCCGCTTGCACCGGCCGCATCGAACGTCTCGGTCAAGAACGTCAGTCCCCAGGTCAGGTCGAAGCGGTGGTTAATACTGGGCCGATAGCTGACAGCAAAGCCCGCCTGTAATTCGCCGACCAATGGTTCGCTGTCGACCCCCAGCGAGTTCTCATAGTTCGAGCCGTCGAGAAACATGTCGTGTTCGACGACGCGTCCGCCTGCTCGGCCATAGGCATACCACGACCAGCCGGTGTGTTTATAAGGGTCGCCGGTAACGGATTGCAGATCGTTGATCCTGCCGGGCCCAAAGTCATCCGGCAGTTTCTGCCCGATACGGAAGCTCACTGCTGCTTCGCCATAGCGATAGACCGTCCCCAGTGCGAAGCCTGCCTGTGGAATAACCTGCATCTCCAGGTCGCCTAACAAAGCTGACTTAATCGGGTCAAGATCCTTCCGCCATTTCCGGCGGAAGTGGAACTGGGCGGTCACCTCATTGGCCAGCTGGTTATCCCATCCCTGTGGATCGACTCCCATAAAACTGTCATGCACCCAGTCCTGAATGTCCTCGGCCAGCGAATCTTCGCCGACAATACCGACATTGAACTCAAAGTGATCCAGAACCGCCAGATCGTCTCTGCCTTCGTGCTGTGCTTCACGTTGCCAAAACACCCCGCCATACAGGATGCCGCCATAGGGCTGGTCCGTCGTAATCGGTCCGGCAGCGCCGAGGTTAGCTGGAGTAAAAATCAGCTGGGTTAGCTGATAGCCTGCACCGGTTTTCGTTTCCCCGTGGCGTTGCTCAAACCGCTCACTCAAAGGCATGGACTGAGCCAAGTCCTCTGCCCAAGTGGGCTGGTGTTCGAGCACAATCGCAAAGCCGTTGGTGTAGTGCCGGTCATAGCTGTCGAACGGATCGTG
>JBMZAP010000016.1:0-35789 GCA_049611445.1 Phycisphaeraceae bacterium | reverse complement strand
TCGTTAATCAGGTCGGTCACATAGCCATCGACGTGCTTAAGCTCGTCGCCGATGTACCAGTCCTTGTGGCCTTCCTGGTCGATCTTGTGGAAGTAATCGACGTTGCCGGAAACAAAGCCCTCAAACGTCTCAAAACCCTGCAACTGCGGGCCAAATCGCTTGATGTCGTAGCCCAGGTGCCACTTGCCGTACATCGCGGTTGAATAGCCCGCGTCCTTCAAGACCTCGGCGATCGTGACTTCTTCCAGCGGCAGCCCAACCTCACGGTGTCTTGCCGCGGTGATCACACCCTCGACACCAGTGCGCTGCGGATATCGGCCGGTCATGAGCGCAGCGCGCGTCGGGCTGCAAACCGCACCATTACTGTGGTAGTCGGTAAAGCGGATGCCGTTCTTCGCCAGCGCATCGATGTGCGGGGTGTTGACATGCTTTGCGCCATAGCAAGAAATATCGCCATAGCCCAGATCGTCGGCCATGATGAGCACGATGTTGGGGCGATACGCATCCTCGGCCTTTACAGAAAAGGCCGGGCAGCCAAAGAGCAACAACACGATGAACGAGATCAAGTAGCGGATCATGGAGAGGCTCCATTTCGGTCAGCGCATAAAACAGCCGCGTCAATAAACGCGGCTGCACAGGGTTTCGTGTTGCTACTTCTTCTTGAAGTAGTTGCCAGCAAACTTCTTCTGGAACTTCTCGACCCGGCCGGCGGTGTCGAGGAACTTCTGCTTGCCGGTGTAGAACGGGTGGCTGGCGGACGAGATGTCCACCTTGATCAGCGGGTATTCGTTGCCGTCTTCCCACTTGATGGTGTCTTTGGTGTTCACGGCCGAGCTGGTCAGGAACTTCTCATCGGCGGACACGTCGTGGAAGACAACCGGGCGATACTTGGGGTGGATGTCAGGTTTCATAATGGGCTTCTTGTGGCTAGGGTCTAGGGTTTCGGGCTGCTTCGGTACAGCCACACCTCGTCCAAGCGAGCCGAGTAGTATAGCCAATCCACGCCCCACCACGCAACCCAAAGCCAGGACCCCATGAAGACCTACCTCAACGGCCAGATACTCGACGAATCCCAGGCCCACATCTCGACACAGGACGCGGGGTTTCAGCACGCTGTGGGCCTTTTCGAGACGATGTTCGCCCATAATGGCAGGGTTTTCCGCCTCGATCGGCACCTCGCACGAATCAAGCAATCCGCCGCTGAGCTGGGCCTGTCCGCGGACATGGACACCGCCCCGTTGGCAGACGCGGTCAATCAGACGCTGGCAGAAAATAAGCTGGAGCAAGCCCGCCTGCGCCTGACCGTGACCGCTGGGACGCTCTCCATGCTCCGCTCATCCGATGGCGAGCAGGCGATGCAGATCCGCCAGACCGTCTGCGTCCAGGCACAGGAACCCACCGCCTTTGCACCCGGATACTTTGATCAGGGCGTCCGGGTGCGTCTCTATGGCCAAGGTGCCAATCCTTTCGACGTCACCGCCGGGCATAAGACACTGAACTACTGGGCGAGGCTTCGATCGCTTCGACAAGCTGCAGCAGGCGACTGTGCCGAGGCCATCTGGCTGAGCGTGACCAACCACCTCGCGAGCGGCGCGGTATCGAACCTTTTCCTCGTTAAAGATGATGAGCTGTTGACCCCCATCGCACGCGGCGAAGAAAAGCCCGAAGCACTTCCCGCACCGGTTCTTCCCGGCATCACGCGTGAGGCGGTCATCGAAGCGGCCGAGGTACAGGGCATCACGGTCAAGAAACAGATGCTCACGGTCGAGGACCTTCTCGAAGCCGACGAGGTCTTCCTGACCAACTCGAACTGGAAGGTGTTGCCCGTCGTCGCGGTGGAGCAGAAGGACATTGCGGACGGCAAGGTCGGCCCGATTACGCAGCTGCTACGCAAGGCCGTACTGGCAATGGTCGACTCCGAGACCAAGGCTTAGAACGGCGGCAGACCACGTTCGGCACGTCGCTTCTGAAGCAACTTAAAGAAATCTGAGCCGTAACCCATCGTCTGGGGGTCGCCTGTATCGAGCCAGTCATACATGCGGCGCATGTGCTCTGCTTCGCGCTCCTTGCCCTCCGGGGTATTGCGGGAAGACTGCTCTTCCTGACGGCGGCGTCTACCCTCGGCGGACTCCATCTGGTCGATCATCATGTCGAGAAAGGCTGTTCTTGCCGCCGGATCCTGCTGGACAATCATGGTCTTGTAGAACGTCCGGATGCCCTGCTCGAATGCTTCCTGCTGTGCATCGGTATTGTCCTTCAACTGCTCGCCCAGCCGCTTGCGATCTTCCTTGCTCAGACTGCCCCACATCTCATTCATCCGTTCCTGATATGGGCGTTTCTGCGAGTTGGAAAGCCGGATATACCGCGGGCTTTCAAGCAACGTCTCGACATCATCGACCGACTCCGGCATCGCGGGCGCGGTGCGCAGCCAAGCCTGGTAACCGCCGACCAGAAGTGCCGACACCGCGAGAAGAGGCAGCACGCCGAGTTTAATGATGCGACCCATCATGATGCGTTCTCCCTGTCGATCACCTCAACCCGGCCGTCCAGCCAAAGGTTGTTGCGGCGGAGATGACGTGCGGGGATCTCGATCGGTTCGTCAGCCCCTTCAATGTCAGCTGCCGCATTATCGAAGTCTCTACTGAGAATGATCTGAGCTTCGGTCGCAAACCCCATACGGATAAAGAAGATGTCCTTGGGCCGAAGACCACTGAACATCGAGACGTAGTCGTAGCTCGCCCCGCACAGGTCGTAGACCACGTCATCATCGGGGCAGCGATACACCGCGTTGGTCTTGCCCGCTTCGCTGGGCAGGTAGTCCTTCATCGCCTCTGGCAAAGACGGGTCTTCATCGACACTCAGGAATGGTGCAGGCATATACCGGGCCACGGGAAGCCGATCCTTGTTGTCCGTGCGGTGGGCCTGCACAGCGATGCCGATCTGTCGGAGATTGCTGGCACAGGTTGTCTTCTGGACGTTCTTGCGCGTTGCCGCAAGGACGGGCAGCAGAATCCCGATCAGCAGACCAATGATCGAGACCACGACCAGGAGCTCGACAAGCGTAAAAGCCCGGATTCTGCTGGTACGTGATTCGCGCAAAGGATCTCCTTAGACGTGTCGTAGAAGACTACCACCATCATAGAGCCGGGTTGCAACATTCACGCAATCAAAGACTCAGATCTGCTCATATCGCATGACCAGATCGAAAAGCTCGGCTCCAAAACTGTCGGCAACGCCAAGATCTTTAACCATCGCCAGACGCAAGACGTCACAGGTCAGCTTGCAGTCGGGGTTCGACTCCATTGACCGGCCCATACCCTCCAGCACGACAAGGTCGAATTGCGATTCTTCCGCCACAGCAGCCAGTTGCGGACTGATCTTCGTCAGGTCCATCAGCGGAGCCCAGTTGCCAGACTCAATAAGACGCAGTTGATGGGTCTGGCGGCCGTCCCGAACAACCGGATCAAACTCAGCAATCCGGTCGATCAACTCCGTCAACTCGCTGTGTGTCACATCATTGAGTGACGGCTCGGTATTGGCTGAAAGCACCACCGATGTCCCATGCTGCAGCAGGTGACGCGCAAAAGGAATCATGCCCAGCAGGACATCCGGTCCCGCATTGTCAACAAAGAGCAGTGCCTGTTCATATGGCTTGACAGAGCATCGATCCGTCCACGCATCCATTGCGTCAAAACGCCACGGCCTTGGCTTGAGCTTTGCGCGAACCTGCCCGAAATCCACCGGACCGGCTTCGAACATCTTCTGCGTGTGCTCTGCGCCCATGTCGAAGATATTGCCGGCAAAGACGCCTTCGATCACGAGTCGATCGCGATCATCATGACTCGCGGCATCCAACTCATCGAGCAAGCCGGGCAGGAACGACAAGGCACGCTCGTTCTCTGTTTGCTTTGACACGCGATATGGATCATCGATCCCCGCAGCCCGCAACGCATCCTCACGCTGCCAGCAGATCGCAAGTACATCCAGTCGACCGAAAGCATCCGACTGCTCAGTGACCGCGTCCAGATACGCCAGGAAGAGCCGGTCGGCATGCTCGCAAGACTCGGACGCATCGGCGCCGCGGTCCTGAGCCTCGGCCATCGCGTGCTTCAACAGCGACCGCCAATGCTTGCGGAAGAGCTGAAGCCAGTAGTCGCGCTGCTTAGGGTTGTCGCCGAGATCCAACGGACACGCAACATAGCCCGCCGGGTCGGCCAGCAGCGGGAAGACCGCCGAGTCGTTGTGGCCAGACGATGACGGCATGACTAAGCCTGCACCAACTCGGCGTTGGCAAAATTTTCGAGAATCTTCAGGCCGACGCGCTGCGATTTCTCAGGATGGAACTGCGTTGCCCAGACATTACCGCGATGCACGGCTGAGCAGTAGGTGCTGCCATAGCCCGTCGTTGCCGCAATATCTGACGCATCTTCGGGAACGCAGTAGTAGCCATGCACGAAATAGACGTGGTCGCCTGGCTTCAGGCCCTCGAACAACGGCGTGCCCGCAGCAAAGTCGATTTCATTCCAACCCATGTGTGGAACTTTCAGGCGGGGCTTACCCGGGCCCTGATCTTCGCTGAAACGCACAACGCGACCGGGAAGAATGCCTAAGCCCGCCACGGGCTGGTCATCGGAGGGCGCATCCTCAGTCGATGAATCGAAGAGCAATTGCATGCCAAGACAGATCCCCATCATCGGCCTGCCACTGCCAGCGTATCGCTTGAGCGGCTCAACCATGTCACGCTCACGCAGGTGAATCATGCCGTCCGCAAACGCACCGACGCCGGGCAGGATCAATCGCTCTGCGGCTTCGATCTGTTCAAGCGTATCAATTACCTCGGCCTGTGCACCCACACGCTGCAGTGCTTTCTGCACCGAGCGGAGGTTGCCCATGCCGTAGTTCACAATGCCGATCATGGGGTGCCCGCTCTTGCGGCTTACTCGCTGAGAACCACGACGATCTCGACGCGTCGGCTGGCGGCCTTAGACCCCAGCGTGTTGGTCGCGCCGAAGCCTGCGGCATACATGCGTTCCGCATTGATGCCCTGCTGCTGCAGGTAACGGTGCACTGCGGCAGAACGCTGCAGGGACAACTCAAGGTTGTCCTTCCAGCCGGACTTCTTGATCGGGTCGGTATCGGTGTAACCCTCGACACGGATCGTCTTGCTGGCGTACTTGGACTTCAAGACGCCGGCGACATCGGCAAGCGTTCGCTTCGCGGTGCTCTTCAGGTCAATCTTGCCGGAGGAAAACAGGATGTCGCTGGCGACACGGACAGTGACCAGGTTGCCGCTGCGCTCGGAAGTGACATCATCGATGCCTTCAAAGCCGGTATTGGTCGAGGGCGGCGGTGTTGGCGCGACGGGCTTCGCTGCACGAAGGTTCGCGTTCTCGGCGAGAAGCCGCGAAACTTCGCTGTTGGCCGAAGCGAGATCAGCAAGCAGCGCATCGTTGGCCATGCGGAGGCGGTCGATCTCGGCCTGAGCTTCGCGATTCTGGTCCATCAGGGCGTTGCGCTCGGCAACGGAGCGCTGACAGCCGACAGACATCAGGCCGATCAGAACAAGAAGCATCACAACCGGCGTTTTCATCGTAGGTAGATTCATCGCAAAATCCTTTCGCATAGGTGAGCGGCTCAGCCGCTGATTGGTGGCTGGCAAGATTAGGGTACAAAAAGCGGCGGGATGCCGCTCGCCGGATTGCCCATCAGGGTGTCATAAATGCCAAAAAGATCGACCCGATCGATCCCGAGCAGCAGGACGATGACGGCCGCTGCCGCGAGGTACGGGCCATAGGGGATCACCCGTGCCACGCCGTTTTTGAGCGACGCCGCGATCGCCAGTGCCGCAGTGACCAGGATCGCGATGATCGGGGCGATGAAGATCGACAGGAAGACAACCTCATGCCAGCCGAGCACAACACCGATCGCCGCGAGAAGGTGGACGTCACCTAATCCCATCGCTTCTTTATTGAACGCAAGCGTCCCGAAGATGCGGCAGGCCCAGATCGCCCCGCCGCCGACGAGGTAGCCCATCGTGCAGCCGGCGAGGACGTAGTACCAACCATGCTTGGCGAGTTCTGGCTGAGGGATCAGGTCACGTGAGACGATGAAGTGGCCGACCAGCATGCCCAGAAGCGGGAAGCCAACAAACATCAGTTCCTTCAACGCGACCAGCCTAGGGTGCTTCAGCGGCGGCAACTCGCCGTTCTCATCAAGCTCATCGTCGTTGCACTCCCCCTCGAAGCTGTCGGGGAGGATGCCGAGTTGCAGCAGAACGACCGCAATCACCAGACCGGCCGCCCCACCCCACGCGATCATCGCACCGGTTGAACCAACCATCGGGACGTAGGGCTCAAATGGGATCGAAGTACCGGCGAGGCCCATCGGCGGCATGCCGAAGTACGCCGCCACAGGCAACACGACGATACCGACAATCGCGATCACCCAAGTGATGCTCAGGGGGATGATGTAGAGCTTGGCATCAATGAGCGTTGCCGAGATCAGCGCCGCGATCATGACGAGGTAGACGATAAAGATCGGCCAGGTCTGTTCAAAGCCAATGCCCACCATGGTGCCAAGCGGCGCTCGCCAACCATCGACCATATAAAACAGGATGTAGCTCCCGCCAAAGAGGATCGCAGTCGTCAGCTCGACCAATGGGTACTGGATGCTGATCGGGGCCTTGCACTTGCGACACTTGCCGGCAAGCCAAAGCCAGCCAAGCACCGGCACGTTTTCCATCCGCCACATCGAAAGCTGGTGCTCGCAGTGCGGGCATCGCGACGGCGGCGTCACGAGCGAGATACCTGCAGGCAAGCGGTAAACGACGACATTAAGAAAGCTGCCGACGTTCGCCCCGAGGATCGTGATGAAGGTCAGCCAGACCCAGTGCGACGTCATGTGTTCTTCCAGAACCTTTCCCTGTTCGCTTGGGACGCTCCGCGTCTCCCGCTACACCGTTCTATTCGTCCGCCTCGGTGATCACCGGCTCGCCGTCGGCATCCTGGGTCAACTCGGCGATACGTCGCTCGGCCTTGTCGAGGATGCCTCGGCAACGTTTGATCAAGGCCTGGCCCTGTTCATACTGGGCGATGGCTTCTTCGAGACCGACCTCGCCGGACTCGATCTGTTCGATCAGGTCTTCGAGCTTGTCGATGGCCTGCTCGAAGCTAGGTTCTTTATCGGTAGAGCGATTGGGCATAGTTGGAAGTTTAACGGTGAACGTGGCAAAGGGTTACATACACACAGTCGTGGGGCGGACATTCCTGTCTGCCGTCAGGCCAGAGGCCTGAGTCAAATGACAATCGATTTCCGGCTTCGCCGTAAGGCAGACAAGAAGGTCCACCCCACTTTTCTATGTATCGAAAAGACCCGGTCCGGGCGGTGGCTTACGGCGCGTACGGCGGCGGGGCTTTGGCTTGGGCGATGGAGCCAGCGGTTCCGAAGACGTGCCCTCGACTTGCGAAGTGACCTTGCCGTCGGCGAAGACCGTGGTCAAGTGCCCGGCCTCTGAAGCGGACTGGGCCGATCGGAGCAGTTCTCCATTGGGCCCAAGCGTGTAGGTGTAGCCTCGACTGAGCACACTGGCGGGGCCGACGGCGTCGAGCTCCCGGGCGAGTGCTTCGAGCGCCTCCCGATCACGTGTAACCCGACGGGTCATTGCCTGAGGCAAGGCTCGGCTGAGTGTCTCAAGCTTTGGAGCATGAGTCGACACGATCGCCGGCAGCACCCGATCCAATCGATGCGACAGCCGATCAAGCGATTGCCTTGCCTGCATCACAAGCCTCTCCGGGCGACTCATCGCGGGATGCCGCTGGACACCACGCAGACGCTGCCGCTCGTGCTGAGCACGACGCTTAAGCGCCAGCAGTAAGCGATCCGCCGATTGATCAATCTGCCGCTGCAGCATTGCCTTGTCTGGTACCAGCGTCATCGCGGCTTGAGTTGGGGTCGCACAACGATGGTCAGCAACGAGTTCCGCCACCGTGACATCCGTCTCGTGGCCGATCGCGGCCACGATCGGCAGCGTGCAATCCCAGATCGCATCGGCGACAACACGCTCGTTGAACGCCCAGAGGTCTTCGATCGATCCGCCGCCACGGGTCAGAATGATGGCGTCGATACCGAGTTGCTCGCCGTGTGCGCTGAGTCGGTTCAGTGCTTCGGCGATCTGTGGTGCCGCCGCATCACCCTGCACGCGCACATCAACAAGGACCAGTTCACAGCCCGGCCAACGTCTAGCGGCCGTGTCGATCACATCCTGCAGCGCCGCGGCGCTCCGCGAGGTGACCACGGCGATCCGCGTCGGCATCGAAGGCAGTGCCAGCTTGTGTTCGGGGTCGAAGTAGCCCTCGCCTTTCAGCTCATTGATCAGTTCGCGCAGACGCAACTCAAGCGCCCCCTGGCCGACCGGCTCAAGGCGATCGACATAAAGCTGAACCGAACCCTGTGCGGGGTAGACGTCGACCCGGCCTGTCGCGATGACTTCGACCCCGTCTCGGGCCTTGAATGAGACCGCACGGGCCGCCGAGGCGAACATCACGCAGCGAATCACCGCGTCGCCGTCCTTGAGCGAGAAGAACCAGTGGTTTCGGTCAGAGAGGTTGGAGATTTCGCCGACGACCCGGACCTTCCCCGGCAGTTGTGTGTTCACCGCCGACTTAATCTGGGAAAGCAGCCCCGTGACGGACATCGGGCGATCCGGCTGCCGATCGGCCTTCTTGGGCTTAGAGGGCGGGTCTGACTCGTCAAACAACCTGGGCATCACGAAAGTTTAATCCATCCTGACACCCGACTGGTTTGACAATGACGCTGAAATCCTTAACTTGCTGGGCTCGGCGCGTTGCAATTGTTCGCCCGCCGACCCAAACCGACACAACCAACCCCAGGAGATCGCCACAATGGCCATCAAGATCGGTATCAACGGCTTCGGACGCATCGGACGCCTCGTCTTCCGCGCCGCACAGAACAACCCCAACATCGAAGTCGTCGGCATCAACGACCTGTTTGACAACGATGCCCTCGCGTACCTCCTCAAGTACGACTCGATCCACGGCCGCTTCGACGGCACCGTCGACTCGGACGACCAGAACCTGATCGTCAATGGCAAAGCCATCCGCTGCTCCGCCGAGCGTGACCCCGCCAACCTCAAGTGGGGTGATGTCGGCGCTGACTACGTCGTCGAGTCGACCGGCTTCTTCACCGATTATGACGGTGCTGCCAAGCACGTCGCAGCAGGTGCCAAGAAGGCCGTGATCTCTGCCCCGACCAAGAGCCCGGACCAGGTCCCCACGATCGTCATGGGCGTCAACCACGAGTCGCTGGACGCCTCGGCGACCGTCGTCTCCAACGCGTCCTGCACGACCAACTGCCTGGCCCCGCTGGCCAAGGTTGTCAACGACGAGTTCGGCATCGAGAAGGGCCTGATGACAACGGTCCACGCCCTGACCGCGACCCAGCCAACTCAAGACGGTCCATCCAAGAAGGACTGGCGTGGCGGCCGTGCGGCTTCCGTGAACTGCATCCCCGCCTCGACCGGCGCGGCCAAGGCTGTCGGCCTGGCCCTGCCCGAACTCAAGGGCAAGCTGACCGGCATGGCCTTCCGTATGCCGACCATCGACGTCTCCGTTGTCGACCTCACCGTCGTCACCGAGAAGTCCACCAGCTACGACGAAATCTCCGCCGCACTGAAGGCCAAGGCCGAAGGCGATATGAAGGGCGTTCTCGCCTGGACCGATGATCAGGTCGTCTCGACCGACTTCATCGGCGACCCCGCCTCCTCAACCTTTGACCACGGCGCGGGTATCGAACTGGACAGCAACTTCTTCAAGCTCGTCAGCTGGTACGACAACGAATGGGGCTACTCCAACCGTGTCATCGACCTGATCGGCCACATGGCCTCGCAGGACGGCATCAGCTAAGGCTGATTGCACCTGATCTCGCGATCTCAGACGAAGCCCACGGATTTAATCCGTGGTCTTTTTTACGCGCATCAACCACAAAATTTTGAGATGATTCATCGCATGAGAGCTATCAGATTCATCGTACTGCTCGCGTTCCTGCTCAGCCTGCCAGGGTGCTGCATCCTGCGCGGCGGATCTGGTTCTGCGACTTATCCCGATGTCGCCCAGCAACTCACGATCGACAACATCGGCGCCTGCCAGGGCGTCTTCATCTGGGAAGGCTCGGTCTGGCTCTACGGTGACCGCGACGGCAAGGGCATTATCAAGCGGCTTGAATGGGTTGGTCCCAATGGTGATGCGCCCATGCTCCTCGACACTGGGGAAACATACGAACTCAAGCTCTTTCGCAACCGATACGCTCGAAACAACGACCAGGAAAAACTTCCCCGCAACCTCGTTCCGCACCCTACCGGGATCACGTTCCACCCCGACTATGACACGTTCATGGGCAACACGGTCGATCAGAGAGGCACAATCTATGCAATGCACTTTCTGGGCCTGACCGAGAGCGGCAGCCTCGATGACTGGATTTCCAACAAGGTCGTAGACGACCTGGCGAACAACGGGACCCGACCCGAGTTCGTCCGGTACAACGGCCGCTGGCTCGTTGCGACCGCCGACTATGGCGACCAAGGCAATCAGCTCCGACTCTACGACCCAGACATGCTCAAGAAAGCGAAGAAGACCTCTGATGACGGCGTGCTCGTTGCGGCCTTTGATTGTGGCCCGTTTGTTCAATCGATGCACTGGATCGACTCTGAGCAGACACTCGTGCTTGCTCAGAATCAGACCGCTGGGCTGGGGTACCGCCTGACACTAATGAAGTTCAGCGATGGGCCCGAGCCGCCCGTCGTCGATCGCGTCATCGACCTTGGCTTCCCGACGGACGAGCTTGAAGGTTTCGGGATCATCGCACCGGGATGGGCGGTCATGAGCAGCGCGATGAAGCAGAACAACGTGACGATAATCCGCTGGCCGATCCAAGAGTGATCGCTTGCTTAGAACAAGGGCCACACCATGAGCGAGCCTACCGAAACGACCTTTGATTCATGGACTACTGCCGACAGTGCAGAGCTGTACCGTGTCGATCATTGGGGCCAAGGCCTGTTCCAAATCAACGAGAAAGGCCATCTCGCGGTTTGTCCCGAGGGGGCCAATGGTCCACAGATCGACTTAAAGCAGCTCACCGACGACTTGGAACGCCGCGATCTGAGCACCCCGCTTCTGCTCCGATTCACCGACATCCTCAAACACCGACTCGATGCGATCGCTGCCGCCTTTTCCAAGGCGATTGCCGACCATGATTACCGCGGCAAGTATCAGGCGGTTTATCCGATCAAGGTCAATCAGCAGCGACACGTCGTCGAAGAAATGATCGAACACGGCAACGAGCACCGCTTCGGCCTGGAGGCAGGCTCCAAGCCCGAACTCCTCGCGGTCATGGCCATGGTCGATGACCCCGACACCCCGATCATCTGCAACGGCTTCAAGGACGCGAGCTTCATTGAAGCAGTCATGCTCGCGACCAAGCTCGGCAAGAACATCATTCCCGTTATCGAAAAGTTCTCCGAACTGCAGCTCATCATCGATCAGGCCAAAGAGCACGGCGTCCGGCCGAAGTTTGGCGTCCGCGTCAAACTCGCCTCGCGTGGCACAGGACGCTGGGAGCACTCTGCCGGCGAGCGGAGCAAGTTCGGCCTGTTCGTCAGCGAGGTGCTGGACCTGGTCGAGCGCCTGCGCGACGAGGACATGCTCGATTGCCTGACGCTCTTGCATTGCCACGTCGGCAGCCAACTCAACGATATCCGCAAGATCAAGCCGATGGTCACCGAACTGGGCCGGGTCTATGCGGAGCTGCGGAAGATGGGCGCGGGGCTGGATACGGTCGACGTCGGCGGCGGCCTCGGCGTGGACTATGACGGCACCGCCTCGGCTCAAAACTCCTCAATGAACTACTCCCTGCAGGAGTACGCCAACGACATCGTCTTCCACCTGCACAACGTCTGCCAGGCAACGGATACGCCTCACCCGCGCATCATCACCGAGTCAGGCCGGGCAATGGCGGCGCACCACAGCGTGCTCATTTTTGACGTGTTGGGCTGGTCCGGCTTTGACCGCTTCGAGTTGCCACCAACGTTCAGCGAAGACGTACTGGAGGCGATGCCTCAGCCCGTACGAACACTGGCCGAGGCGTATGTCGGCCTGAACAAGCAGAATTACAGCGAGTACTACCACGATGCGCAGGTCGCACGAGATCAGGCCCTGTCGCTGTTCAACCTCGGCTACTGCTCGATCGAGCACCGCGGCCTGGCCGAGCGGCTGTTCTTCTCGATCGGCTCAAAAGTACTGCGTTACGTCCGCGAGTTGGATGACATTCCAGACGAGTTTGCTTCGCTTCAGGTCATGCTGTCTGACATCTACTTCTGTAACTGCTCGATCTTCCAATCACTGCCCGACCATTGGGCGATCCAGCAACTCTTCCCCGTGCTGCCGATCCACCGCCACGAGGAACGACCTGCCTGCCGTGGCATCCTGGCGGACATCACTTGTGACAGCGACGGCAAGATCGATAAATTCATACCCGACAACCCCAGCAGCGAGCCGAACCACACCCTGCCGCTGCACGCGTTCACCGGCGCCCCCTACTACCTCGCCGCCTGCATGGTCGGGGCCTATCAGGAAACGCTCGGCGACCTGCACAACCTCTTCGGCGACACCAACGCAGTACACGTGCGCCTCGGCGAGAGCGGCAAGGCCAAGATCAGCGAAGTCGTCGAGGGCGACACCGTCCGCGAAGTGCTGGGCTATGTGCAATACGAGCCCGACGAACTCCGCCGAAAGTTCACCAAGTCCATCGAAGCGGCATTACAGGAAAACCAACTGACCCTCGACGAGGCGCGAACGCTCCGCCGGTTCTATGAACGCGGGCTCAACGAGTCGACTTACCTCACATGATCCACGTCGCCATCCTCAAACCGGGGTATATCCAAGCGGTCCTCGCGGGTCGCAAGACGATCGAATCCCGATTGACAAGAACAAAGCAGCCGCCCTATGGCAAGGTCATGCCCGGCGAGCGACTTTATCTCAAGGCCTCTGGCGGGCCGTTCATGGCGACAGCAATTGCAGGCAAGGTACGAAGCTTCGCCGACATGAGCCCCGAGGACGTACTGAAACTCCGCAAGCGTTACGGCAAGGCGATCGACGGCGATGACGCCTACTGGGACATGAAGCGGGACAGCAAATACGCGACCCTGATCGAACTCAAGAACACTGAGCAGATTACCCTCGGCCCGCCCTACAAGGTGGCGTATATGAAGGCCTGGTACGTCCTTGAAGAGGACCGGGACCCGCTGCGCATCGCGCGACTGCTACACTAGTTGCGTGCCAGACCCACATGAATACATCGACCAGCCGTCGCTGATTGCTCTGATCGAAACGGCAAGGCTTGAAGACCTTGGCCCGAGTGGGATCGACGCGACCTCGCTTTGCTTTATCGATGAGAAAACCAAGGGCAGCGCGACGTTTGTTAACCGCCAACCGGGCGTGATCGCAGGCCTGGCGCTGCTGAATACCATTGGTGAGGTCTATGGCGGGCGGGCCAGCTTTACCCTGCACGCGCAGGACGGCCAGGCCGTCGAGGCGATGACGCCCCTCGCCACCATGGCCGGTCCGTTGCGTGACCTGCTCGCGATCGAACGCGTCGCGTTAAACCTGTTGACGCACCTGTCCGGCGTCGCCTCTCTGACCGCCCAGTACGTCGGGCAATGCGCGGGCACCAAGGCGGGGATCTACGACACACGCAAGACCCTGCCGGGCCTGCGCGGCCTGCAGAAATACGCGGTGGCCTGCGGCGGCGGCGAGACCCACCGCATGGGGCTCTACGACGCGGTACTGATCAAGGACAACCACCTCGCGGGGACGCCGTTGGAACAACTCGCGGACAAACTCGCCGAGGCGACCGATCACGCCCGGCAGACCGTACCCGGCTTGAAGTTTGTCATGGTCGAAGTTGACACACTCGAGCAGCTCACAGAGGTGCTCAAGGCACCGGTTGACCTTGTGCTGCTGGACAACATGCCATCCGACGTATTGAAGCAGGCCGTGGCGATGCGCGACCAGGACGCCCCGACGATCGAACTCGAAGCCAGCGGCGGCGTGAATCTCGACACCGTCGGCGACATCGCAATGACCGGCGTCAACCGCATCTCCGTCGGCGCACTGACGCACTCGGCGACATCGCTGGATATTGGGTTGGATATCGGATGAAGTCGCGTTACCCAAAATCTGCTGATCCAATGTTGCTTAGTTACTTCGTTTCAGGAGGCTCGGTGAATGCTGGCTTGATCCGATACGACATGGGTATTGATGTTGCCGACTTTCCTAGAGCAGTCGAAGTACTGAAGGACTATGGCTGTGAGTTTGAGACAACAGGGCCGCATAGCTGTCGGTTGCAGCGTTCAAGCCTTCAGGTTTGGCAAGAGTATTTGGAATACATCATTCGGATTGAATCGCTCGCGCCGTTGAGCGTATGGGTCTATCAAGAGACATCCAGCACACAAGATCAGGCGAAAAAGCTCGCTCCGCACAGAGCACTTGTTGTAGCAAATCAACAATCTGCCGGACGTGGCAGGCTAGATCGTCAATGGGTGTCCGCCCCCGACTCCTCGGTACTAATGAGTTTCTCGTTGCCGATGAATACGGCGTCGCATGATCGTGTGTCAATGCTCGCTGGTGTTGCAGTGGCAAAAGCAGTCGAGTCGCTTCTCCCAGATGTCGATGTGCGATTGAAGTGGCCTAACGATGTCATAGTCGAAGGGAAAAAGCTTTCTGGGATTCTGGTTGAAGTAGCTCAAGGCGCTTTCATTATCGGCATTGGGCTAAATGTTACCCAAGAGAGCGTTGCCGATCCTGTATTAAATATGGCGACATGCATGCGTCACCACGGCTCTAAGGTAGATCGCTTGCGAGTAATCGAGCGGGTCATGGTTGAAGTCGACAAGGCATTGCGTCTGGCGGATAGCAGTTTGATGCTCGACGAGTGGCGAGCTCGAGCCGCGCTCGGCCAAACCCAGACCTTCGAACAAGCCGGCCAGCGCATCACAGGCGAAGTGCTCGACCTCGATCCTGACCACGGCCTGATCGTTCGCCGCGATACCGGCGAGATCGTCACACTTCCTGCGGCAACAACATCCGTTGTAAAGTGATCACCCGCCCGCCAACTCAACCAACACATCCAGCCCGCGCTCCAGCGTCGCGTCGTCGCATGCGTAGCTGATGCGGAAGTGTGTGTCGCGCTGGCTGAAGACGCTGCCGGGGATAATCAGCAGGCTCTTCTCGATCGCCTTCTCAACAAACTGTGTCGCGGTCAGCCCCAGACTCTGCGGGACCTCGGGGAAGGCATAAAACGCCCCGCCGGGCACGGACAGGTTGTAGAGCGGGCTAAGTCGCTCGACCACGCGATCGCGTTTGCGCTCGTAGGCTGAGACGTGCTGGGACATATCGACACCCAGCGCCATCGCCCCGGCCGCCTGAACCATCGACGGGGCACAGACGAAGGAATACTGCTGCAATTTGGTCATCTGCTCGATCACCGGCGCAGGACCGGCCGCGTAGCCGAGACGCCAACCGGTCATGCCGTAGGTCTTGGAGTAGCCTCGAAGCAGCAACGCGTTGGGCGAATCGTGCAGCGGTGAGGGGCACCATGTCCCGCCGTCGATCTCTGCTTTTTCGTAACAGAATTCGTCGTAGATCTCATCGCTGATGAGCAATACGCCCCGCTGCTCGCATAGCTCGACGACTTCTTTGCAGACCTGCTGACTCGCGACCACACCGGTCGGGTTGCTCGGGGTGTTAAACAGCACCAGCTTGGTCCGCTCGTTGATGACCGGCTCAAGACGTTCGGCGGTCACCGCGAAATCCGGATAGGTATCGACGTAAACGGGCGTCGCACCGGTCAGGTTCACGAGGTGCTTGTACATCACGAAGTACGGGTCCGGGATGACGACTTCATCACCCGGGCCGACGGTACTGAGCAGAGTCAACACAAGCGCGCCAGAGACGCCGGAGGTGATCACAAGGCCGGTGTCTGAATTGAGTTGGCCGCTTCCGTTGCCGAGCGTGTTGGGAAACTCTCTGGCAAGTCGAGCAGTGACCGCGGCGCGCAAGTCAGGTGTGCCCTGCGTCTGGGTGTAGCTGTTCTTGCCCTGATTGATCGCGTCGCACGCGGCGGCCTTGATCTCGTCGGGCACATCAAAGTCCGGCTGACCGATCGAAAAATTGATCGGGTCCTTCAACTTCGCGGCCAAGTCAAACACCCGGCGGATGCCCGAGGCGTCGATCAACTTGACCCGGTCGGCGATAAAGCGGCTGGTATCCATGCGCGTGATGATAACCAAATAAAAAACGCTGCCCGATGAAGAGCAGCGTAAGTGTGCAATAAAGCGAGAAGAACGGAGCGACTACTCGGTCGCTTCTTCGTCCTTTTTCTTTTTCTTGGACTTGCCGCCGGCGACGACCTTACGGTTGCCGACCTTACGCAGACCAAGAGCGTTGGACTCCTCATCCTTGAACTCACCGAGTTCCTGGAGCTTGGCAATGCGCTCAGCGCGGGTCAGGACGTTGCGGTGGCCAGCCAGGCCGCCTCCTACTTTCAAGCTCGAATCAAGGCTCATCGTTCTTATCCTTTAGTCGTCTTTGGGCTTTGGTTTAGGCCCGTCGTATCGGTTAAAAATCATGGTGGACAGGTCGGTACCGCGTCCGCCGTTGGTTTGTTTCCACTGCCGGCCAAGCGACCGGAGCATCTGTTCGTATCGCTGCTGGGACTCGCTGCCCATCTCGTCGGAGCGGTAGCCCCGCTTGACGGCGTACGCGACCCAGAGCCCCTTATTATGAACAGGTACAAGCTGGATTGCAACCCCACGGGCCCCAAAGAACCGGGCCAGCTTCTCGCAGTCCTCCCGGGTGGAGGTGATCAGTTGCATGTAATTGAGCCCAGGCTCACGGCGTTCGACGGTCAGGGCATCTTCCGGAACATCAACCTCCGGGCCCTCGTAATCGTCCTCAGGGGAGACAAAGAAGCCATTCGGGCCTGTCCGCTCACCCAGGCCCGGCTCAACAGGCTCTGGATTGGCTGCAGCAGCCCCCCGCATCGAGCCCACCCAGTACGCCACCATGATCACCAACAGCAGCCCGGCAACGGACAGGATCGCGATGCCACGCGGGACACGCAGGACCAGAGGTGACGCCGAGCCGACCCACCACGGTGCTCGGCCCGGCGGCCTCGGGATACTCTCTTCCTGCCCACCCGGAGACTCGGAAACCCCACCCTCGCCGGCATTGCCTGAAGCGCTGCCACGGCTTCGCATGATCTCGTAGGGCGGTGTGTAGTCGCGTTTGGCCATTGATCCTCAGCCTGCTATCGGCCTGTCCCCCGGTCACCATGATAGCCCGTCAGCCAACGGTTCAACCGGCTCCCTCGCCGATGACGCTGGCCAGGGCGTGGCCCTCGAGGTGGCTGAGGCTGATGTGCCACGACGTGATGCCCAGACGATCCGCAATTTGAGCCGCCTCGCCATACAGCCTGACCCTTGGCAGGCCGGTCGCTTCCTTGACCACCTCGACATCCGTCCAGGCAATTCCGCCTGACCAGCCCGTGCCCAGCACCTTCAGCACCGCCTCCTTGGCCGCGAAGCGAGCGGCGTAACGCTGGACACGCATCTTCCCGCCTCCGTCGGCGTAAGCCTGCTCGCCGGCCGTGAAGACACGGTCGAGGAAACGCTGCTCATGCTCGCCCAGGAGCCGCTCAATACGTGGCGTGTCGACGAGATCAATACCGTGTCCGAGGATGGCCATGCAATCAGCATAGATAAAGCGACGCGAACCCGCCGCGCGGACTATGATGAAATGTCATGGCAAGCGATCTAGGAACTATTCAAGACAAAGTCCTCGCTGGCGAACGCCTCTCGTTCGAGGACGGCGTCGCCCTGCTCAAAACCCGCGACATCTGGACGCTCGGCGAACTGGCCGACCAGGTCCGCACTGCCCGTCATGGCAAGGCCACGTATTACAACGTCAACCGGCACATGAATTACTCGAACCTGTGCGTGCTCTCGTGCAAGTTCTGTGAGTTCCACCGCAAGCCCGGCCAGGACGGGGCTTACGAGTACTCGATGCAGCAGGTTGCCGAACAGGCCAAGAAGGCCGAGGAAGCCGGCGCAACCGAGATGCACATCGTTGGCGGCCTGCACCCCAAGAATAAATTCAGCTACTACACCGATCTTTTGCAGACATGCAAGCAGGTCGCGCCTACAGTTCACTTGAAAGCATTCACCGCTGTCGAGCTCACCCACCTCGCGCGAATCCACAAGCGCGACAATAAGGGAAAACCCGGGGCCGGCACGATCAAGGGGATGTTGGAGGACCTCATCGCCGCCGGCCTCGGTTCATTACCCGGCGGTGGCGCCGAGGTCTTCGACGACCGCGTCCACGACGAGGTCTTCCGAGGCAAGATCGGCGGGCTCGAGTGGATCAACGTCCACCGCACTGCCCACGAACTCGGGCTGATGTCCAATGCCACGATGCTCTACGGCCACGTCGAAACGATCGAAGACCGTATCCGCCACCTCTGCCTCTTGCGCGAGGCGCAGGACGAAGCGATCGAACAAGGCCACAAGGGACGTTTCCAGACCATCATCCCCCTGCCGTTCTTCCCCGACGGGTCCGAGCTGCAGCACCTGCCCGGCCCGACCGGCCTGGACAACCTGCGCATGCTCGCGGTCTGCCGACTGATGCTGGACAACTTCGATCACGTCAAGTGCTTCTGGATCATGCAGACGCTGGAGATGGCCCAACTCGGCCTGTCCTTCGGCGTCGATGACGTCGACGGCACCGTCGTCTGGTACGACATCACCAAGGTCGGCGGCGCATCCACCCACCAGGAAGTCACCCCCGGCAAGCTCCGAGACCTAATCGAAGAGGCCGGCTATGACCCCATCGAACGCGACACGCTTTACCGCAAAGTCTCGCGCGAGGGTGCGAACTGGTCGGTAGACGCATTGGCCAGCGTCTGAAAGCCGTTCGCAGGCCATGTAACACTTTGCTGGTCCGCGATGCATCCGGACGATATACAGTCAGGTATCTGCCATGACTGATCGCCCCGACATCTCGGTTGTTATCCCTGTTTACAACGAGCAGGAGACGCTGGACCACTGCTATGAACGCGTCTCAAAGATGGTTGATGCGCTGCCCTTGTCTCCAGCAGAGATCATCTATATCAACGACGGCAGTACGGACCGAACCGATGAGATGCTCCGCGAATTGGCTCAGCGTGATGGTCGCGTTATCGCAGTAAGACTATCGCGGAACTTTGGGCATCAGGCCGCACTCGCTGCAGGGTTACGACAGGCGAAAGGCGAGATGGTTGCGGTCCTCGATGGCGACCTGCAGGACCCGCCCGAAGTCGTTCCCGAGATGATCAAGGCGATCCAAGACGGCGCAGACGTCGCCTATGGCGTTCGGAAGCACCGAAAAGAACACCCCCTCAAAAAATTCGCGTACGCGGGCTTTTACCGCGTCATGCGGTCGGTCAGTGATATCGATATCCCGCTGGACGCGGGCGACTTCTGCGTGATGCGACGAACCGTCGTCGAGCGAATGAACGAGCTGCCAGAGTCGCTTCGGTTTATCCGCGGCCTGCGGGCGTGGGTCGGCGGCAAGCAGGTCGGCGTACCTTACGAGCGCCACGAACGACACGCAGGCACCAGCAAGTACAGCCTGGCCAAACTGATGGGCCTGGCAGCGCAAGGCATCTTTGGATTCTCATCCGTGCCGGTGAAGTTCATCCAGTTCCTGGGCTTTGGCATCTCGATGCTGGCGATCGCCGTCGCACTCGGCTACTTCGGGCTCTACTTCCTTGCACCCGAGCCCCCACCCGCCGGCTGGACCACGCTGGTCATCTCCATCTGGTTCCTGGCTGGTGTGCAGCTCTTGTCCGTCGGCCTCCTTGGCGAGTACATCCACCGCACCTTTACGGAAGTCAGGCAACGCCCCTCCGCGTTTGTCGCCGAGGTCATCACCAAGTCTCAAAGCTCACTGGACCTGCCATGCAACACGACTATGCCAAGCAGTATGCCCGGCTCTACCGACAGCACTGGTGGTGGCGAAGCCGAGAGAAGGCGGTTGTCCAAACCATTCGCCGCCTGACCGACCTGCCGGATCAATCCACAATCCTCGATGTGGGCTGCGGCGACGCGTTGTCGCTTCCCATGCTCAGTTCGCTCAGCAAGCAAGCCGAGGCCTGGGGTATCGAAATCGACAAAAACACGCTGATCCCGGGCAACCCGCTGCACAGCCGCATCTATGACAAGCCCCTGGGCGATCCGCTTTACGAGAAGATGCAATTCGATCTGATCACTGCATTGGATGTGGTTGAACATATCGAAGACGATCAGTACGCGGTTGATCACATGATGCAGATGCTCGTGCCAGGCGGGACACTCCTCATCACCGTGCCTGCCCTGCCCGCGCTGTGGACGCAGCACGACGAGATGAACAAGCACTTCCGCCGATACACCCGGCAAAGCCTGACCGAACTGCTTGCTCCGCACGGCGAACTTTTGGACTGCCGATACCTCTACACATCGCTTGCACTGCCCAAGCTGGCACTCGCCGCATTGCAGCGCATCAGGCCCAGCAAACCGAGTACGCCGCAGGTTCCCTTCGCTCCACTCAATCGCTTGCTCACAGGCTACTGCAAGGCTGAATGGCAATTGGCCCGGCGTTTGCGAATGCCGTTTGGTTCGTCACTGATCGCCGCGGTCCGCAAGCCTGCCGAAGCGGCACAGCTTGCTCCTCAGCCCATCGCTGCCCCTGAGAACATCGCTGCGTAGAGATTTGAGGGTACGGACGATGCACGACAGTGATGCTGACCCATTCGAAGAAGTTTTCGATGACCGCCGCCGCAACTGGCTCAACCGGCTGTCATGGGGTGCGATGGCCCTCTCGATCCTTGTGGTCCTGGGCATGTTCGTCGCACTGAGCTTCTACGCCCACCCGCAGACCGATGACTTCGGCGAGTACGACGATGTCCGCGACCTTGGGATTGTCCAGACGATCTCCAAGCGATATCACGGGTGGACCGGCCGGTACACCTACGTCACCCTTGAAGGCATCGCCGTCAGCCAGATGGACCTGATCGATGACTTCTGGCTCGTCGGCCTGTGCACGATATCGGCTCTGATGCTCTCGATCTTCTGCTTCATGCGGACTGTCACCCGTGGCGTCCTGTCGCGATGGTCTGCTGCGGGACTGAGTGTTGGGCTGTTCGTGGTGTACTGCGCGCAACTGGCATCACCCTCGCGCGCGTTCTACTGGCTTACCGGGGCAATGACGAATCAGCTTGTCCTCATCCTCAGCCTGCTCGCATTCGCATTGCTGCTGCGTGATCCAGCAGAAATGAGCAAATTCAAGCGAGCGGCTCTGATCATCGGAGCATCTGTCCTGATGTCCGCAGCGATCGGCACGTATGACAACACGATCCCGATGCTCAACGGCATGCTCCTTGGCGCCACGATCGTTGCGCTGATCACCCGCAACCCCCGCCGACTGCAATTCTCTATCGTTCTGGCCATCGCCCTGATCAGTTCGGCCGTCGTCCTGCTCGCACCGGGCAACGCGGTTCGTGAGTCACACTTTGACAAGGCCCCACTGCTCCAAGCCATCGATTATTCGATCACCAACTCGCTGAAATGGATGATCCCATACATCCTCAGCCCGGTGGTTCTGGTTGCATCACTGCTTTTCCTGCCTGCGGGCTGGCGCATCGGACGCCGACTTCGCGAAATATCCAACGGCAGACCGCGCTGGATGCTGCTGGTCGTCGCGATGTGGGGCCTGATGATCGTCTGCTCCTGGCTTCCCGCGCAATATGTCATGCAGGGCAATCCCCCGCCACGGACACTGAATACTACCGGCCTGTTCCTGCTCATCGGGGTCTTTGGCTCAATCGCCGTGTTCTGCGCACAAGTACCCGGGACACCGCCCAGACGACTGCCTGTACCGCCGGGCCTGTTGGCAACTGGGCGTTTCGCACTCGCGGCAATCCTGCTGACGCAGGGCAACGGCATCGAGGCCTTTGTACAACTTAAGAGCGAGGTACAAGCCTTCGACAACGCGATGCACGAGCGCTATGCCATCATCCAAGAGGCCAAAACGCGGGGCGAACTTGATGTTGTCGTGCCGCCGCTTCCTGTCCAGCCAACGCTGCTGCTTCCACTGGGCAAAGACATCACGGCAGATCCAGTCGAGTACCCCAACTACGCAACGTGCAGGTACTGGGAGATCGATACGATCCGGATCGAAGAGCCTGAGTCGACAGCCCCAGAAGAAACGCCATAAGCCCGCTGGTCCGGGTTCGCGTTAGCGCCGCCACGGATCGACCTCGTCCATGATCCGCTGCTCGACGTCATCCTGCTCAGACCGGTTCGCGATTCGCTCGTCATATAGCCGCGGGTCCATCTTCGCCAGCGCGGTCGCCAAGCGATAGCCGTTCCAGGCTTGCAGGCCGACAAACAGTGCGATCAAGACATACCAGACCTGATAGAACAGTAAGGACAGCAGGAGTACGATCGCAGCAGCGGCCAGTCCGATCGAACTGACTACTTTGAGGGCTTTGACTCTGCCGACGATGAACCAGAGTAATGCCATCAGTGTCTGGCCACCATCCAAGGGGTAGACCGGCAGCATGTTAAAGACCAGCAACCCCGTGTTCATGATCATGACCGAGAAGGTGAACGCGTGCAGGTTGTTGCCATCCGCAGGCCACTCAAACGATCCTCGCACGAGGTAGTACGCGATCACCGTCACCGGCACGAGCATCACGTTCACCAGCGGCCCTGCAACGATCGACCAGAGATGCGCCCCGGGCCGATGTGGCGGCTGAACGAAAGCGACACCGCCAAGCGGCCAGAGCACGATATGCCTTGCTTGCCCGCCAACCTGCCGGCATGCCAGTGCGTGTCCAAACTCGTGGATGAGCACGATGAGAAAGAGCGTGACATACAGGGCCGTACTCCAAACCATCGGCGTACTGCCCGGGCCAACGAAAGTGCCCTCGCCAAACCGCGGAATCAGGAAAATCGCCACGAGGAACCACGACCAGTGCAGGAACACATCGATCCCAAATAGGCGAAACAGCTTGAACGATCCATTGACCATGAGAGGGAGTATAGCGCGTTTCTGCGATCCGCCGCTTGACCTGCGCCGATTGGACGCAAGAATCACAGCATGAACGAATCAGAAAAACCTGTCGTCATCATCACCGGAGCAGGCAGCGGCGTAGGGCGCGACCTGGGGGTTCTGATGGTCGAGGCGGGCTACAACGCGGCGCTGGCAGCGCGGACCGCTTCTGCTTTGGAAGAAACCGCGTCGCTTGCCAAGAGTGAAGTGCCTGACGCGGAAGTGCTGTGCGTTCCTACGGATGTTGCGGATCCCGCAGCTATCAACAAGCTAGTCAGCGAAACGTTACGAAGGTTTGGCAGGATTGATGCACTGGCCAATGTTGCCGGCTATGCCCCGCTGCAGCCGATTGATGCGATCGACGACCAGACACTGCAGCAATGCACTGCCGTGAACTTCGACGCGGTGGTCTATGCCACCCGGGCCGTCTGGCCCACCTTCAAGACTCGCAAAGCCGGAGCGATCTGCAACGTCTCTTCCATGGGCGCGTTCGACCCCTTCACCGGGTTCAATATCTATGGAGCGATGAAGGCCGCGGTCAATATCTTCACCCTGGCGACCGCCGACGAGGGCAAAGCGGTCGGCGTCAGTGCGTACTGCATCGCTCCGGGCGCGGTCGAGACGCCGATGCTGCGTGGCCTCTTTGACGAAAAGATGATCCCGACCGAAAACACATTGGACCCCGCGACCGTCGCCGCCGCAATCCGCGACTGCCTGACAGGCAAGACCGACATGAAAAGCGGCGAGACACGACAGATGCCAAGCCACTGATCGTTATTGATCGCCAGCCGTCAGTGAATCGACAGGGACAATAGATAACCCAACCTCTTCCTTGCCAATCGAATACACGATGTAGAGTTTGCCATCGTGCTCGTGGGCATAGGGGTATGACCACTGCTTGCCCTTGGCATGTCCAGGGAAGTGCGGCGGATCAGATTTGCCGTGGCGGATCCGCCATGACCTGCTAAGCATCGATTCGCCGGGCTTGGAGACCGAGACAACCAGCGTGTCACGATTGCCGACGTTATGGACCAGGTAACGTTGCCCCGTGCTCAACTCGCCAAAGTAAGCCTTGGAGCGCGGCATATTGAGATCGCTTTTCGAGGCCGTACTCCAGCTATGGCCATAATCATCGCTGGTCGCGACCCATGCCACGTTCGCGCCGCCGCGGATCACAGCGGTCACGTGCTTGCCCTTGGCCCAGACGGTTGTCTCCGCATAACTGGGCTTCAGCGCGGGGTCATATGGAATCGGCACGGTCTCCCAAATCTTGGTCACATCATCGCCCTGGCTGATCGCCACCACAGGCAAGCCAGTCTTATCCTGCCCGCCGGTGATGTAGTTGCCATTGTCCATTAAGACCGGCTCATCGTATGGCCAGCAGTTGTCCATTACGATCCCACGCGACTCCCACTGATCCGTCTGCTTGTTCAGAACAAAAGCCTCCGCCTTCAGGCCCGGAAACTTATTGCCCTTGGCACCGTTGAAGCGAGCGCAGAACGTCCACACCTCACCTTTGTGAACAAGGTAGACCCCATGGCTGTGGCAGTTATCGCCTTCAAATCCCGGCGCGACAACTTCAAGGCCTGACCATGTCTTTCCGCCATCAGTGGATCGCTTACCACGCAGCGTCTCGTGGGCCCCATTCTCATTCAGCGGACTGCTGCCCCAGTTCGCATACATCACGCCATCATGATGGATGATGGCTGCGCCGTGGATGAACTTGTAGTCGTCCTTCGCGACAGGCTTGTAGATCACCGAATGCGCGAGTCCCTCGGGTTCGGGAATGTCTGCAGCTTTGGGGCTCGGCAGACCGGACCAAAGTGGATATGGCTTGGCTTTCTCTTGCGCGAATACAGAAAAAGAAAGGAACAGCAGACAGAGCGAAACGATCAGCTTTCGGTTCATTCGAGCACCCTTTGAATCGAATGAGAAACCGACGCACATTCTGCTGCCGGTCACGCGACCTCGTACGTATCACCCGCGTTAAAGAGTGCTTCGAGGGTGCCTTCACCCTTCTTCTCTTTTGCTTCGTCGACCTGATCGTGCAGGAGCTGCTCGTAGGTCGGCCGCTCCTCGCGATACAGCACGCCCAGCACCTCGGGGAAGTCGGGGTAGTGCAGGTCCGCCAGCATCTCGGCGATGGGCTTATTCGTCTCGTCGTGGAAGAGCAGATCGTCTTCACTGACGCCGCCCTCGCCAAGCGTGACGACTTCCGGGCGGTTGCCAACCAGACGCAGGCCCTTATCCTTATTGGCACCAAAGATCATGGGCTTGCCGTCTTCGAGGTACAGCACGTTGTCGTCCTTCACATCGCGCCCGGTCGCGAAGTCGAACGCGCCATCGTTGAAGATGTTGCAGTTCTGGTAGATCTCAACAAACGAAGCACCCTTGTGATCGGCCGCACGCTCAAGCACGCCCACCAGGCCACGGTCTTTGTCCGTCGATCGCGCGACGAAGGTCGCCTCGGCGGCCAGCGCCAACGACAGCGGGTTGATCGGGAAGTCCAGCGAGCCCATTGGCGAGGACTTGGTCTTCTTGCCGGTCTCCGACGTCGGCGAATACTGGCCCTTGGTCAGACCGTAAATACGGTTGTTGAAGAGCATCGCGTTGACGTTGACGTTACGGCGGAGCACGTGCATCAGGTGGTTGCCGCCGATGGACAGCCCGTCGCCGTCCCCGGTGATCATCCAGACGTCCAATTCGGGGTTGGCCATCTTGACACCGGTGACAAAGCCCGGGGCTCGGCCGTGGATCGTGTGAAAGCCGTAGGTGTCCATGTAGTACGGGAACCGGCTGGAGCAGCCGATGCCGGAGATGAACACGGAATTCTCACGGGTCGCACCAATATTGGCACAGACGCGCTGCACGGCGTTGAGGATCGAGTAATCCCCGCAGCCCGGGCACCAGCGCACATCCTGGTCCGAGGAGAAGTCTTTGGCTTTGAGAGTCGGGAGTGGAGTATCAGGCATCGTTTACTTTCTTAAACCGTCAGCGCCTGAGCGTTGACATCAATCTTTCCATTTTCCGGATACAGCGTTTCAGCGTCGCCCCACTCGCCGGACAACAACAGGTCGATCGCCTGTTCAATCTCTTCAACCAGGAAGGGCTTGCCCTGGATCTTGTTGAGGCCGCGTGCATCGGCAAGGAACTTGCCGCGAATGATCAGGCGGAGTTGGCCGTTGTTGAGTTCAGGGATCAGGACCTTGTCGAAGCCCTTGAGCAGCTCACCGAGGTTCTTCGGCATCGGGCTGAGGTAACGCAGGTGAGCGGCGGCGACTTTTTTGCCCTGCTCTCTGGCGTTATTGACCGCGGTTGTGATCGAACCGTAAGGCCCGCCCCAACCGAGAACAAGCAGGTCGGCGTCTGCGTCGCCTTCGATCTCGATATCCGGCACCATATTCTGCACACGGTCGACCTTGTCCTGTCGGATGCGAACCATCGTCTGGTGATTCATCGGGTCGTAGCTGACGTTGCCCGTGCCGTTGGCTTTTTCGAGGCCGCCGACACGGTGCTCGGTACCGGCGTTGCCGGGGATGCCCCAGGGCCGGGTGAGGTTCTCGTTGCGGGTATAGGGCGCAAAGCCGGGATCGTCTTTCTCGCCGGTCGGCTCGTAGGTCGCGTGCTCAATCTTGATCGGCTCGAAGTCAGACTCGGTCGGCACACGCCAGGGCTCAGAGCCGTTGGCGATGTAGCCATCCGTCAGTAGCACGACAGGGACCATCCGGGTCAGCGCGATGCGTGCGGCCTCAATGGCGGTGTTAAAGCAGTCTGCCGGGGACTGCGGGGCAATCACGACAGCCGGACAGTCACCGTTGCGGCCGTACATGGCCTGCCAGAGGTCGGATTGCTCGGTCTTGGTCGGCAGGCCGGTCGAAGGTCCGCCGCGTTGCACGTTGATGACCACGACGGGCAGCTCGGTCATGACCGCAAGCCCGAGCGCCTCGCCCTTCAGGGCCAGACCCGGGCCGGACGTGCCGGTGACACCAAGCTGGCCCGCGAAGCTGACACCAATGGCGGCACACATCGCGGCGATCTCATCTTCCGCCTGGAACGTCTTCACACCAAAGTTTTTCGCAGGCGCGAGATAGTGCAGAATGTCCGAAGCAGGCGTGATCGGATAGGTGCAGTAGTGCAGGCTCTTCTCCGCAAGCTTACTCGCGGTGATCAGCCCCATGGCAAGCGCTTCGTTACCCGTGACCTTGCGGTACTTACCCGGAGGAATGGTGGCCTTGGCAACGGAGTAGCGGACCGGAAACATCTCCGCGGTTTCGCCGAAGAAGAAACCTGCCTTAAGGGCTGCGATGTTGGCCTCAGCGACTTCGGGCCGCTTCTTACGGACCGCGAACGTCTGATTGAGGTGACGGATCGTCGTATCCAGCGAGCGATCAAACAGCCAGTAGACCAGCCCAAGCGCGTACATGTTCTTGCAGCGGTTGACATCCTTGGGCGACATGCCGCTGTCTTTGAGCGCTTCCTGGTTGAGCTTGGTGATCGGGACCTTGTAAATCTTGTACTGCTGATCGATCGCTTCGTCTTCGATCGGGTTGTAGCCGGGCTCGTAGCCGGCCTTCTTGAGGTTGGTCTTGGAAAACTCGGTCTCGTTGACGACGATGATGCCGCCGGGCTCGACGTCTTTGTAGTGGGCCTTGAACGCAGCGGGGTTCATTGCGATCAGTGCGTTAACGACATCGCCGGGCGTGAAGATCTGCTCGGAGGCAAAGTTGACCTGAAAGCCGGAAACACCCGCGACGGTACCCGCGGGCGCGCGGATTTCAGCGGGGTAGTCCGGCAGGGTCGCGACGTCATTGCCGAGGATCGCGGAGGTGTCGGTGAGCTGTGTGCCGGCAAGCTGCATGCCGTCGCCGGAGTCGCCAGCGAAGCGGACCACGGCGGTGGTACGTGCGTCGGCGGGCTGCTGAGAAGTCGGTGTTTCGGTAGCCATGTTTCGAGTTCTTTTCTAATGCTTGCCGGGAGTTCCGGGGCGAATTAATCGCGTGAGGATGAACGCAACATTGTACCGAACCCCGTCGCGGAATCCAAAGCGGCAGATCACGGATCAGCCCACGAGGCGCGTGCCCAGTGCCGCCCCCGCAACAAAGAGTGTGATACCGACCACGTTATGGGTGAGGATGTGCCCGCCAGCAAGGAGCCAGTGGCCCTTGCCCGCGAGGTCGGCCGACAGGTAGGCGTAGGTCGAAAACGTCGTAAAAGCCCCCATAAACCCGGTCAGCAGGATCAACCGAGCCGGGTGGTCATCCATCGCCCGGGCCGTGAGGTAGGCCAGGACGATGCCAAAGAGCAGGCAGCCAAGGGCGTTTGAGATCAATGTGCCATAGATCGGGTGCTTTCCGTCATGGAGCAGTCGGCTATCGACCGCGACGGTCAGGCCGTAGCGGGCCAGAGTCCCCGCGGCACCAGCGAAGGCAAGGGCAATGAGTTGCAGAGGCATCGACATACCGGTGTCATCGACACAACGGGCCTATACTCTCGCGTTTCCACAGCCCCCGACAAACCGTGCCCAACCCCCACTACCAACGCGTGCTTGAACAAGACCGGGCATTGCCTGCGCCGGTCCGCTGGCTGTCCAGGGCGATGAGCTCGTGGTGGACGATCGGCGTGCTGGGCGTCTTCGTCGTCGGCTACGTCGTCGCAGCCCACTACCCCATCGGCGGACGCTACGTCTGGCAGTGGCGAGTGTTCGACACGACCCAGCAAGTCGTGCTGACCTGGTGGCCTTTGCTGGCTGCAGCCTGGCTGCTCGCGGCCGTTGTCCTTTGGTCGGCAATCCGTCGCCTGCCGTGGCGAATCGACAACCTCGGCGCCTTCATCGCCGCATTTGGCCTCGTCATCATCCTCATCAGTCAGTCCTGGGCGTTCCACAGCCAGAGCGTGGGTGTTGCGGCAGTGCCTGTCACGCCCGAGACGGGCGACACGCAAGCCGACGCGCTGTCACTGAACTACACCACACGCTTTGGCGACACGCACGACCGCGTCCTGGTCGTCATGGTCGGCGGCGCCGCACCAGTCACCATCCCACTAGAGGGCCTGCCCCGGTGGAACGACGCGACCGGTGACGCGATGCCAACGATCAAGCTGCACGACGACCCCAAGCTCGCTTCGAACATCGGCTATGGCACACGCATTACGACGAAGGCTTACATCGCCGACGGAACACTAAAGCAGAACGAGGATGGCACGCAGTCGGCTGAGCCCACCGCAGCCGGCTTCCGTGACCACACAAGCCTGCCCTACCCTGCAAAAGCCCTGCTCGCTCTGGAGATCACGACCGATCTCGAAGACGGCGGAACAACAACGACAACCGCATGGCTTCCGTTCGAACCAGAAGGGACGGACGCACTGGTGCCCATCCAGTTCTTCCCGATCGAAGGCCTTGGCTCAGTGGGGCTCGCGTTCAGACCGGCGAGCAAGAAGATGCCGTTTGCAATTGGAGCGAGTGTCCCCTGGGCTCCACAAAAACTATTTACTGCAAGCGTACATGTCGCGGACAGTGATGCCGAAGGTCGACTACTTCAACCTTCGCAATACGATTTGCAAAACACACGATCTTTCCGGCACATTGCATACGACGAGGGTGGGAAACTCACGAAATATAGTTTCACATGGGTCTCAAAATACCAAGATGAGCAAACATACCGATCCGATGCGCCACACGCATTAATCTACGTGTCGAGGGGAACATCCAACCCCTTCATCCTCGCGGGGCTGATCACCTTCATTGTTGGCGTCGCGCTCGACCGTCTCCTGGACTGGCTTGGCTCCAGACCCAAGCGCAAGTCGGCAACAACACAAGCACAAGACAACGATGGCGCTGCTGCCCACACCAACCGATAGGCTGCCACGCCTGCCGCGCTCGTTCGCTATGCGAGACACCGTGACTGTCGCACGCGCTCTGATCGGCCAACTGCTCGTTCGGCAACTCGGTGACGGATCACGCGTGTCCGGGCTCATCGTCGAGACCGAGGCCTACCTCGGCCCCGAAGACCGCGCCGCTCATACCTACAACAGCCACCGTAGCGAGCGCAATGAGTCGATGTGGCAGCAGGCCAGCACGGCTTACGTCTACTTCACGTACGGGATGCACCACTGCATCAATGTGGTAACCGGAGACGAGCAAACCCCGCAAGCCGTCCTCATCCGCGCATTGCAACCGATCGAGAACCACCAAGCCATGCAACTACATCGCCCCCGGGCCAAACGCGACACCGAGCTCTGCTCTGGCCCCGCCAAGCTCTGCCAGGCACTTGCGATCGATCGTGACCTGGACCGTATCGACCTGACGACCAGCAAAACCCTCTGGCTCGAGCAAGCCCGCAGCCGAGCACTGCCCGCAGCACAGATCGCTGTCGGGCCGCGCGTCGGCATTGGCTCCAGCGGCGACTGGGTGCATAAGCCTTTGCGTTTTGCGGTAAGGAACAACCCTCACGTGAGTAAACCTTGGGTCTTTATCGATCCCTGACGTAAAGCCCTAGCGTGGCAGGCACGACCGGGGTACAGTAATACCTCGCGCCCGAATTTTTAACCCCACGACCGGCGATGCCGGAATAAGCGATGAACCCGACCGACCAGCCAGACAAGACTGCCGAAGCGACCGAGCCGACACCCGCACCCGTCGCCCCGGCAGATACGACGACCCAGCCGCCGACCGCTGAAGTGCCAGCCGTCAGCGAACCTTCTGCACCAGAAGACATCGACGCAGAAGTCGAAGCCGCGCTTGGCGACCAGAGCATTGAGCAGCTCATGGACCAAGCCGAGGCCGAGGAACAGGCCAAGGCTGAAGAAGAGGAAGCCCCGGTCCATCACGAGATCCGTCGCGGCCGAATCAGCGCGATCCGTGGCGAAGATGTCTTCATCGACGTCACCGGTGACACCGGCAAGCTTCAGGGTGTTGTGCCTCTGCAGCAGTTCGATCGCCCGCCCCGCCTCGGCTCGATCATGGACTTTGTCGTGGACCACATCGACGAAGCTCAAGGCCTGATGTTCCTCTCACGCGAGGGTGCCATCTCCCGCACGACTTGGGACACCCTGCACAAGGGCAGTGTCGTCGAGGCACGTGTCACCGGACACAACAAGGGCGGCCTGGAACTCGAACTGGTCGGCAACATCCGCGCCTTCATGCCCGCCAGCCAGATCGACCTGCATCACGTCGAAGACTTCGAACCGCTGGTCGGACAGAAACTCGAAGCCACCGTCACCGAGGTGGACCGCAAGCACAAGAAGGTCATGCTCAGCCGGCGTGCCCACCTTGAGCATGTCCGCAAGACCAGCAAGGAAAAACTCCTTGGCACCCTCGAAGTCGGCGCCGTCCTTGACGGCAAGGTCTCGAACATCATGGACTATGGTGTCTTCATCGACATCGGCGGCGTTGATGGCCTCTGCCACGTCTCGGACATGAGCTATCAGCACGTCACCAAGCCTGCCGACATCGTTAAGCAAGGCGATGCGGTGCAGGTCAAGGTGCTCAAGATCGATAAGGACAAGGGCCGGATCGCACTCGGTATCAAGCAGGTGCAACCCGACCCATGGGACACCGCGACCGCGGGCGTCAGTACCGGCAGCGAAGTCACCGGCACCGTTACGCGTACGGCCAACTTCGGCGCCTTCATCGCTGTGGGCGAAGGCGTTGAGGGCCTGCTGCCTATCTCCGAAATCAGTTGGAAACGCATCGGCAAGTGCGAAGACGTCATCAGCGTTGGCCAGTCGCTGCGATTGAAAGTGCTGACCTTCGATCCGAAGAAGCGCAAGATGTCGCTGAGCCTGAAGCAACTGGGCGGCGACCCCTGGTCCGACGCTGTTGCGAAGTTTGCCGTGGACAGCTGGGTGCAGGGCAAAGTCGTCAGCACGCAAGACTTCGGCGCGTTCGTCGAACTGGAAGAAGGCGTCGAAGGCCTCGTTCATATCAGTGAACTGGCGGACGGCCGGGTCAAGAACGTCACCGACATCGTCAACGTCGGCGACGAGAAGAACTTCCGCATCAAGAACATCGATACCGACAAGCGTAAGCTCGCCCTGAGCCTCCGCAAGGACTCGAGCCCGCGTGGCGGCGACCGTCGCGGCGGCAAGGGCCAGGAAGAAGTCAAGATCTTCAAGACCACCGCAAGGAAGCAGTCCAGAGAAAACCTCAAGGGCGGCATGGACCTCGGCGGCATGGGTCTTGGCGGGCTTTCGATGGATGACTTCAAATGAGCACAGCGGACGATGCGTCCCTGTGTGATCTCGCCATCATCGGCGCGGGTGCCGCAGGCCTGATGGCCGCGATCTTCGCCGGCAGAAACGCCCCGCCGGACACTTCGATCGTTCTGCTCGAAGGTGCAAAAAAGGTCGGCACCAAGATCCTCATCGCTGGTGGTGGTCGCTGTAACGTCACACACGACATCGTGAACTCGGCCGACTACTTCGGCGGCACCAGCAACAACACCATCAAGAAGATACTCAAGTCTTTCTCCGTCAAGGAGACGACCGCGTTCTTCAATGAACTCGGCGTCGAACTCAAGCGCGAAGAGACCGGCAAGCTGTTCCCAACAACGGATTCATCTCGAACGGTACTCGACGCATTACTCAAGGCAGTACACCAAGCGGGCGTGGAACTGCGTAAAGAGAGCCGGGTATTGAAAATCCAGCGGATTGACCGGGAGGGCGAAGCTCCCGCTGAGCCGCAAGCCGGAGATGATTCGCAGCTCGGCAGGAGCCTCGCCCTCCCGGAGCATACCGGCTTCAATATTCAAATCGATCACCAACGCCCGCTTACCGCCAAGCGTGTCATCCTCGCCACCGGCGGCAAGGCTTTGCCCTCCTCCGGGTCCGACGGGTTTGGCTACAACTTCGCCAAGCACCTCGGGCACACGCTCACGGACACCTGGCCCGCGCTCGTGCCACTTGTGCTGCAGGAGAACAACTGGCTGACGGCACTCTCGGGTATCACACTGGAAGTCGAACTGACGCTCGCGGGCAAGACCGGCAAGAGCCTCCACAAGCAGTCAGGCCCGATGCTTCTCGCCCACTTCGGGATCACCGGCCCGGCAGCCATGGACATGTCACGCCACCTGCGCGATTACGCGGACCAGGCCCCCCGCAAACTGACCGCCAACCTGATGCCCGGACAAAGCTTCGAGCAGGTCGACCAGATGTTGCTTGAGGCCGCACAGAAATACCCGTCGCGAACCGTGAACGCTCTGTTGAAGCGCCACCTCCCGGATCGATTCGCCGAGACCCTGCTGGATCGGTTCCTCGGCATCGCACTGGACCTGCCACTGGGCCAACTGAGTAAAGAGGACCGCAAGGCCCTGTGCCACGCATTGACCGCCCTGCCACTGCCGGTCGTTGGGGACCGTGGCTACAAATACGCCGAGGTCACCGCCGGGGGCGTGCCGATGACGGAGGTTCAAACCGGAACGATGGCAAGCAAAACCTGCGAGGGGCTGTACCTGTGCGGCGAGATCCTCGACGTGGACGGCCGAATCGGCGGTTACAACTTCCAGTGGGCCTGGTGCACCGGCCGACTCGCGGGGCTGGCGGCGACCCAATAAGGCCCCTGGGTCGCGACCGGCAAGCCTTAACTGCGGTACGATGCCGCGCATCGTGATCGAGCGGAAGAACATCCCGAACCTGCTGACGATGCTCCGACTGGTCCTCGCGGCGGCGTTCTTTGTCCTGCTCACCTACTACAAGTTCGATCACGATCGCTACATGCTGCTGCTGCCGGCCATCGCGCTGTTTGTGGCCGCCGCACTGACCGACTTCTTTGACGGCCTGCTCGCACGCCGGTGGAAGGTCGAGTCCAAGTTCGGACGCATCATGGACCCCTTCTGCGACAAAGTGCTCGTGCTCGGCGCGCTGTGTTTTCTGGCTGGGCCCAGCTTCGGGTACGAGGACTACATCTCGGTCGATGGCGGTGCGCAGGCGGTCATCAAGCAATCTTCGGGCTTCTATGCCTGGATGGTCGTCGTGATCATCGCACGTGAACTGCTGGTTACCGGTATCCGTGGCGAGATGGAGGGCAGCGGGCACAAGTTCGGCGCGAACGTCTGGGGCAAACTGAAGATGATCCTGCAATCCATCGTCGTGCCGATCGTGATCCTGATCGTTTTTCTGCTGGACAAGGACATCCAGTTCGCGGAGAAGCTTGAGTTGCCCCGAGACATCCTTGTCTGGGCGACTGTGATCGTCACCGTGATCAGCGGGCTGCCATATGTGACCGGTGCCTACCGTGTCGTGAAGGCGGAGCGCGAGTCAAATTAGGCTGGCTTTCAGGCTTATTCTGCTTAAGCGTCCGGATAAGCGCAATACAAACCGAACGCCCAACGTCTTTCTTGATGAAAAGATGGGCCTTGTTTAATGCCCGGCAAAGGCTTGGCCGATCTTTCAGGTTAAGGCCTGCGAATTGCCTGCTGGAGCATAGTGATGGACAACGACCTGATCGGACACATCCTTATTGAACAGGGTGTACTCACCCCGAACCAGGTGACCCGGGCTTTGGCGGCTCAGACCGAGAGCGAAGCTCCGCTGGGTCGAATCGCAGAGCAACTCTTCGACATCGAGCGAACCGTCGTCATCGAAGCCCTGGCTGAGCAGGTCGTAATGCGTGCCCCGGACGCGTCACTGGCCACCGAGCAATTCGATGAACAGTGCCTGCGGATGATCTCTGCAAAAGAAGCATGGGACAGCCTGATCCTGCCGATCAGATGGGAAGACGGTGAACTGCTTTGTGCCACCACCGTCGAAACGCTTCCCGGCGCGATTGAACTGCTTCAGCAAAAGCTGGACTGCCCATTCCACTTTGCGATCGCGGAGATGCGACCGCTGGAAGAATTCATCGCGTCACTCTACGCCTACGAGGGCGTCGAAGTGATCGACTGACCGATATTCACAGCCACAAAAGAAGCTATGGCGGAAGCCCACGGATTCAATCCGTGGGCTTCGGTCGTTTGGCAGAGTTGTGCATTGCGATGCTCAGGCCAGCTTCTTCGTCGCGACGATGCCGTCTTTCGTCTGCTTGACCTCGTAGCCCTCGGCCTCAAGCTCGGCACGGATCGCGTCAGACGTCGCCCAGTCCTTGTCAGCGCGGGCCTGGTTCATCGCATCGATCTTGGCTTGGATCGGGCCAGCCCCGCCGCCTGCTGAAGCAGACTCCGCCGGGGCGAGGACCGCGAAGACCTGGTCGAACGCAGCGAGCATCGCGCAGCTCACTGCCACGTCCTCCGCGGGCTCATTCAGATACGCGAACATCACGCCCAGCGCCTTGGCGGTATTCAGGTCGTCAGCCAATGCACCGACGAACTCAGTCAACGCCGGATGCTCAACACCCTGCCACGTCGCGTTCGCCGGGTCGTAGCCGATGGTTTCCGCGAAGCTGCGCACCTTCTTCACCGCGCTGGCTGAGTCTTCGACGCCCTTGGCGGTGAAGTTCATGTTCGATCGGTAGTGCGCCTTAATCAATTCCAGACGCAGCACGGCGGGATCGACCGCGCGCCCGGTGAAGCCGCCTTCGATCACCTGCCGGACCGTATAAAAATTGCCCTTGGATTTAGACATCTTCTGGCCCTCGACCATCAGGTGTCGACCGTGCATCCAGAA
>JBMZAP010000015.1:0-36460 GCA_049611445.1 Phycisphaeraceae bacterium | reverse complement strand
GGGGGCTGTTTATTTATTAGACGGGCTTGATTCGGGCGGTATGAAAGATCGATGGGCGTATCACGAGTGCTTTTGAGATTCAGATCGGGCCGATATACTGGCTAACGTGTCGCGTGGAAATAGGTGTTGGCTTCTCTGCATGCATTGGAATCTTCCAAGCGTACGAGCATTTCCATGAAGGACCACGATCGCAAATTGCTCGGGGTGTTTGCCAAGGCAATCGCGTGCATCGTTGGGGTGTCCAGTGCACTGCACAGCGGTGCGGAGCCGCTGTCGGACGAGGCATTCTTTAGCCAAAAGGTTCAGCCGCTACTGACCCAGCACTGTCTGAAGTGTCACTCGCACGACGCGGGGAAGATGAAAGGCGGACTCACGCTCGATTCCAAGAGCGGTTGGCAGACTGGCGGCGACAGCGGGCCAGCGATCGTGCCCGGCGACCCTGATAAAAGCCTGTTGATCACCGCAGTGAAATTCACTGACCCGTTCCTGGAGATGCCACCCAAGAAGAAGCTGGCGGACGCCGAGATCGCGATCCTTGTTGAGTGGGTCAAGCGAGGCGCGCCCGATCCACGAAAAGCGGACACGCCCGCTGCGATCGACAGCAACTGGTGGTCACTCAAAAAACTCGAAGCTCCTGAGGTGCCGGGCGACGGACACCCGATCGACGCGTTCATCCGTAAACGATTGGCCGAAGCAGGGGCAAAGCCCGCACCTGCTGCAGAACGAGGTGAATTGGCCCGGCGGCTTTACGTTGATCTGCACGGCTACATGCCCACCCCCGAGGAGGTGCAGGCGTTTGTCTCTGATGCCGATCCACAGGCGTATGCCAAACTTGTAGATCAGCTGCTGGCTTCGCCACGCTATGGCGAGCGCTGGGCGCGGCACTGGCTTGACGTGGTCCACTATGCAGATACGCATGGATGTGAGCATGATGTCAAGCGAGTCCATGCGTGGCGTTACCGCGACTACGTGATCAATCGCTTGAATGACGATGTGCCCTACGGCCGCTTCGTCCGAGAGCAATTGGCGACGGATGTGTTTTTCCCGGATGAGCCGCAGCTGACGCCGGCCCTTGGTTTCATCTCTGCCGGGCCCTTGGAATTGAGCCGGGCGGTGACCGCTCCGAAGACATTTGATTACCTGGACCGCGACGACATGGTGACACAGACCATGGGTGCGATTGTCAGTACGACGGCCAACTGTGCCCGTTGTCATACCCACAAGTTCGATCCGATCACGCAGGAAGACTATTTTGCATTGCAGGCGGTCTTCGCAGGCATCGGCAAGGGCGAAGTGAAGTACGACACGGATGCAGAGACTCATCGACGACGTGGCGAGATGACTGCTCTGGCCACTGCGGCAAATAAGCGCGACAAGGGCGTGCTGCTTGACCCCAGGTACACCAGGACGATCCAGCAGTGGGTTGCCGCCCGCAAGGCTCAAGACGCGAAGTGGCAGATCCTTGATCCAGAAGTCTTCGTCGCCGCGGGTGGCGCGACACTGACCAAGCAGGCTGACAACTCTATTTTTGCCAGTGGCACGAAGGCGCCGCAGGAGGTCTATACCGTCAGTGGCGAGGTCGGACTGGATCAACTTGCTGCGGTTCGGCTCGAGGTGATGAAGGACGAACGCCTGCCCATGGGCGGCCCCGGGCGCGCGGGCAACGGCAACATGCACCTGACGGATATGGATCTGCAGTGGTTTGCCAAAGGCTCGGATGAGCCATTGAAGCTGAAGATCGCCCGTGCGACCGCCGACTTCGATCAGAACGGATGGACCGCCAAGCACGCGATTGATGGCGATGCGAAGACAGGCTGGGCGATCCACCCGAAGGTCAACGAGACGCACTACATCGTGTTCGAGTTCGAGAAGCCGGTTGATACCAGCAAGGGCGGCCGGCTTGTTGCGACGCTTAAGCAGCTCCCGCCGACGCACCACATCGGCCGATTCCGCTTGTCGGTCACCGATACCGAGGAGGCTGCAGTGCAGGCCCTGCCCGAAGTCGCGCGGCTTGCGCTTGATAAGCCCGCAGATCAGCGAACCGAGTCGGAGGCGCTCGCCCTTGCTGCAGTTGCACTCGATGCTCACGCACATCAGCAGCTCAAGGCTTTCCAGCCTCAGCACGTGACTTATGCAGTGTCCACTGCCTGGTCGCATGGCAAAGAACTGCCCGCACCGATGGACAAGCCCAAGGTCGTACACCTGCTGCGTCGTGGCGATATTGAACAGCCTATGCAGGAAGTCGGGCCGGGCGCGCTCCTGGCAATCAAGACATTGCCCGGTCGTTTCAATTTGGAAGACCCCAACAACGAATCAACCCGACGTGCAGCACTGGCAGACTGGCTCGCGCACCGTGACAACCCGTTGACCTGGCGCAGCATTGTGAACCGTGTCTGGCACTATCACTTTGGGCGCGGGTTGGTTGATACGCCAAATGACTTTGGCCGAATGGGCAGCGAACCCACACACCCCGAGTTACTCGATTGGCTGGCCGTCTGGTTCCGCGACGAGGCCAAGGGCTCGCTTAAAGAACTGCACAAGCTCATCCTCACCAGCGCGACCTGGCAGCAGACCAGCAAAGTCGCGACGAACTCCAGCGATGCGGACAACCGCCTGCTGGGCAAGATGAACCGCCTGCGGATTGATGCAGAGGTGTTCCGCGACTCGGTCTTGCGCATGTCCGGTCAGCTGGACCTGACGATGGGCGGACCGGGTGTTGAGCAGTTTGTCGGGATCAGCGGCAAGCTGGCAACGACCCTGGACTACAACGCCTACGACTGGAACCAGCCGAGCGCCAAACGCCGCAGCATCTATCGCCTCGTCTGGCGAACGATCCCTGATCCGTTTATGGAGGCGCTGGACTTTCCCGACCTCGGCATCCTCGCACCCAAGCGCGGCCAGTCGCTTTCAGCCCTGCAGTCACTGGCGATCTTCAACAACAACTTCGTGCTCCATGGCAGCGAATGGATCGGCCAACGCGTCCAGAAGGAACACCCCGATGACGTCCGGGCGCAGGCGACGCGTGCCGTTCAACTGATCTGGCAACGCTCGCCCGATGCGGAGGAAGTGAAGCGCTTTGTCGACTATATCGAGCAGCACGGGATCACCGCATTTTGCCGGGTCCTGCTCAACAGCAACGAATTTCTCTTTCTGGACTAGTGAAGCATGTCGATGAACCGCAGGCAATTCTTAGCACACATCGGTGGGGGCTTTGGCTCGCTCGCGCTCTCGCATCTGCTTTCCAGCGATGCGTTGGCCGGTGGTTTACCTGAACTCAATGGTGGGCTGCACCATAAGGCCAAGGTCAAACGCGTCATCCAACTGTTCATGACCGGCGGCGCAAGTCCGATGGACCTGTTTGACTACAAGCCCGAGTTGGATCGGCTGCACGGCCAGAAGCTTGGGCCGTCCAGCAAAGGCGAGGGTTTTACCGTTCCGCCCGGGCCGCTGATGAAGAGCCCTTTCAAGTTTAAACAGCACGGCGAGTCGGGCCGGTGGGTTTCCGATGTCTTCCCGCACCAGGCGAAGTGGGTCGATGAGATGGCGTTCCTTATGGCCATGACCACCAAGACCAACGTCCATGGCCCGGCGACGTATATGATGAACTCCGGTTTCATCCTGCCGGGCTTTCCGTGTCTCGGGGCCTGGACGTCCTATGCATTAGGCAACCTGACAGATAACCTGCCGACGTTTGTTGTGCTGCCGGACGCCAAGGGCCTGCCCTACAACCTGCGTGGCCCGTTTTCCTCAGGCTTCTTGCCGTCCATCCACCAGGGCACCGTGATCAATGACATTGGCGCTAAAGCGGTGCCCGATCTGTTCCCTGATGAGCGGTTCAAGTTCGCCAACCCCGAAGCGGATAAAGACGGGCTGGACTTGTTGCATGCAATGAACCAACAGCACGCCGAACAGCGCGTAGATGACTCTCGCCTCGAATCGCGCATCCAGAGTTACGAGTTGGCCGCGAAGATGCAGTTGGCCGCACCCGAGGCGTTTGATATCGGCAAAGAGACCGAACTGACACGCAAGGCCTACGGCATAGACGAGAAGGTCACCGAGGACTTCGGCCGACGCTGCCTGCTCGCTCGACGACTCTGCGAGCGGGGCACGCGCTTTGTCCAGGTGTGGTCCGGTCCCCAGGGCAACAAGGAAAACTGGGACAACCACGGCAGCATTCCTCGGGAGTTGCCGCCCATGGCCAAGAGCATCGACAAGCCTATCGCTGCGCTTATCGAGGATCTTAAGAAACGTGGCTTGTTCGAAGACACCTTGTTGATCTGGACGACCGAGTTTGGCCGGACCCCTTTCACGCAAGGCAAAGATGGGCGCGACCACAACGGTGGGACGTTTGTTACCTGGCTGGCCGGTGCAGGCATCAAGGCCGGGGCCAGCTATGGGCAAAGCGACGACTGGTCATTCAAGACTGCTGAGGGCAAGACCTATTGCTACGACCTGCACGCAACGATTCTGCATCTGATGGGGATCGATCACGAGAAACTCACCGTGCGACAGAACGGTATCGACCGCAGGCTTACGGATGTGCACGGGCACGTGGTTAAAGAAATCCTGAGTTGATCAGTTCATCGACGGATCATGCGGCATGAGCTTGGGGTTCATCGCGAGCATCGCCAGGGAGCGGTCGATACCTGTGATCACACGCATCCACAGGCCGTCGTCAGCGTCAGGGTCGAAGACGACATCCGCGTGGGCCTGCGTCACCAGCCAGCCACCGAGGTTCAGCTCGTTTTCGAGTTGACCCGGGCCCCAGCCGGCATAACCCACGAAGAAGCGCATCGCTTGCGGGTTGTCGGCCAACAACTCGCGGACCATCGGCTCTTCTGTCGTGAAGCACACGCCCCTGCAGACCTCGATCTGCGCCTGGTCTTTACGATCGTGCAGCAGCATCAATGGCCCCTCGCAAGGGCCGCCCTGCAACAACGGCTGTTGATCCAGCGGGCAAGGCAGCACACTCAGCTGGTCCCACACCTCGTCCACGGTCGTTGCCATCGGGCGGTTCAGCACCAGCCCCATCGCACCCTGATCGCTGTGCTCGATCATCAGGATGACCGAGTGTTCGAAGTTTGGATCGTCCATGTTCGGGGACGCCACCACCAGGCTCCCAGTCAACGAATCAAGCACAACGAAATCTCCAACAATTGAATCTTCAGGCCAATGCAGCATACCACCAGCCGAGCGCAGATAAAATGCTTAATCTTCATGAGTGTGGTGTGGCGGCGTTGCCACCTGCGCGCGAAACGATTGCCATGCCCCACGACCTTGCCCAATTCGCCGAGCTTATCAACCAGGCGATGGCCGGGGATCGCTATCGACTCCGTCGAAGGCTACGCGCGATCGAGCAGGCGAAGAAAGCCGGCAAACCCTTCGACCGCAGCCTCGATAAGTTGCAGCAAGATCTTTCGATCTCACTTGAAGCCCGCGCGCATCGACGAGATCACGTGCCGAAGATCGAATTGCCTGAAGCATTGCCGATCACGGCACGTGCACAGGAAATCATGGACACGGTGCGCGATCATCAGGTCGTTGTCGTGGCCGGCGAGACGGGCTCGGGCAAATCGACCCAGTTGCCGAAGTTGATGTTGCAGATGGGTCGAGGGGTCGAGGGGGTGATCGGCCACACGCAACCGCGTCGTTTGGCGGCACGGTCCGTTGCGCAGCGTGTCAGCGAAGAGTTGTCGTCACCACTTGGTCATCACGTCGGGTACAAGGTGCGCTTCACCGATAAGACCAATCCGAAGACCTACATCAAGCTGATGACGGACGGGGTGCTGCTGGCCGAGGCCGCTCGCGATCGTTTTTTTGACAGCTACGACACATTGATTATCGACGAGGCGCATGAGCGATCACTCAACATCGATTTCCTTTTAGGTCACATCAGGCAGATCCTGCCCAAGCGGCCGGACCTGCGCGTGATTATTACCTCAGCAACGATCGATACCGCGCGTTTTGCGGAGCACTTCGGCGTTGCGACGCGGGACGGGCTCCAGCCCACGCCGGTGATCGAGGTGTCGGGTCGGACATACCCGGTTGAAGTCCGCTATCAGCCGATCGAGCCGGATGAAGACGGTGAAGTAGACGACGTTCCCGAGGCGGTCGCCCGTGCAATCCAAGGTTTTGAACGGACCGGCGATGTGCTGGTATTCATGCCGACCGAGCGTGATATCCGTGACTGCTGCGGGCTGCTGGAACGCGTCCTCCCCGGTAGTGCGGTGCTTCCCCTGTATGCCCGTCTGACGAATGCGCAGCAGCAGGCGATCTTTGAGAAAAGCGCGAAGCGTAAGATCGTCGTAGCGACAAACGTAGCCGAGTCATCGCTGACCGTCCCGGGGATCCGCTACGTGGTGGACACGGGCACCGCACGGGTCAGCCGGTACTCGCCGAACTCGAAGGTCCAGCGTTTGCCGATCGAGGCGGTGAGCCAGGCCAGCTGTGACCAGCGGAAAGGGCGATGCGGTCGAGTTGGCCCGGGTGTATGTGTGCGTCTTTACTCGCAGGAAGATTTTCTTGCACGTGACGCGTTTACGACGCCGGAGATTATGCGGAGCAACCTCGCCTCGGTGATCCTGCAGATCGAGACGCTTCGGTTTGGTGCGATTCAGGATTTTCCGTTCATCGATCCGCCTCGGCCAAGCATGGTGCGGGACGGCTACAAGACCCTGCACGAGATCGGCGCGCTGTCGCCGGATGACAAGGTCAGCGCGCTGGGGCGGCAGCTTTCGCAGATGCCGGTGGACCCAAGGGTCGCGCGGATGGTCCTGGCGGGTCGTGATGAAGGCGTGATGGAGGAAGTCTTGATCATTGCTGCGGCGTTGGAGGTGCAGGACCCACGCGATCGGCCGATTGATCAGCAGGGCAAGGCGGACGCGGCGCACGAACAGTTCGCCGATATGCGTAGCGATTTCCTTGCATACCTCAAGCTGTGGTCCTTTTACCATGAACAAAAACAGAAGCTGTCCCACAACAAGCTTCGCAAGGCGTGCAAGCAGAACTTCCTCAACTATGTCCGCATGCGAGAGTGGATTGATGTGCATCATCAGCTCAAACGAATGGTGCAGGAACTGAAAGGCGTCCAAAAGGCTGGCAACTGGCACTCGGCGGATGAACTTCCCGACGCCAAGGCCGACGCGATCCACCGGGCCTTGTTGACGGGCCTGCTCTCAAATATCGCGAATAAGGGTGACGGGTTTGAATACACCGGTTCGGGTGGACAGAAGCTGCACCTCTGGCCAGGGTCTTCACTGTTCGCAGGCAAACCCAAATGGGTCGTTGCAGCGGAACTGGTCGAGACGACCCGGCGGTACGCTCGAACGGTGGGACGCATCCAGCCGGGCATGATCGAGCCGATCGCCGGGCACCTGGTCAAGAAAACACACAGTGACCCACGCTGGGTTCGCGAGACAGGCTCGGCGATGTGCAGCGAGAAAGTCTCGCTATATGGGCTTGTGCTCGTGCAGGCCCGGCCGGTCCCTGTTGCGCGGGTCAATCCGCAAGAAGCCCGGCAGATGTTTATTCAACGCGCTCTCGTCGAGGGCGAGTGGGACTGTAACCTGCCGTTTTACAAATACAATCGCGAACTGCTTGAACAGGCGAAATCACTCGAAGCGAAAGCGCGCCGGCACGGCCTGATTGCGGCAGATGATGTGCGCTATGTGTTCTACGATGAGCGGCTGCCGGAAGCCGTGGTTGATGGCGCAACATTTAAAAAGTGGCACAAGCAGACATCACGCGATTCACCAAAGCTGCTGCACATGGACTTGCCGATGCTACTGGCCGGCAAAGCAGAGGACGTGACCGAGTACGCGTTTCCGGATCGAATGAAAGTCGAGCAATCCGCTCACAAGATTGATTACACCTTTGAGCCTGGGGACGAACGCGACGGGCTGACACTCACGCTGCCTCGCGAAGCAATTGGTCAGCTTGATGCGCGTCGGCTGGGCTGGCTTGTCCCGGGCATGCTGGAGAGCAAGCTCGTCGCGATGATCAAGTCGCTGCCGAAGGGCTTGCGCAAAACGCTGAGCCCGGCACCGGATGCGGCACGCAAGGCGGTCGAGCACCTGCGCTTTGGCGACGGCTCGTTTGAGGACGCGGCAGCAGATGCACTCGCAAGGATCGGCGGGCTGAATCTCTCCGCGAACGACTTTGACCTCGACAGCCTGCCTGATGCGTTCAAGATGAACGTACGCGTGGTTGGAGAGAAGGGGCAGACGTTGGCCGAGGGACGCGACCTTGGTGTGCTACGCCGGAAGGTTGGTGCCGGGGCTTTACCGAGTTATGCGGGGATGGACGACCCGCGCTATAGCGCGCCGTCGGCTACCGAATGGGTGTTTGGCGAACTGCCGAAGCATGTGGATACGACACGCTCCGGCGTTGATCTGCGTGCGTACCCCGCGTTGATTGATGAGGCCGGAGGCGTGGCGCTTCGGCTTGTCGATACACGCGGTAAGGCACGTCGGCTTACCCGTACCGGCCTGCGCCGGCTCTTCAGTTTCGAGGTCCAGCGCGACTTCACCTGGCGGGCCGACCACTGGCAGGATGTCGACAAGCTGCGGCTGTGGTTCGCGCCCATCGGCGACCCGGCGAAACTGCGCGAGCAGCTGATGCTGCTCATGACCGACAGAGCATTCCTCTTCGACAAGGAAAAGATCGAAAGCCAGGAGGCCTTTATCACCCGCCAGCGCATCGGCCTGCAGAGGCTGGATCTCGCCGAACGCGAGGTGCACCGCGTTGTCGGGCCGGTGCTGGAGTCGGCCCAGCGTGTCCGGCTTGCAGCAGATCGCGCGGATTTCAGCGCAGCAGCACATGTCAAGGCGGACCTGCGCATCCAGTTGAGCAACCTGCTTTCCACATCGTTTCTCATTGAAACGCCCTGGTCTCGTTTGACGTCCTACCCACGATATCTTGCGGCGATTGAGCGTCGGTTGGACAAGCTCAAGCGTCAGCCGGCACAGGATGTGTCTGCTTTTCAACAGATTGCGGTGCATTGGAACCAATACGCCAAGGCCGCGACAGCGCTGGGAGAACAAGGCGGGGTGGACCCTGAACTGGAGCAATACCGTTGGCTGATCGAAGAGTTCCGTGTGTCGCTGTTCGCCCAGGAACTCGGAACCAGTGAGAAAGTTTCGCCCCAGCGGTTGGACCGGCAGTGGGAGAAGGTAGGCAGGTAGTCGAAAATCAGACCGCGACGGATCGTCCGCCATAGAATACCGACCCGTATGAAACGTTTGATGACCATCCTGATCGCCCCGCTGCTGTTGATGGGCTGTGGCGATGAGCCAACGATCCAGCGCTACGAGTCAACACTGCCCGCCGGGTTCGATTGGCCCAAGACCGAGCAGCGTGAGGCAGCGTATGAGAGCGATAGTATGCCTTGGGTCTGGGAGGTCCCGGCCGGCTGGGTTGATGCGCCGGAGGTGCCTGACCAGCTCGTTGCGGATTACCGTCTGAAGGGTTCTAATGAATCGTTGCCGGGCCGCGTGACCGTCTCGGTAATGGATGGCGATGCAGGCGGTGTGCAAGCGAACGTGCTCCGCTGGCTGCAGCAGTTGTATGTGACCCAGGCGCGGACGCTCGGCCCGCAGGACAAGGTCGAGCAGCCGATGCGCGTGCCCTATGGCTATGCAACGTTTGTCGAATTGCATGGCCAGTACCAGGGCGAACACAACCCCACGCATATCTTTGCTGCGATCGTGCAGATCCCCGCAGAAGATGACAGCATCTTTCAGACCTGGTTCTTCAAGCTCGCCGGTGATGAGGCGACGGTTGACGCAAGAGAAAATCGCCTTGGCATGGCTCAGATGATCCTGAGCCTTCGGCCCAAGGGCGCGGACCGACCCGAACTGCCGGGCATTGATGATGCGAGTGGATCAGGCGATGCCGAGGAGAACGCGCAAACGCCATGATCCCTTCGAAGAACAACCCGCTGAGTTGGCTCGCGTCGCTGAGGCTGACGGTCGTTTTATTAGCGCTGGCGATGTACCTCATCTTTGTCGGCACGCTGGCGCAGGTCGAAAACGGGATCTGGTGGGTCGTCGAGAATTATTTCCGAGAGGGCAAATACGGCGTCGTGAAGGTCGAGTTCGATGTCTTCCGCTCGCTGCTGTATCCCGGCAGCGAAACCAAGTGGCCCGGCTACCACCCGTTCCCCAGCGGCTATGTCATCATCGGTGCCCTGCTGATCAACCTCCTCGCGGCGCACGCGCTGCGTTTCAAGATCAGCGGCAAGGGCTCGGCGCTTGTGATCGGTGGCGCGCTCGTGTTCATCGGGACGGTGGTCACGGCCTACACCGTGCTTGAGCCCAACACTTCCGCGGCGATCCAGCAGAACGTGATGCTGATGATGGGTATCTGGGCAGTGCCCATGACGCTGATCGGCATCGGGTGCCACTTCATTTTCGGCAGCCGAAAGGCCGGGATCGTGCTGGTTCACGGCGGACTGATCCTCATGCTTGTGGGTGAGTATGTCACGGGCATCGGCGCGACCGAGGGCCAGATGTGGATCCATGAGAAAGGGTCCTCAAACAAGATCATCGATATCCGCGAGGCAGAGCTCGCCTTCGTGCGTGACCTGGGCGACGGCAAGCAGGAGCACATCGTGATCCCGCAGAAGCTGCTGGCGTCTGCGGATCAAGACGACACGATGATCACGGATGACACGCTTCCTCTGAAGGTGCGCGTGGATGCATGGATGGAGAACTCGGACCTGACGCCGAGTATCAATGGGCAGGACCCCACGCAGGTGCAGTATCGGGCCCAGGAACTTCCCGCGGTGACGGGTACCGAGCAGCGAGCGGATCGGCCTACGGTGATGGCGACACTGTTCGACGGCGATCAACGCGTGGGCGAGTTCTTGCTGACGACGTGGGAGGTTGTCAAGCCCGTCAGCGTTGAAGTGGATGGCCGGGCATGGGAGGTTTCCTTGCGGTTTAAGGAGACCCACCTGCCGTACACGATCCAGTTGGTGGACTTTCGGCACGACAAGTTTACGGGTACGACAACACCGATGAACTATTCGTCGACGCTGAGATTGAAAGAACCGGGCAGCGCTGAGTCCCGAGACGACTTCATCAAGATGAACCAGCCTTTGCGTTACGACGGCAAGGCGTTTTTCCAGTCCGGGTTTTTCCAGCAGCCCTTGAACCGCAACCTCGGGACGATCATGCAGGTCGCGGACAACCCCGGCGCATGGGTGCCTTACCTGTCATGTGTCGTGGTGACGATCGGGCTGTGCATGCACTTTGTGGTGTCACTGATCAAGTATGGCAGGCGTGCGAACGCAAAGGCGTAAACGAGAGATGTCATGAATCGATTGGATGAAGGCAATCTTGAGACGGCAGGCAAGGGCACGCTTCTGGTCCGCGCTGTGCCGATTGCATTTGTTGCGATCTGGGTGATCTACCTGACGATGGGTGTGTTTCGCGTGATGCAGCCGGAGGGGCTGTATCGGTTTGACTTTGATACGTTCGGCCGGGTACCGGTCTCGGAAGACGGTCGGATCAAGCCATTGGACACGGTGGCGCGCAACGCGCTGTTGCAGATCAGTGGCAAGCAATCGCTCAAGGATGACATGCTTCTGAAGCAGGAGGCCGATAGCGGCATCGATTCGAAGCCGGCGATCCACTGGCTGGCGGAGTTGATGTCGGGTCGCCCCGAGTCACGTGATCGCAAGGTGATCCGGATCGACGACCCGGGTGTGCTGGGCTTGTTGGGCAAGACGCCGGAGGACGGCAAGTTTTATTCGCTCAATGACCTGAACGTCCCGGTTGGGGAGAAGCAGCAGCCCGCATACATGGAGATCGATCGACTGGCGCGAGAAGCGAGCGACAAGCGCGATGACCTGCGGACAAAGTTTGAAGAGCATGTCATCGGCGTGCGTCGGCAGATCGGGATGATGATCGAGCTGCAGGCGATGGCAACGCCGTTTGTAGTGCCGCCAGAGAAGCAAGGCGACGAATGGGCCCCGATTGTTCAGAGCGCACGCGGGGAGTTAAGCGATGCGGTGCGTGAGCGACAAGCGGGCGAGACGTGGCTGGCGATGATGAATGCATTGCGGGAAGACAAGCCCGAGGCGTTCAACAATGCGCTTGCGGATCATCTGGAACTGAAAGAAGCATTCGTTCCGGCCAAGGCTCGCAAGGCCGCGTTTGAGCAGGGGTTCAACCGTTATGCGCCCTTTGCCAAGGGCATCGTGTTGTACCTCTTCGCTGCGGTACTCGGCCTGTTCGCCATGCTGCTGCGTCCGCTGTTGCCCAAGGCGGGATATACCGCGCTGTGGCGTAGTGGCATGGGCGTGTTGCTGGTGGTGTTCGTATTGCACACCGCCGCACTGATCGTTCGCATCTGGCTGCAGGAGCGCCCGCCGGTGACCAACCTGTATTCCTCGGCCGTGTTCATCGGCTGGGGCATCGTCGGCGGCGCGATCGTCCTCGAGAAGATCACCAAGCTCGGCGTGGCGGCACTCGCGGCTTCCTCGGCAGGCATCGCGACCCTCATCGTCGCACACCACCTGTCCAAGGACGGCGACACGATGGGGGTCATGCAGGCGGTTCTCGACTCGAACTTCTGGCTCGGTACGCATGTGATCACGATTACGCTTGGCTACTCAGCGACGTTCCTCGCGGGCTTCATCGGGCTCTGCTACATCATCTTTGGGATGTGCACCCCGCTGTTGGATCGCAAGACCGGTCGAGCCATGGCCGGCATGGTCTACGCGACGATCTGTTTTGCACTTCTCTTCAGCTTTGTCGGCACGGTGCTCGGCGGGATCTGGGCGGACCAGTCCTGGGGCCGGTTCTGGGGCTGGGACCCGAAAGAGAACGGCGCAATCCTGATCGTTCTCATGAACGCGATCATCCTGCACGCACGCTGGGGCCACCTCATCAAGGAACGTGGCCTCATGGTCCTGGCGGTCGGCGGCAACATTGTCACGGCATGGTCGTGGTTCGGGACGAACCTCTTAGGCGTGGGCCTGCACAGCTACGGATTCATGGATGGGGCGATGTTTACCCTGGCCCTCTTTGCCGCCGTCCAGATGCTGATCATGTCGGCGGCGATGATTTTCCCGACCGAGATGTGGTGGAGCTTCCGTAAACCGGCAAAAAAGGCGGCAAACGAGCCCTCCCCAGCGGCGGCATCGGCCTAGTCTGCACGTGTTATGCGGGGGATTCACTTCGTGTGAACGACTTGATTTAGCCGATTTCAGGCGTAATAGTTGTGCTATGGCGGCGTCGCCATGGATTGTTGGGGGTTGCGCTAGGCCCTCGACGCCACTGGCCGTAAAATATTGTTCTGTCGCTACTCCGCGATGAAAGGCCGAACATGAAGGACAAACGCTCGAATCGTTCCGTATTCACGCCCTGTGGCTGTGATGACCATACCCTGCGGCCTTCGCGGCGGGAGTTCATGTACGCCGGCCTGGTCGGTGGGCTCGGGCTGACCCTGCCCCAACTGTTCCAGACACAGGCGCTGGCCGAGCAGAAAGACTACGCCCTTAAGGACCCCGAGTGCGACAGCATCATCCACATCTTCCTGCCCGGTGGGATGGCCGCCCAGGAAACGCTGGACCCCAAACCCCTCGCACCGTCGCAGTACCGCGGGCCGTTTAACCCCATCAACACCAATGTGACCGGTATTCAGCTCGGCTCATTGATGAAGAACACCGCCAAGGTCGCGGACAAGATCACGTTCATCCGGTCGATGACCCACGGCGAGGCCGCGCATGAACGCGGTACGCACAACATGTTTACGGGTTATCGGCCCAGCCCGGCGCTCAAGTACCCGTCCTTCGGCTCGGTGATCTCGCACGAGTTGGGTGCGAACGGCGAACTGCCGCCTTACGTCTGCGTGCCGAACCAGCCCAATGAACACGCCGGCAGTGGCTATCTATCTAATAAGTATGGCCCGTTCTCGATCGGTGCGAATCCGTCGAACGAGAATTTCAAGGTGCGCGACCTGTCGCTGCCTGACGACATTGACCATAAGCGTTTCGCGCGTCGGCAGGCGATGCTCGACGCGGTGGATGACCACTTCCGCTCGCTGGAGGAGTCTGATGCCCTGGAAGCGATGGACGAGTTCTACAGCCGAGCGTACACGATGATCTCGTCGACCAAGGCACGCGAAGCATTTAACCTGCGAGCCGAGCCGGAGGCCGTGCGGAACAAGTACGGCAAGAACCCGGCAGGGATGCGGATGCTCCTGGCCCGTCGTCTGGCGGAGGCCGGTGTGCGATTCGTTTCCACCACGCTCGGCGGCTGGGACCACCACCAGAACATTCAGGCGGCGATGCAGAACTCGGTGCCCGCGTTGGATCAGGCCTATGCGGCATTGATCAGCGATCTGGACGAGCGTGGCATGCTGGACCGCACGATGGTGATGCTGACCACCGAGTTCGGCCGAACCCCGAAGATCAATCCGACCAGCGGCCGGGACCACTTCCCACGCGTCTTCTCGGTCGCGATGGCCGGCGGCGGCTTCAAGGGCGGCATGGTCTACGGTGCATCGGACGCGACGTCGACGGCCGTGGCGGACAAGCCTGTCAGCCATGCTGACCTTGCGACGACGGTTTACAACCAGCTCGGCATCGTGGCGGACAAGGAACTGATGGCTCCGGGCGATCGACCGATCGAGATCGTTGATGGCGGCAAAGTGCTCAGCGAGACGCTGGAGCGCGAGGCTTAAGGCACGCTTGCATCTCTCTTGTCAGGGAAGGACGAACCATGAAAATCGGTTGGTTTAGCGCTTTACTCTTGATGCTGTCGCACGCCGCGATCGCGGGCACGCCCCAACTCTCCAATCTCCTGCCCGTCGCGGGTCAGCGAGGGCAAACCATTGAAGTGAACTTCTATGGTGAGCGGCTGCAGGACGTGAGCTCCGTGCTTTTCCACACGAAGGGCATCACGTTCGATGGATTAAAAGCAAACGAGAAGAATCAGACCAAGCAGGCCCACGCAACCTTTACGATCGCGCCTGATGCCCCGGTTGGCGAGCATCAGATCCGACTGGTGACCAAGACCGGTGTGTCGGAGATGATCACCTTCCGCGTGGTCGACCGTCCGATTGTCAAGGAACAGCGTGACGAGCCGAAGAAGGGCAAGAAGTTCAGCGCGTCGACCAGCTTTAAGAACCCACAGCCTGTCGATCTTGGTGTCGCGATTGTTGGGCGCACGGAGTCTGAGGATGTCGACTTTTTTCAGGTCGAGTTGAAGAAGGGCCAGCCCTTTGTCGCCGAGGTTTGCGGGATCCGACTTGGCCGCGGGTTTACGGATTCAACGCTGTCGGTCTACGACGACAAGCGTAATCTGATCGCGGAAAGCGATGACACGCTGCTTCACATGCAGGATCCATCGGTCGGCTTTATCGCGCCGCACGATGGCAAGTACGTCATCGAGTTGCGTGACTCGGGTTACGAGGGATCGACCAACAACTGGTACATGATCAACGTGGACGAGGCGATCCGCCCCACGCTGGCGTTCCCGCTCGGTGGCCAGCCGGGACAGAAGATTCAGTTGCGAATGCTTGGCGATGCGGGGGGAGCGTTTAATCAGGAGGTGACGCTTCCGGGTGCACCGGACAATGACTTCGAAGTCGTCGCGCAATACAAGGGGCACAAGGCGTTGTCGGGCCTGCCGCTGCGTGTGAATGCTGCGACGAACATCATGGAGAACCCGACTGCAAACAACAACGACATGAAGCTCGTTGAGAAGGCCCAGACGCTCCCGGTCGCGTTTAATGGCATTATTGAGAAGCCGGGCGACCTCGACTACTACCGTGTCCATCTGAAAAAGGGCCAGCAGGTCACCTTCCGTTGCTACGCGCGATCGATGGGCAGCCCGCTGGATTCGGTTGTCAACGTGTACAACGCGGCGGACAAGAAACACCTTCAGGGCAATGACGATCAGGGTGGCTCGGACAGCATTGTCCAACTCACCGCGCCGGCGGACGGGGACTACTTCGTGCGTGTGCGCGACCACCGCAACCGTGGCGGGGCCGACTATGTGTACCGCGTTGAAGTGACCGAGCGCAAGCCATCCCTGTCGACCGCGATCACTCGCTATGACCGCAACCGCCCACAGATCCGGCAGGCTATCGCCGTGCCGAAGGGCAACCGATATGCAGCGTTAGTTACGGTCAGCCGAGACAGAACCTCAGGCGACCTTCAGCCCCTGGTCGAAGGTTTGCCCGCGGGCGTCACGGTTCAGGGACTCAGCCCCGCGCAGCAAGGCTCCGTGATGCCGGTGGTGTTTGAGGCCCAGCCCGATGCCGCAATCGGGGCAAACCTCATCGACATCCAGGCGCTGGCACCGCCGAAGGGCGACAGCGCCGAGCAGATTCGCGGTGGATTCAAGATGGTCACCCCGTTGGTCATGGCCAACCCGAACCGAACGGAGTATTACAAGAGCACACTTGAAACACACGCCATGGCGGTGACCGAGGCGATCCCGTTCAAGATTGATGTTGTCCAGCCCAAAGCGCCGCTGGTGCATGGCGGCAAGCAGCGCCTGCAGGTCAAGCTGACACGCAATGAGGGCTACGAAGAACAGGTCCGTTTGTACGTGCTCTATCGCCCGCCGGGCATGGGCGCGACAGGGCAGATTGATATTAATAAAGGTCAAAACGAAGGCATCTACGAGATTGATGCGAACGGCAGCCTGCCCACGCGCAACTGGCCGATGGCCATCGTCGGCTACGGCAGCCAGTCCGGCGGCTCGGTGTGGGCGTCGAGTCAGTTGTTCAACATCATCGTTGAAGAAGCGTTTGTGACTGGAGCGATCGACAACGCCAAGTGTGTGCAGGGCCAGGCGGTCGATGTGACCGCCAACCTTGAGCATCCACGTGAATGGCAGGGTGAGGGCGAGCTCAAGCTGCTGGGCCTGCCTGCCGGCGCGACGTCTGAGCCGGTCAAAATTAAGCCTGGCCAGGAAAAGGTGACGTTCAAAGTGCAGACCGCGGAGAACACCCCGGTACGCAATTACAACTCGTTGATGTGTGAGCTGGTGATTCAAGTGAACGGCGAGCCGGTCATCCACCGGTTCGGTCAGGGCGGCCGGCTGCGTGTCGATCGGCCGTTTAAGGACAAAGACAAGGCGCAGGCGAAGGGCAAGTAATGAGACGACGTGTGTCGAAACGTTTTGGAATCGCTCGGCTGCTGCCCGCCCTGCTGTTGGCAGGCGGCGCGGGTGCGCTATTCGTCGCGAACCTGCCTGCTGCTGATGCGGACCCTGGCCCGACACGCCAGGCGCGTGTGAACGCTGCGCCTGCCGGCACGCTTGAGGTCTATCCCAAGACGATCGAGTTGAGCACGCGTGAGGATGAACAGTCCGTCGTGATCCGCATCCGTCGAGCCGACGGCGTCACCGAAGACCTCACCCGTGAGGCCAAGCTTTCCATCGCCAACCCCTCGATCGCATCCGTCCAGCACGGTGTGCTCCGCCCGGGTTCTGATGGCGAGACGCAGCTTGTCATCGAACACGGCAAACAACGCGTGACGATCCCAGTCACCGTAAAGCATGCCACGCAGGGCCGACCGATCAGCTTCCGCCTCGATGTGCTGCCTGTCTTCGCCAAGGCAAGTTGTAACAACGGCTCGTGCCACGGCTCTGCCCGTGGTCAGGACGGCTTTAACCTTTCGCTCTTTGGCTTCGACCCCGTTGGCGACTATAAGCGCATCACCACCGAACAACCCGGACGCCGCATCAACCTGGCCGACACCGAGCGTTCGCTGCTGCTCACCAAGTCCATCGGTGCGGTCCCGCACACCGGCGGCAAACTGTTCGAGAAGGATCACGCCTTCTATCACACGGTTAAGGGTTGGCTCGATGCCGGCGCACCGGACGATCCCGAAGACGTTGCCCACGTGACCGGCATCGAAGTCTTCCCACAGGACATCGTGCTTGAAGGGCAAGGCGATCAGCAGCAGATCACCGTGCGGGCCCAGTACTCCGACGGCACCGACCGGGACATCACCGACCTGGCCGTGCTGATGACAAGCAATGAGGCCTCTGCGTCGATCGGCGATGACGGGATCATCAAGGCGGGGCAACGCGGCGAGGCCTTTGTTATGGCGCGCTTTGATGCCTACACCGTCGGCACGCCGGTGATTGTCGTCCCGAACGACTCATCCAAGGGCTATCCCGATCAACTCGCTGGCGCCAACTACATCGACGAGCACATCAATACGAAGCTCAAGAAGATGCGCATCGTGCCGTCCGAACTTTGCGACGACGCGACGTTTGCCCGGCGGGTGCACCTGGACATCATCGGCCAACTCCCTCCGATTGACACGCTGCAGCAGTTCGTGCAAGACAAGGATGCGAATAAGCGAGCCAAGCTTGTCAACCGCTTGCTGGAAGACGAGGCCTTTGCCGACATCTGGACAATGAAGTGGGCCGAGCGTCTGCAGATCACTAGCAGCGGCAACAACAACGGCATCAGCCAGAAGTCGGCCGTCTTGTACTACGAGTGGCTGCGGGAACAGCTCGCGAACGATCGCCCGATGAATGACGTCGTCTACGACATGCTTGCGGCGACCGGGGGAACGTTTGAGAACCCGGCGACCAACTATTACGAAGTCGAGCGCGACACGCTGAAGCTCGCAGAGAACGTCGTGCAGACCTTCATCGGTGCCCGGATGCAGTGTGCCCAGTGTCATAACCACCCGTTCGACCGCTGGACGATGGACGACTACTACGGGTTCAACGCTTTCTTCGCGCAGATCGGCAGAAAGAACGGCGAAGACCCGCGTGAGAGGGTCATCTATAACCGCAACAGTGGCGAGGTGAAACATCCGCTGGACGGCCGGGAGATGCAGCCGACGTTCCTCGGCGGCGATGTCGCGACGATCCCTAAGAATGGGGACCGGCGTGTTGTCCTGGCGAGTTGGCTGACCTCGACGCAGAACGATCCGTTCAACCGCAACCTTGCGAACTTTGTGTGGGACCACTTCTTCGGACGAGGCATCACCCACCCGATCGACGATGTTCGTATTTCCAACCCGCCGGTCAATTCACAATTGCTCGATGCGCTTGGTGATCGGTTGGTTGAGACGGACTACGACATCAAGCAGCTGATCCGGGATATCACGACCTCGCATGCCTATCAGCGATCGACGCGGGCCAACGCGTCTAATGTGACAGATAAAACCAACTTCAGCCGAGCCCACTCCAGACGCATCCGTGCAGAGATTTTGCTGGACTGTATCTCGCAGGTCACTCAGACCGAAGACGACTTCCGAGGCCTGCCCCCCGGCGCTCGGGCGGTGCAGATCATCGATGGTCGCACGAGCACCTACTTCCTGACGACGTTTGGCCGGGCTTCGCGTGAGACGGTGTGCTCGTGTGAGGTCGTGATGGAGCCCAACCTCAGCCAGGCGCTTCACCTGATCAACGGGAACACGACGAACAGCAAGATTCGATCGGGCCGGTTGGTGCGAAGCCTGTTGGAAAGTGGCAAGACCCCGGCACAAACGGTTGAGCACCTGTACCTCGCGGCGTTCTCCCGCACGCCTACGGAGGCGGAGTTGCAGCGCGTCATGGAACTGGTGGAGTCGAGCGAGAAGCAGAATGAAGCGCTGGAGGATGTTTTCTGGGCGCTGTTGAATAGTAAAGAGTTCATCTTCAACCACTGAGATTGAATCGTCAGCCAGGCTCGGTGTTCATTGAACCCGGGCCTCGAGCCAGAGAAGGTACAGAGAAGCACATGCGACACATCGCACGAACGACTATATCCGCAGGCTTATTCGCGTTTGCTGCTGCACCGTCCTTTGCCAAGGACGTGATCAACTATCAGGACCACATCCGACCGATCTTTCAGCAGAGCTGCTTTAACTGCCACAACACCGACCAGGCCAAGGGCGGTCTGGACCTGACCAGCTATCGTGCGACGATGGCCGGGGGCTCGAGCGGCGAAATCGTCATGAGCCAGAGTTCGGATCAGTCCACGCTGCTGGGCGTGATGAACCACACGATGTCGCCGAAGATGCCGCCCAACGGTGGCAAGGTGGCGGATGACAAACTCAAGCTCGTCAAGCAGTGGATCGACCAAGGACTGCGCGAGACGGCGACGAGCTCGGCCGCAAAAAAGAAGAAGCCACGCGTGGACCTGTCGGTCGGTAGTACAGCAGTTGGTCGGCCCGATGGCCCGCCGATCATGCCCCGGGAGATGCCCCTTGGCCCGATCTATCACACGCCACGTTCCGGCGCGGTCAGTGATGTCGCCGGCCACCCATGGTCGCCGATCGTTGCATCGACCAGCCAGAAGCAGGTACTGATCCACAATACCGACGCGGGTGAACTGATCGGCATCCTGCCGTACGGGTACGGCCAGCCCCAGAGCCTGCGGTTCAGCTGGACCGGCAAGCTGCTCATGATCGGCGGCGGTGTCGGCGGATCCAGCGGCACCGTTGTGCTCTACGACGTCGTGACCGGCGAAGAAGTTTCGCGCGTCGGGGATGAGGTGGACGAGGTCCTCGCGGCTGACCTTGATCCGACACAACGCTTCGTAGCGCTGGGTGGGCCGAGCAAACGCGTCAAGGGCTACAGCGTCGCGTCAGGTGATCTGCTTTACAACCTCGACAAGCACACGGAGTGGGTGACCGCGGTGGCCTTCAGCCCAAGCGGTGATTACCTGGCCAGCGGCGACCGCAATGGTGGCATCCATATCTGGGAGGCCGACACGGGCCTGCATGTGTACCGCCTTGCGGGGCATGGTGACGATGTCACCGCGCTGTCCTGGCGCTACGATGGCAAAGTCCTCGCTTCCTCCGGTGAGGATGGCCAGGTCCGGCTGTGGGAGATGAAGAACGGCAACCAGGTCAAGAACTGGGGCGCTCACTCCGGCGGCGCGTCGTCCGTGGCCTATGGTGAGGACGGCCGATTGGTGACAACCGGCCGTGATGGCTTTGTCCGTGTCTGGGATGCCGGCGGGGCGAAGAAAGCGGAGGTCAAACCTTTCGAATCAATCGGCCTGAGCGCATCGTTCGATACGTCGGGCAAAGCAGTGGTTGCCGGCGACTTGAACGGCAAGCTGATTCGCTGGTCACTCCAAGGTGATGGCAAGCACGTGGCGACGTGGTCGAGCAACCCCCCGCCGATCCAGGTCGCTGCATCCCAGTCGGCTGAGAACGTTGTTGCAAAGCAGACCGCGCTGAACGAAGCGCGTGCGCAAGCCGACCAGCAGAAGGCCGCCTACGCCAAGGCGCAGCAGGATGCGGCCCAAGCCGACGCGACGCTCAAGGCAACGCGCAAGGCGATCAAGGACGGCGAGGTGAATGTGCCCAAGCTTGATGCTGCGAGGAAGCAAGCGAGCAAGCAGCGGGATACGGCGCGGCACACCTTGGGTGCCATGCAGAACAACCTGCGAAACACACAGAACACACTCAAGGCGGCTCAGAACGAATCCAACCGCGCGGGGCAGAACCACGAACGGGCAATGGGCGAGTTGGCCAAGACGACGCAAGAGCTGAACACCTATACCGCGCAGTCGGAGCAGGCTCAGCAGCAGGCTGCGGCAGCGACGCAAGAGGCCAACCAGGCGAAGGTTGATGCCGACGCGATGAAGGCACAGGCTGAAGCCTCGAAGCAACAAGCGGATCAGGCCAACCAGGCTGCCGATCAGGCCAAGCGGCTTGCCGAGCAGCACCAGCGCGAGTTGGACCAGGCGAAACGTGAATCCAGCCAGGCGAAAGCCCAGTACGACCAGGCTCAGCGTGAAACGGATCAGGCCAAGGGGCAATATGACCAGGCCAGACAACAGGCCGACCAGGCCCGTGCCCAAGCCGACGAGGCGAAGAAGCAGGCCGATGCGAAGCCGGAAGATGAGGCCCTGCGCAAGCGTGCCGAGGAGTTGGCCAAGCAGGCTGCCGAGAAGGCAAGTCGCGCGGCCGAGTTGCAGCGGACCTACGACGCCAAGTCGAAGCACAGTACGGCGATGAAATCTGCCTACGACGCTAAGGCCAAGCGTGTTGAAGAGATGCAGGCTCGGCTGATGCAGTCACAAGCCGCAGCGAAAGAAGCGCGTACCAACGCCGACAAACTCAAACTCGTGGCTTCTGACCTGAAGAACAAGTCGGACCAGCAGCAGCGTAAAGCGGATGATCTGAAGCGCAAGGCATCGGACCATGAGCGCAAAGCCATGGATCTGAAGCGGAAGGTCGAACAGGTGACAGGCCTGGCCCAGCAGCGAACCGCGGAAGCTCAGAAGCGTGAACAAGAGCTTGCCAAAGCTCAGGACAAGACCAAGGGTGCGGCCGAAGCGCATGAGAAGCAGCGTGTCGAGACTGATCGTGCCGAGCAGATGTCTAAAGAACGTACCAGCGAAATGGAGCAGGCGAACAAGGCCTATGAGCAGGCCCGCAATAACCTGAACCAAGCCCGTCAGCAGGTCAAGCCCAACGAGGCAACGCTGAAACAGAAGCAGGAAGCTCAGGGCAAGGCCAAAGAAGTCGCCGATCAGGCGGCGGCGAAGGTGACGGTTGCTGAGCAACAACTGGCACAGGCGCACCGCTCGGTTGCCAAGTGGCAGGCAGCGCAGATCCGTTTGAAGATCGATGCGCTCAAATTGAAGCGAGATGAACTGCGTGGCAGCAAGCAAGATCTGATCGCAGAGCGCGACGCGGCACAAGCGAAGCAGGCCGACCAGAAGCAGAAGCTTGTTTCGGCACAGCACGCGCTGGCTGATCTCGGGGCGAAGCATAAAGCTCAGAAGGAGAAGGTCGCAGCAGCGAAGAAGAACGTTGACAAGGTCAAGAAGCAGGTTGATCCGGCCAAGCCAGATTCTGCGGTCGCTCTGGAAGACGCCGAGTTTGATTACGAGACCGAGGTCCACGCATTCAAGAAGCTTGCGGAATCGATTGGGGCCAAGGAGAAAGAGATCCCTGCGATCCATGAAGCGATCAAGGCAGCTCAGAAGCAACAGGCCGAGTTGGACAAGGCGATTGCCCAGCAGCCCAAGGACCCGGGTGCGGCCCAGCAGGCCGAGATCGATGCGATGCTGCCGCGGTATAACGAGCTGCGTAAGGCCGCAGGTTTTTAAGCTGGCTGAACCCCCATGTCATTGCTTCGTGTTGATTGACCTGAAAATTCTTAATCTTTGCCCTGCAATCAACCATTTGGCTTACGCGTTGGGCTCAGATGAAACCGATCCAGTCTCCTCATAGACCGTCTCCACCCATGGCCCGGGCCGGGTTTACGCTGATCGAGCTGCTGGTGGTCGTCTCGATCATCGGGCTGCTCATCGGCATCCTGCTTCCCGTCATGGCAAAGGTACGCGGCGCGGCAGAGAAAGTTACCTGCAGTTCGTCCCTGCGCCAGCTCGGGCTGGTGATCGAGTCGTACACGATCGAGAACAAGGAGGTCTACCCGATCGCGAAGTACATGCCCGACCCGTTCGTATCGAGCTCGCCCTACCCGCCGATCATGACGGCACTCAAAGACTACCTCGAAGAAGATACGGAAGAAGGCAAGGTTTATCAGTGCCCGGATGACGACCAGGTGTACGCCCTGTCGGGGATCAGCTACGACTACAACTTCTCGTTGGGGGGCGAGACACTCAGGGAGTTCCTGGAGCGTGGCCGGTTGCGACGGATGAATGTTGATGCGAGCAAGATGGCCGTCATGCGTGACTTCGACAACGGCGAGTTCGTATTGAACGATGGTTCGTCGATCAACGTCCCCATGCGACACATCGGACGCAACGTCCTCTTTGCCGACGGGCATGTCGGAAAGCTGGAGTTTTAATCATGGCAAGCAACTTGAGAGAACACCCGAAGGTGCTGGCACTACTCGTCGTGTCGATCGTTGTGTTGTGTGCGGGCCTGGGATACACCTACTGGCCCACCGGCATGCCGGATATGCCCGAGACGATGGAAGATGTGCCGGCGTTATTGGAATCCAGGGCTTATAAAAATCTTTCGCGTGAGCAGCGTCGGCCGTACATCGATCGCGTGTCTGAGCTCATGCAGACGAGCGATCGTGAGCAACGGCGTGCCATGATGGAAAACAGCTCTGATGATTCGCGTCATGCCATGCGCGATATGTTCCGCCAGCAGATGCTTGAGCGTGCTCAACTTTTTGCGTTGGCTGATAACGCAACGAGGCGGCAGATGATCGCCGAGGATCGCGCCCGTTTTGAAAGTTTTGGTGGGCGTGGTGGTCCGGGCGGCGGCCCGGGTGGCCCCCGCGGTGAGGGGGGTGGCGATCGCAGCGGCGAACGTGGTGATCGACCCGAGCCGTCTGAAGAAGAACGCGCGGAACGACGAGCAAGGCATGAGTCACGGATCGAGCAGTGGGTCAACGAGGGCAACGGCCAGGAGTGGGCCCTGATCCGCGAGTACATGCAGCAGGTGCGTCCGCCGCGGGATTAGGTCGTTCGTGCGCTGATGAGCGTGCAAATAGAGCCTCAATAGCCGGAGACCTACGGGCTCCGGACAAGAGAACATCGATTGCGTTTCGAGAACCGTGAGGCTCGCGCGTCCGGAGCCCGTAGGTCTCCGGCTATTTTTTAGGTCGATACATACGAGTTCAATCGGGGCTGTAACATGGCGGGTCCAACGATCATCGTTGATTTTGATCCACCTCTCCCGGAGCCCGCCATGCACGAACTGAATCGACGTGACTTTGTGAAGACCACTGCCGCCCTGCTGGGTGCTGCGGCGGTCCCCACGCTGCCGAACCTGGCCAACGCCATCCCTGTACCGGCGAACCCCACGGCCGGGAAGGACATGCTGCGCGTGATCCAGATCGGTGTCGGCGGAATCGGTGGCATGGACCGAGGTGCGATCAACCGACACCCCAAGGCGAAGATCGTCGGCCTGGTCGATGTCGATTCCAACCCGCTGGAGAAAATCGGCAAGCAGATCCCCGATGCGTTTGTCGATACGGACTACCGCAAAGTCTTTGCCGATCGTCTGGATGAGTTTGACGCGGTCAACGTCTGCACGCCGGACCACAGCCACGTTGGCCCGATGCTGTTGGCACTGGCGAACGACAAGCACGTCTATGGCCAGAAGCCTTTGGTGCAACAGCTCGAAGAGATCGTCATGCTCGAAGACGCGATCAAGGCCAAGCCATACCTCGCGACGAACACGGGCAACCAGCGGATGCAGAACAAGAACCGCCGAATCGCGGTGGATATCCTGCAGCGTGGCCTCTTGGGCAAGGCGATCGCTGGCTACTGCTGGGCGGGCACGCGTCGTGGTAGTGCGACAGGCCTTGAACTGCCTCAAGCCAAGCAGCCACCAGCCAATATCGACTGGGACCTCTGGCTGGGCCCGGCCGAGAAGCAGCCGTACCGCGACGGCATTGCGCCGAACAAGTGGCGCGCCTGGTGGGACTTCGGCACCGCAGGCCTGGGTGACTGGGGTGTGCACCTCCTGGACATCATCATGTACAGCTACCCCGAATTGCTTTCGCCAATATCGGTCAAGTGCGAAAGCCCACGGAAGGCCGACTGGTACCACTGCACACAATGCAAGGGGACGATGACGTACGCGGTCAGTGGCGACAAGTTCAAGCACGATACGTTCAAGGTGCACTACAACGATGCCGGCGTCGGCTTCGACCTGCGATCGCTGGGTATCCCCAAAGACAGTGCCGGCGCAAACAATACCGTCGTGCAATGTGAGAAGGGGACACTCTTCATCGATGCAGGTGGTGGTAAGTTCGAGATCTATGTCGATAACAAGCTGGTCACGCCCGAGGAACTGGGCGCGAACACGGACGTCGGTGATTACGCCCACTGGGGCAGCTGGATCGAGCAGGCGCTGGGCGATAAGAACGTGAAGGTCTGGACACCTTTTGAAGCGGGCCTGCGTATGACCGAGTGCGCGGTACTGCCAGTGAAGGCCAGCCGATTCCCCGGCCAGGAACTGAAGTGGGACAAGAAGTCGCTGACGTTCACCAACAGCCAGGAGGCGACCGACACGGTCGTGCGTCGCAAGTACCGTGACGGGTTTGCCCCGCCAAGGGTCTAGGCATAGCTCGCGGAAGTCCCGTTCCGATTTTTGAATACGAAAACAACCCGGCTGAACTGGCCGGGTTTTTCTCCAGGTAAATGCATTTAAGTAGACGCCGCCGTGTAACATGGTTGGCTCATCCACATCGTTCGAATGTCCCCCTATCTGGAGATTGGCATGCAAGAAATGAACCGACGTGATTTTGTGAAGACCACTGCTGCCTTGGTTGGTGCCGCGGCTTTGCCGACACTGACAGGTAGCGCGATTGCCGCAAACCCCACCGCGGGTGCGAAAGAGCTGCGCATCCTTCAGGTCGGTGCGGGCGGTATCGCAGGGATGGACCGTGGTCGGCTGGTCCGCCACCCCAAGGTCAAGTTCACCGGATTTGTCGATGTTGATGCGAACACACGAAAAAAGATAGGCGATCAATTCCCTGATGCGTTCGTCGAGAAGGACTACCGCGTGGCTTTCGCGGATCACCTCGATAAGTTCGATGCCGTCAACGTCTGCACACCCGACCACACGCACGCTGCACCCATGCTGCTCGCGCTGGCCAACGATAAACACGTGTACGGTCAGAAGCCGTTGGTGCAACAGCTTGAAGAACTGGTCATGCTCGACGACGCGATCAAGGCCAAGCCCCACCTCGCCACACAGACCGGCAACCAGCGGATGAACGCTGGGGGCCGACGCATCGCGGTCGATATCCTTGAGCGCAACCTGCTGGGCCAGGCGATCGAGGCCTGGGTCTGGACCGGCACGCGCCAGGGCACGCACACCGGCGAAGAATTACCCGCCGAGGCACAACCACCTGCCCATCTGGACTGGGACCTCTGGTTGGGGCCCGCCAAGCAGCAGCCGTACCGCAACGGCATCGCGCCGGGACGTTGGCGGCGATGGTGGGAGTTCGGCACCGGCGGGTGCGGCGACTGGGGTGTCCACCTGCTCGACATCATCATGTACGCCTACCCGGAACTGACCTCGCCCGTTGCGGTGCAGAACAACTGCCCGCGAAAGCCCGACTTCCTGCATGCGACGTACTGCCAGTCAACGCTGACCTACGAGGTCAACTCGCCCCGCTTCAAACGCGGTATCTTCCCGATCCACTACAACGACCTGGGGATCACGCCGAGCCTGCGTTCCATCGGCATCGACAAGCCCGACGGCAAGGTCGATAAGAACTCAACCAGCGTCGTCTGCGAGGGCGGCACCCTGCTGCTCAGTGCCGGCGGCGGTCTGGAGATCTGGGTCAAGGGCAAGAAGATCGATCCGAAGGAACTCGGCGAGATCCCGGACCCCGGCCCGGCAGATCACTGGAACTCGTGGGTTGACCAGGCCCTCGGCGTCAAGGACCACCTCAAGGTCTGGACGCCATGGGACGTCGGCATCCGCATCACCGAAGGCGCGATCCTCCCGGGCAAGGCCGCGATGTTCCCGGGTAAAGAACTGCTCTGGGACCGCAAGAAACTGGTCTTTACGAACAGTCAGGAAGCAACCGACAAGGTCGTGCGACGTAAGTACCGCGACGGCTTCGCTCCGCCAAGTGTGAAGGCTTAAAGCGCAGACTTCATCAAAGTTCATCTGAACCCGGCCTGTCAGGGTCGGGTTTTTTCTTTGGCCGTTGGTCTTGCCCTCTTACTGGATCGCGTGTCCCTGACGATCGGGAACTGGCGTACTAGACTTGTTACATGCCTCGAATAACGACGCTGAAACAACTTGCTCGGCCGTCGGGCGTGGTCTTCTTCGCCGCACTTGGTCAGGCGCTGGGCGGTGTCCTCGCACTGGCACTGGCGTATCGCTACGCGGATGTATTGCGCGAAGGTGGGCTCGGAATCGGGGCGCTGTTGTTGCTTGGCGGGGCGCTGGGGTGCGGCCTGGCCCTCTTGCCGACGCACGTGTTGTCGTTGTTGTGCGGCTGGGCGTTTGGGCTGCCGGTAGGGTTGGCGGTGGCGTTGTGCGGCGCGACGCTGGGCTCGCCGTTGGGTTACGTGATTGGGCAACGCTTGGCCGGCCCGGGCGCGATGCAGGTGATCGCGCGGAACCCGCGCGGTGCGGCCGTCTGCGAAGCGATCACGCGGAGCAGCAAGCCGAGGGCCTTTCTCTTGATCAGCCTGCTTCGGTTGTCGCCGGTCGTGCCGTATGGCTCGACGAACGTGCTCGCCGCGGTCTTCGGTGTGCCAATGCTCCCGTTTGTGCTGGGCACGATGATCGGCCTGGCCCCGCGGGCCGCAGCGGTGGTCCTGCTGGGGGCTGGGCTGGAGTCGTTGGACAGTGATACGCCGGTCGCGCCGTGGGTGTGGATCGTCGGTGCCATCGCGACGGTCGCAGCGTTGGTCGTGATGAGCTGGGTCGCGAAGCGGGCGCTGGATGCGGTCGCGCAAGAGGCGGAGTGATTCCTGGCCTAACTCGTCATCGCTTATTGATCAGTTTGTTGAGGCGATGTGGATCGGAACTCCCCTCCCTGGAGGGAGGGGGATTGTTTTGCTCGTAAAAGATGAATTCAAGATTGGATTGAGAAGGAGACCAGGCCAAGGCAATTCGCTGGCGTGATCTCATCCGGGCAAGCTGCGGGCTTAAGGATTGACGTCGGCAATCTATAGTTCACTCACCGCCGACGACGGATAAGCAGGAGCCCGCCTAGCGCGAGTGGCACGAGCGACGTTGGTTCGGGGACCACGGTGAGGACAACATCGTTGCCGTCGCCACCGGCGTAGTCGATTTGCAGTTGCAGGCCGTCGTAGTCGCCGAACTTCGCGCCCTGGTTCAGCCCGTCGAACGTGCCGGTGCGGGTGCCCGCGATATCCATGATCTCGAATTCCATTGCCTCTTCGAGGTCAAAGCCGAAGAGCAGGGAAACGTCGAGGGTGCCGTCGAGTGTCGCGTTGCCGGTGATGACAAGCTGATCGTGTTCGGTGCCGGGCGTCGTGCCGTTAAGTTCGATCGCGAGCGTGCCGGCAGCGTCCTGCTCGTAGTTGCCGTCGATCGTGAGGATGCCGGGTGAGTTACCGGGTCCGACGGTGCCGGCATTGTCCACGTTGCCGGTGATCTGCCCGTTGCCGCCGAGGACACCCGCACCGGTGACGCCGAGCGTTCCGCTGACGGCGATGGTGCTGCCGTCAGAAACGTTTAGGCCGTTGTCGATGGTGAGATTGGTATAGCTGCCACTGGCGCCGCCGACGAATTCGACGTTGAGGCCCGTGAGGTCGGTAATCCCCGAGAGTGACCCGCCATTGATACGGAGCAGGCCGCCGGTGTTGATATTGAGGGTGCCGTAAGTCTCGTGGATATGCACGTTTTTCGCTTCGACCAGGCCGTTGTTTTCGATCGTCAGTGTGCCGTTCGCTCCGCCGCTGATGTTGTCGGAGTTGCCAACCGCAATACCACTGGAGGTCACCCATGATGATCCATTACCGTTAACGGTGACTTGCCCTGTCGAGTTGTTGTACCGTCCAATGAAAGCGGTGCCGAAGGTTGTGGAGGTTGTCACGGACCCGCCGTTGAGCACTTCGAGTGTACCGTTGCCTCGATAGCCGACATCCATCCCGTTGTCGACAACGAGCGTTGCATTAAATCCATTCACCGAGACCGTACTTGTAGACGTGGCTTGGTCGGCAATTTTCAAGTCGCCGCTTGCACCGGAAGTGCCGACCGTGACGGTTGCGCCCGAGAGGATGTTCAATTGCCCGTTGCCGTTGCCGCCGACATAGAGTGTCCCAGAGTTGTTCCACTGCGAGCCGTTGCCACTGACGGTCGCGGTCGAGGTTGGGCCGCCCGACGAGTTCGCTCCGATAAAGCTGTTGGTTGTATACAGCTCCCCCGCGCTCTGCACTGTCAATGAGCCTTTGCCGCTGTTACCGACGTTGAAGGTATTCGCCGCGATAAGCTCGCCGAGGTTTGTAATTGTGACGGTGCCGACGCCGGTATTGTTTTGGCCGATGTTAACGCCGCTGGTGTTGACCACGCTGGCATTCACGTTCAATGAACCGGTGCCGGTATTACCAATCACAACACTGGTCGAGGAGGTCCAAGTACTGGGTGAAGAAAGAGGGAAGTAATCGCCCGAGGCGACTGCTGCAGCTTTTGAGGTGCTTGGCACAAGGCAGGCCAGCAACGCAGATATCGAAAATGCGAGCTTCGAGAAGCCCGGGGTCGCACTATTCATTTCTTAATCCTCATCGTTGATGCAAATGATTGGCTAGTGATGTGATCACGCACTTTAGATGTGGGTTGGTCGCTAGACAATCACTACAAAGGGTGTTGCGCAACAAATACACCTTTGTAGCGAGTTTGTTATCGGGAACTGGATTGCTGTCAGATAAAGGACCTAGACCGCACAACCGGTATTAAGTCGCGCCTCGATCGTCCCGATTGTGAACTTAGACAACTTGGGTAAGCCTTGGGCCGCCGACGCATGGACGCGTGTTGTTGCGTGGTGTGTCCTGCGTGCTTGCCCTGCTAATTCACTTGATCGAGGGCTCGCTATGGGCACGAACAACGGTACGAACGGACATAAGAACGGCAAGGCCAGCGACACCGCCGAGGACCTGCACGACAAGCAGGTCTTTACGACCGGCGAGGCCGCAGAGGTCTGCAAGGTTTCGCAGCAGACGATCATCCGCTGCTTCGACGCGGGCCGACTCAAAGGCTTCCGCGTGCCCGGGTCTCGCTTCCGACGCATCCCGCGCGAAGAACTGATCCGCTTTATGAAGGCCAACGAGATCCCCACCGACGCGTTTGGCGGCGGCAAACGGAAGGTCCTCGTCGTTGACGACGACCCGGAGATCGTTGAGCTTTTTAAGGATGTCTTTGGGCAGGACGGCCGCTTTGAACTTGAAACCGCGAGCACGGGCTACGACGCGGGCTTGATGACGACGGACTTTAAGCCGGACCTGATGATCCTGGACTACATGCTGCCGGATATCAACGGCAACATGGTCTGCAAGACGGTTCGAAAGAACCCCAAGCTCAACGGGATGAAAGTCCTGATCGTGTCGGGCGTGGTCAACCGTGATGAGATTGACGAGCTGCTTGGCAGCGGCGCGGATGATTTCATCAAGAAGCCGTTTGATCTGGAAGAGCTGATGGCTCGCGTTGAGTCGTTGATCGAAGCGTAAGGTTTGTCAGAGCACGAAGCGTCAGCGAGTGGCATCGAGCCACAGGAGATTCGTGCCACTCGCTAAAGCTTCGTGCTCTGTTTTAAGGACGAATTGGAGCATCGATGGTCGCCTCGCAAGTGCCCAAGCCCCAGCGGATCGAATTGATCCTGCGACAGTTGGACACGCTTCCGACGTTGCCGTCGGTGGCGACGCGGTTGCTGCAGTTGACCTCTGACGACTCGTCGGACACTCAGGAAGTGATCGACCTGGTCTCATCCGACCCGGCGCTGACCGCGAAGATCATTTCACAGTGCTCCAGCGCGGACAAGGGTGTCCGCAAAGAGATCCTTACGATCGAAAAGGCCGTGAAGCTGCTTGGTTTCGGTGCGATTCGGAACACCGTGCTATCGCTGAAGGTGCTGGAGGTTTTTCAGAAGCAGGAGCCGATCGCAGTGGAGGCGGATGGCAACGAGCCCGAGCCGTTTGACCGCGGTGGCTTGTGGACGCACGCGCTGGCGGTGGGCATCCTCGCTGAGCTGATTGCCAAGGCTCACCCCGGCCAGCAGGACCTGCAACCGGATCAGGCCTTTGTCTGCGGACTGCTGCACGACATTGGCAAGCTGGCGCTGGATCAAGTGCTCCCAAGGAGCTATGCACGGGTTGTCGAGATCTGTAAGAACAAGCGCTCTTCGATCGCGGAGGCCGAACGCAGCATCGTGGGTATCGACCACCACACGGCCGGTAAACGACTGGCCGAGCAGTGGGGTCTGCCCCATGTGATCCAGGACTGTATCTGGCTGCACGGAAGCCCTTACGAGGCGCTGCCCGACCTGCCGCACCGCCGCATGGTTGGATTGATCGCGTTGAGTAACGCCATCGTTCGTCGCCAGATGCTTGGCTTCTCGGGCAACCACGGACTTGTCACAGACACCGATGTATTGGCCGAGCGGCTGGGCTTGTCGCGTGCGGCGATCGACTCGGCAACGCTGCAACTGGTCGATGAAGTACATCGCCGTGGCCAGGAGATGGGCTTGTGCAAGGCGCCCTCGCAGGAGCTGTTGTTGCAGTCGATTCAGCGGGCCAATGAAGCGTTGGGCCGGTTGAATCAGCAGCTCAACGTCAGCAGCAAGCAGGCGGCGGGTCAGGGCCGAGTGCTGGAGACGATCGCACACTTTCACGGTCAGGCCAAGCCGGGCCGCAGCGTCGAGGATGTACTCGAGGGCGTGATGGACTCGGCCCATGCGTTGTTTGGCGAGGGGCTGTATGCCGTGCTGTATCCGACGGATGTTGGCGAGCAGCGTGAGCAGTGGCTGATCGGTCAGCGTGCGGACCGCGGCACCGCGACGTATGACGCGATCGATCCACCGCCCAGCGCGCCAAAGTTGTCGGAGTTGGATGCACACGAACCCGCGGCGATGAACCTCATGGGCCTGCTGCCATGGATCTGCGAAGCACTGGGCGGCGTTGACGAGGTACGCGAGGTCCGGTTGCTGCCGCTGAGTTCGGGATGGGGTACGGCCGCGCTGCTGATCCATGACCGACCGCAGTTGCCGGCCTGGCACGTGCTGCAGCCTTTGCTTGCAACATGGGGTGGCTCGATTGCCGCCGCCGCGCAGCACGAGGGTGTCAAACGCATGGGCGAGGCCCTCAACGAAGCAAACACGGAACTTGCCCAGGCACAGGACGCTCTGCTCAAACAGCAGTCGCTTGCTCGGCTGGGTGAGATGGCTGCAGGTGCGGCGCACGAGATGAACAACCCCCTGGCCGTGATCGCCGGGCGGTCACAACTGTTAAGTAAGTCGCTTCAGCACGGCACGCGTGACCAGCAAGCGGCACAGCTGATCTTCCAGGAGTCGCACAAGCTCAGCGACCTGATTACCGCGCTGCACATGTTCGCGAATCCACCAACGCCGCAGGGCCGACCCGTCGAGCTGCTTGGCCTGTTGGATGACGTGGTGCGCACCGCCAGGCAGTCACGCTCCAAGCGTGAGCGCAACACTGAGATCACGATGGGCGTGAAAGGCGATCTGCCGATCATCCACTGCGACCCGGCCATGATCGCACGGGCCATCACCGAGCTGCTGCTGAATGCGTTGCAGGCCAACCCTCAGGGCGAGGTCCACCTGTCAGCCATCACAGATTCAGAGCTTGAGTCGGTCGTGATCCGTGTGGTGGATGATGGTGACGGGATGGACGGCCGAACACTGAACCACGCGTTCGATCCGTTCTTCAGCGCCAAGCCTGCGGGCCGACAGGTCGGCATGGGGTTGGCCCGTGCTCAGCAGCTGGTGCTGGCCCACGGCGGGCGGATCGATCTGGACTCACGGATCAACGAGGGCACATCCGCGACGTTGACGCTGCCCATCCGCGGTCTGCTCGCCGATACAACCGGCACGGCTTAACGCGCAGCCGGCTCCCATAACACGTCAGCCAGCGCAGCCGCTACATACCCCACTCACAAATGGCTTTCTTGGGCTATTGCGCTCGATTTTCCAGCCAGACGCTCCGATGTTTCTGGAGAGAAGACGCCCGGCGGAGACCGGGTGATATGTATCTGAGAGGAGATTCGAGTGCCCGATCCGTTAGAGAGCACCTCGGCTGGTGGTGTGGAGCAGCCCACCAAGCCCACAAAGACCCCCCGGACCAAGCGCCCCCGCCGCGTCCTGCTGATCAACGCCAGTGCCAAGCTGGGTTCGTGTGTTGAGCAGGCCAGCGTCGAGCAGGGCAAGGTCACCCTGATCAAGGCCCGGTCGATGAAGGCCGCCCGCGAAAGCCTCAAGGACGCGGGCAAGCTTGACCTCGTGCTGATCCCCCAGACCGGCGACGGCAAGGGGTTGGCCCTGGCAGGCGAGATCAAATCCAATGATCCCGCTACCGCGATCGTCATGCTCACGCAGACACCCGACTTCGCGTTTGCTCAGCAGGCGATGCAGATCGGTGCCGCCGACATCATCATTCAGCCCGGCAGCGAGCAGGCCGACGACGCCTGGAAGCAAAGCATTGCCGAGCGAATCACCACGGTACTCAATCGACAGTGGGCGGACCGCGCCCGCATGACGCGTGTCCGCAAGCTCAAGCGTCTCTGCCGCAAGCTCAATGATGCACGGCTGGAAGTTACCGAACAGGTCGATGTCCTTTGTAACGATCTGGTCACGGCCTATCAGGAGTTGGCTGTGCAGGTGCAGAACGTCACGCAGACGGCAGGCTACCGCGAGGCGATCGGTCAGGAGCTCGACCTCGAAGCGGTGCTTCGCAAGACCCTGGAATACATCATCCAGCAGGCCGGCCCATGTAATGCCGCGGTGTTCCTGCCCAGCTCGGCCGACGAATTCTCGCTGGGTGGATACGTGAATTACGACTGCACGAAGGAGTCGGCCGACATGCTGCTGCAGCACCTGGCCGACGTGCTTGCGCCGATGGTCGCGAGCAAGGGTGAAGAGCTGATGCACGTCACCGACAACCGCTCGCTGGACGAACTGCTTGGCGATGACTGGAACTACCTGGCCGACTGCGATCTGCTGGCTCTGCCGGTGAATCACGACGGCGAGGCGCTCGCGGTGATCGCGCTGTTCCGTGATAACGACCAGCCCTTCACTGAGCCTGCGATCGATGCGATGTCTTCGATCGCGAACCAGATGGGCGAGCTGCTGGGCCGCATCATTCGTGTGCACCACCGGGCGATCCCGGATTTTGATATGCCCAAAGACGACACGTACCTGCCGCCCTCGGAATGGGATGGCTATGAAAAGGACGCCGACCCGTTTGAAGAAGACGACGACGGCTTGGCATTTTGATGAAATCGAGCTTTCGGGGGACAGCTCTCTTAAGCGTGAGGTAAACCATGAATATGAAACGATCCATCCGACGTGGCTTGAGCCTGATTGAACTCCTGATCATCGTGGCGATCCTTGGGATCCTCGCGGCGATTGTTCTGCCGACGTTCTCCAACGCGAACGAGACCGCGAAGGCCGGTGCCCTTGCATCGCAGATCAATACGGTCAAGAAGGCACTGATCCTTTACAAGACCGATCACAATGACGTCTATCCAACCAATGCCCAGCTCATCACCGCTCAGTGGCAGGTGCTGACCAACACGACGGACATCAATGGCGATGTCGCGGGCTCGGATTACGGCCCCTACTTCCAGAAGCCCCCGATGAACGCATTTAGGGACTCCAATGTCGTCGCCGCGGACAACACCGCCGCCTGGCAGTACGACTCGAGCGATGGCAGCATCCTGGCCGTCGTCCCCAGTGCGGTCTTCAGTGAAGCGGCCGAGCTGCAGCTGGATCCGCTGGACCTCGTCGTCGAGCCGTAAATCAGGGATTTGCTCCCCGCAGGTTGGCCTGTGGATCCCAGCCCCTTCGTGGTGCTGGCGTCCGGGCGTCCGGCTGGCTATACTTGTCGATCCTGACGGCTCAGCCGTCGGGCAATCGGGCCATTGGCGCAGTTGGCTAGCGCGCATCCTTGACATGGATGAGGTCACAGGTTCAAGTCCTGTATGGCCCACTTCAACCCTGCTTAGAAAGCAGGGTTTTTTAATATTTGGCATTCCGGACGGCCACAACACCGGAAAATCATTTCCGTTGATTATCCCCCCATGCGTTCGCTACACTGAAATTCCTTTCATATGGGCGATTTCTTCATGTTTCAATGCGGAGCCCGCCATGGTCTTGGGTCACCTGCTCTATATCAGCGATGCCGCTCACCCCATGTCACGGGATGAGCTTGAGGCGATCCGGGAGACGTCTGTCCGCAACAACATCCACTTGGATATCACCGGTGTGCTGTTCTACTCGGCCGGGCACTTTGTCCAGCTACTAGAAGGCGATATGGGCACGATTCATCGGCTTTTTGAGAAGATCGCGGTGGATGACCGGCATCAAAATGTCCGGCTGCTGGTCCTTCGTCCCGCTCAGAAACGCATCTTCGACCAGTGGGAAATGGGCTTGTTGGACCTGGACGAGCACAGCGAGGCCTATCAGCGTGACTTGGCCGAACTGGTTCGTCTGGCGGAAAGCGCAAACAACAGCGACTTCGGTACGCCGGTCGAGCTGGAGATCCTCAGCCGCTTCTGCATGCTGCTGCCGTCAGCTTAAAACGTTCGAAAAATAATATCAGGTTAACCCAAAAACGCCGTTTAAGAGCTATAGAAGGCATAACAATAGATAAAAACATTCATATATCGTCAAAATATGGTATAGTCCGAGGTAGCGTTTTTTCTTGTTTGGTTTTTCATGTTGTTGTGCGTGTCGGGGATGCATCATGGCACTGTCCCAATTGCTCTACATCAGTAATGCTGTTCGTGCGATCTCTCTGGACGATCTCCTCGCGATTCAGGACGAATCAATCCGCAACAATGCCCGACAGAACATCACGGGCATCCTCTTCCATACCGAGGGTA
>JBMZAP010000014.1:0-38401 GCA_049611445.1 Phycisphaeraceae bacterium | reverse complement strand
ATCGTGCCGGCACTGGCAGTGCCGATAGAGACCGATGCACCGATCGCGGTCAGCAGTAGTTTTCCCAAGTGTTGTGACATTGTGCTCCTCCAAGGAATGGCTGTTGATTGATCTAAAAAGTTTATCACGCGGATATCACCGACCACCTACTGATTAAGAGCTATTTTTCATCCAAATGGCAACATGCCACGGGCGGCCGGAACCGGTCGATGTTGCGGTTGATCTGTTCGTACGTGCAACCCGCAAAAGACAACCGATTGCCACCAAACCGCTCCCGAACCGGCTTGTCGGACGGCTCGATCAGACCCACAAGATGTAGCACCCCGCGCCCGATAAGCGCCATGCTGTTTACCCGGACCACACCCGAACAACGCCAACGCCCCGATAAAAGGGGGCTGATCAATCCCGGAAATCAGAACTTGACGTTCGGGCAGCGTTTGGTTAACGTGTACCGAACAGAAAAGCCGAAGGTGATTGTAGACACACCTGACGCTTCGGCGATAAGGAGTCGGAACCCGGCTGCACAACCCCAAGATGTTGGGGGCAGCCAAGCCAAGCACACAAGCATGGGAGACCTCCGATGACTGCACCACTACTCATGACCGGCCCCGGCGGCGACTACGTGAACCGATACGACGTCAAGGGCGACGGCCTGGTCCGCACCCGAACCACCCAGTCCGCCGGCCACGACAGCAACGCAGAGTCCTCCGGCGGCGGCGTGGCGTGGGGCTTCCTTGGCCGACGCAAGAACAACAGGCAGCAGGCGAAGGCCACGCGCCATGCCGATCACTTTGAGCACACCGAGCCTGCAGCCCTGCCCGCGACGTACGCACCCGCCGCGGCCGACCTGCGCCAGCAGTTAGCCATGATCCAGGCGATTGAGCACTGGCTGATCGGGCAGCAGGACGAGTTGGACCGACTCGCCGCGATCCAGACCGCGACCGAAGCCGCAATGGCCAAGCCCGTCGAGGCGAACTCCGCCCCGGTCCGCGTCATCCGTTTCAACTCCAGGACGATGGAGATGCCGACGCCGGCCCCATCGCTCGTGCCCGAACCCTGCCACGCGTTTGCCACGGATGAGCAAACGCTGACCGAACAACCCGACAACCCAACCCCACCCGAGAGGAGTGTCATCCATGACCAGCCCGAACCTCACCCCCAAGCAGATGACAATTTTGACATTAATTCGCGACACCCGGCTATCGCGCGGCTATTCGCCGACGATGAAAGAGCTCGGCGAAGCATTAGGCGTCTCAAAGGTCACCATCTTCGAGCACGTCGAGGCGCTCATCAAAAAGGGCTGCCTGGTCAGGGATGCGAACAAGGCGCGCTCTTTGGAGCTGTCGCCTGATCTCGAACTGCCCGACGAAACGCGCAACACCCGCCTGCCCCTGGTCGGCTCCATCGCCGCGGGCTCGCCCATCGAGGCCGTCGAAACCCGCGAACACCTGGACCTCGAAGAGATCTTCTCCCCGCCCGGCTCCTCCTCCAGCAACAAGTTCGTACTCAAGGTCCGGGGCGACTCCATGATCGACTGCCACATCGCCGACGGCGACTACGTCATCTGCGAACAACGCAACGCCGCCCGCCGCGGCGATATCGTCGTTGCCCTCGTCGACAACGACGAAGCCACACTCAAATACTACGAGCCGCAATCCGACGGCACCATCCACCTCGTCCCCGCCAACGACAACTACGACCCGATTGTTGTCCGCAAGGAACAACTGCAGATCCAGGGCGTTTGCGTGGGTGTGGTGCGGCAGTATTGATCGCTTTAAAACAATGACCAGTCAGCGCAAGCTTCGACGGAAGGCTTTTAGCGAAACAGCGGAACGCTTGATTCGTGAGCTGTGGGCTGGTCAATGGGATAGAGCGATGCCGCATTGGCAATCTCAACGAATAGGCTCTTGGCCTAAACTCATCGCTGCGTTTGAGGAAGCCTGTCCGGGATGGAGCCGAGAGGAGTACGAAGAGGCCTTAGCACGAATATTCATCACACACCGTTAAACCACGATCCTTTCTACAATCAGTCGATCGTGTCGGACGATCTCTACCCCCTCCAACCTGACAAAGACGCACCCTTCACCCGTGGGCCACTCGCGGCCGTGCTGTGGGGCGCGTTTCTTGGTTGCTCGTGGACATGGGTGATCGGAATGATCCTGCCCGCCCTGCTGCTGCGGGACTACGGGCTCTATGGCTGGTTTGTCTTTGCCGTGCCCAATGTCCTCGGCGCAGCCCTCATGGGGCTGGTGCTGTTTTGCCCGCAGTGGTCGGTCAATATCGTCCGCAACCACCGCGTTGCTTGCCAGAACTTCACGGTCATTACTGTCGCGTACCACCTCTTTGTGATCGCCTGGCTGTTCAGCAAGCTGTTCGGCCTCGCCGCGGTGCCGATGCTTGTCGTGGCGGTCGGCCTGTGTGCGACGTTTGGGCTGCGCAACCGCAACAGCGCGATGCTCTTTGTTTCCGCCGCGGTCGCGATTGTTTCCTGGGGCTGCTTCAGCTGGGCCACCAAAGCCCCGGGGGCGTGGGATCTCGCAACCTGGACATGGCCCACCGAAGGCGTCAATCGCCTGACCAAGACCGACCTCCTCTGGTTCGCACCGTGCGCACTCTTTGGCTTTGCGCTGTGCCCGTACCTTGACCTGACGTTCCACCGAGCGCGCATCAATACGTCCCCCGGCACAGGCGTCGGCGCGTTCTTCATTGGGTTCGGCCTGGTGTTCTGCTCGATGATCGTCTTCTCCATCTGCTACGGCGCGAAGTTGCTGCCGTTCATTCACGGCGAGGAAGACGCCAAACTCGAGGGCATCTGGCTGGTCCTTCTCGCGATCCACCTGACCCTGCAGGCCGGCTTCACCGTCACGGTCCATGTCCGCGAGATGATGGAGGATAAGAAGGCCAATATCCCATGGCTCGTTACGCTCGGGGGCATCGCGATCCTGCTTGGGCTGTTCGCCAGGATCAGTGTCCTGCCTGAGCACCGCATCACCGGCGGACTCACCTGGGGCGAAGCGGGCTATCGGCTTTTCCTGGTCTTTTATGGCACCGTCCTGCCCGGCTATGTCTTCCTTGTGATGGTTCCACGGCTACGCGGGCCATTGAGCAAGGTCGGCAACGACATCCGGATCTTTATTTATTCGGTCGTGTGCGGCCTGTCACTGGCCTTCGCATGGGTCGGCTTTACGATGGGACAGTCGCACATGATCCCGATCCTATTCGCCGTGTTCATCGCCGGTCGCGTCGCGATTGAGCTGATCCCCCCCGGGAAAGCCCAGTAGCCCCGCACACCCTGTCGGTTGCGCTGTGGATGACTTGGCAACTGCCCAAATTCACAACCCACCCGACTACGATCTAGCGTTCAGAGTAGGACCGCCTACTCCTTACTGCCGATTCCCTATTCCCTGGACCGCCATGCCTATCACCTCCGGCCGAGTGTCGTACTGCCGTTTCCGTGTCTCTGGCGATGCCCCTGACAGCGTTGACGAAACCTTCCTGGACCTGCTGCACGAGCACCACTTCCGTGAGACCGAGATCGGCGCACCCGACGAAGTCGAGGCTGGCTGGGTCACCGCCGAGCACCTGATGGACACGACCTTCACCTATGAAAAGGTCGCGTACGGCCCATTCGCACTCTTCGCACTGCGGCTGGACACACACAAGGTCCCTGGCGAGGTGAAGAAGGCGTACCAGAAGATGAACGAGCAGGCCGCTGCAAACCAGAGCCCCACAGGCTTCGCGAGCAAGGCCGAGAAACGCGAAGCGAAGGACCTCGCCAACCGACAGGTACAGGAAGACCTCGCCGCGGGCCGTTTCCGTAAGAGCCGGTCGGTACAGATCGCTTGGGACCTGCGAAACGGACTGGTGTTCTGCGCCAACGCCAGCGGCAGTGTGGTTGAGCAACTCGTCCGGCTGTTCCGCAAGAGCTTTGCCGCCGAGCTGACCCCGATGACCGGCGGCACGGAGGCGGGCAATTTCCTGCAGCAGACCGGCAAGTCGCGCGACTATGAAGACCTGCTGCCCAGCGCATTTACCAAGCCCCCCGTCGATGCAGGTCATGCCGAAGACGAAGCGAACCCGCGCGACCGGCACACCCCCGTCTGCCCCTGGGTCAGCAAAGCGATCGACCTGAAGGACTTTGTCGGCAACGAGTGGCTGACCTGGCTCTGGCACCAGTGCGAGGAACATGAGGGTGTGATTGAGACGGACAAGGCCGGCGAACTGTTCGTCACCATCACCCGCCAGCTTGATATGGACTGTGCGTGGGAGGTCGGCGGAAAAATCGTTGTGCGCTGTGACAAGCCAACGAGCCTCGCCGAGTCAGACGATGCGCTCAAGACCGGCAAGTGGCCGCGCAAGCTCGGGCTGATCCTTTCCGATGGCGAGCACCAGTGGGACCTCACGATCAGTGGCGACACGCTCAACGTTTCTGCCGCGCTGCTTCCCGATATCACCGAGGCACAGACCCCGCGCGAAGTGATCGAGCAGCGTCTGACGCTCATTGGTTCGTTGAGCTTCGCGATGGATCAGCTCTACAGCACCTTCCTCAAGCAGCGCACGGCAAGTGGCTGGAGCGGTAAGCGCGAGGCGATGAGCAAGTGGATCAAGCAACGCGGACAATCACCACGCAGCGCGAACACACCATCCCAAACCGTCACGGCCTGACCGTTACTCGGCCAGCCCCTGCTTGCGGTACTTCTGCATCATGTCGGCGAGCTTCTTGGCCAACTCAGGGTTTGAGCCTGCGAGGTTCTTCTTTTCGCCGACGTCCTTTGACAGGTCGTACAACTCGGGATTCTTGCCGGGGATGAACTTCCACTGCTTGTATCGCAGGGCAGCCTTGGTGTTGTTGGTCTGCACGAGGATGACCTCGGGCCCGACTTTGTCCTTACCCAGCAGGGTATCGAGTTCGTCTCGGCTGTCTTTCGCTTCGCCCTCAGGGATCTTCTGGTCCAGTAGTGCCGCGAAGCTGCCCATCAGGTCGGTCTGCGAGAAGAGGGCATCGCTGACACCTGGCTCGACTTTGCCGGGCCAGCGAACGATGAAGGGCGTGCGTGTCCCGCCTTCATAGATCGAGTACTTCCCGCCTCGGTACGGCCCGGCCCCGAAATGGCCGCGGTCGGATGGCTTGGTCGAGGTCTTGGTCTTCGTGCCGTCGTCGTAGCCGTCGTCGTAGACAGGGCCGTTATCGCTGCCGAGGATGACGATGGTGTTGTCGGCCAAGCCGTGCTTCTCAAGCATGTCGAGGATCGCGCCGCAGGACCAGTCGAAACTGACCATCGCATCGCCGCGCAGACCTAATTCGGACTTCCCGTGGAAGCGTTTATGCGGCCAACGCGGGACGTGGATGTCGTTAGCAGCGAAGAAGAGGAAGAAGGGCTTGTCCTTGTTGGCTTCGATCCATTTGCCGGTCTCGCGGACAAAGTCGTCGGCGATATCCTCGTCTTTCCAAAGCGCGGCCTTGCCGCCCTTCATAAACCAGATACGACCAATCCCGTTGATCACCGAATTGTTGTGCCCATGGGTGCTCGGTGTCTTTGTAATCGCCTCGGGGTTGTTCTTGTAGTCCGGATATTCGGTGCCCGGGACATCTTTACCGATCCGTGCCTTGCTGATGGTGATTGGATCGTTGGGATCGAGGTTCTGCACCTTGCCGCCGCTGATATAAACGCTCGGCACACGGTCATTGGTGGTCGGCAGGATGAAGTGGTGGTCAAAGCCGATCGCCTCGGGGCTCGGATCGATCGTGCCGTTCCATTCGATCGGCTGCTCGTCGTCCAGGCCGAGGTGCCACTTGCCGATCACCGCGGTGGTGTAGCCCGCCTGCTTGAACAGGTCCATCATGGTGAACCGATCGGACTTGATGAGCATGTTCGCGCCGGGGTTGGCGATGCCCGTTCCCGGCTGGCGAAACGCCATCTCGCCGGTGAGCATGGAATAGCGCGATGGGGTGCACGTCGCCGCAGCGCAGTGGCCGTCGGTAAAGCGCAGGCCCTGTGCAGCGAGTTGATCGATGCGTGGGGTCGGGATCATCTTCGAACCGTAGACACTGACATCGCCGAACCCGACGTCGTCGCCATAGAGGATGACCACGTTCGGCGGACGCTGGTCCTTGTCGGGTTGTGCCGAGGCACAGGCTGTGATGAAAGTGAATAAGCAGGCTAAAAGCAGTGAATATCTCATTCGCACAAGATAACAGAGAGAGCTGGCTGTGAGGAGGCCTTCTCTCGTATTGCACCGCGAAAGCGTTTCATCATGTAACAACCCATTGCGGCCAACACGACCGGGCCGGTCAAGGCAAAATAGCGTGATGCCCCAGCCCAACGTCCTGTTCATTTTCTCCGACGACCTCCGCCCCGAACTGGGCTGCTATGGCTGCGAGCATATCCATAGCCCCAACATTGACCGCATCGCCTCGATGGGTGCACACTTCGAGAAGTGCTACGTGCAGGTCGCGGTCTGCAACCCCTCACGCGCGAGCATGCTCACGGGTAAGCGGCCTGATGAGCTTGGCGTCTGGGGATTGGACAAACACTTCCGCGAGTCGAAACCGGACGCCGTAACACTGCCACAACATTTCATGGCGCACGGCTACACGACTTGCGCCATCGGAAAGATCTATCACAACGACAAGCTCGACCCGGCATCCTGGTCCGAGCCGAGGCTTGTTGTGCCGGGCTTCCCCTATGACCCCGACTGCGTCTATCTTGACAACCACAACCTCGAATGGCTTGAACGACGCCAGGATGAGATGCGTGGCACAGACGCCGAGCACCGACGTGTCGATGAGTTTGGCTACTGGTACCTCAAAGCGAGTGCGACCGAGATGCCGGACGTACCAGACGACGCGTATTACGACGGAGCGCAAACGGATCTGGCAATACAAAAAATCAGCCAGTTAAATCAGCAGGACCAGCCGTTCTTCTTCGGCCTGGGTTACTACCGTCCACACCTGCCTTTCAACGTGCCTAAGAAGTATTGGGACCTGTACAGCAGAGAAGCGATCGAACTGGCGGAGTACGACATGCCGCCGCTGGGTGCTCCGCCGATGGCACTTAACAGCATGAAGGAACTGCGCGGGTACAACGACTTTTCGGATTGTCCACACCCGCTCGAAGGCCAACTGCACCCCGACCATGCCAGGCTCCTGCGCCACGGCTACTTCGCATCCGTCTCCTACATCGATGCGCAGATCGGCAAGGTGCTCGATCATCTCGAAAACCTGGATATCCTCGACAACACCATCATCGTGCTGTGGGGCGACAATGGCTGGAAGCTCGGCGACTACGGTAGCTGGGGGAAGATGACCAACTACGAGATGGACACCCGCGTCCCACTGATCATCAAACCAGCTCAATCGATGTCCGGCGAGAGTGCAAGGCCACAGCTCGTTGAATCCGTGGATATTTACCCGACACTGTGTGAACTCGCGGGCCTGTCACAGCCTGAAGGATTAGCGGGCAAAAGTTTTGCCACGCATCTTGATCAGTCCGGCGAAGCGGGCAAGCCGCATGCTTTCAGCCAATTCCTCCGCTACGGCTTCTGGCTGCAGGAGGACGAAGATGAAGTGATGGGATACACGGTCCGCACGATGGACTGGCGCTATGTCGAGTGGTTCAGGAGCGACAGCGATACATGTATCGCCAAAGAACTCTACGACATCACAAGCCAGGGCCTTGAGCAACGCAACCTTTCCGGCGACGAAAACTATGCCAAGATCGAGTCGGAGTTGGCCGAGGCATTGAAAGCCTATCGCGGGCAGACATTGCCAATGACCCCGAGCGCGGTGCGATGAGCAGAATCGTCACTTGCTCGAGGCAATCACGGGCTTGAAGAAGTAGTACCACCACGCCGCGGTCTCGCGGGCCATGAGGTAGGGCTTGCTGGGCAGGCCGCGTCTGATTTCGCACGGCACGGTGTAGGCCCTGAAACCCTCACGCTCCAGCGAGAGCTTGATGCGCGGCAAGTGATAATCATGACTGACGGCAAGCAGACGTGGCGAATCAACAGAGCGCACACCGTCGAGAACTGCAGCGAGGTTCTGTGCTGTCGCCTGCGTGTCCAGACCGTTAGGGTCCAGCATGATCGCCTCACGCGGCACACCGAGCGATACAGCGACGTCGGCCATGACCTCCGTTTCGTTCAACGAACTGTCGTGGAGCGGGCCGCCGGACATCACGATCATCGGGGCCAGCCCTTCGTGATAAAGCTCACAAGCGGTGTGGATGCGGTCAGCGAGCGCCTGTGAAGGCCTGCCGTTGGCGTAAGCCTTGCAGCCGTAGACCACGATCGCGTCGGCGGGTCTTCGGTAATCACTCTCGCCGAAGGTCATCATCTGCGACAAGGCTGCGAGCAATGAGAAGCACCCTGCGATAAACATGACGCCCAGCGAACGTCGCGCCTTGGTCATCATGGACGAGGTGGCCAGACTGATCGGCCGACGCAGCATCAGCGCGACACCGGCGGCCAACACCGCTGTCAGCGGGATCGGCATGCCGAGCATGACACCCGCGCCCGACACGCGCAGCGTCGCAAGCGTGTTGATTACCAGCACCGCCAACAGGCAACCCAACGTCCAGCGCCGGGCACGCTCAATACGCCCGCTCACGCCGGGCCAAACCGCGCGGTGCAGTAGCGCCAATCCAAACAAGGCTGACATCAATACCGACCAGCCGCCGGGCATGAACCGCAGGTCCACCCACCAGATCGTCGCGTCGTAGTTATTGCCGGCCGAGAGAAAAAACATCCCACTCAGCAACAAGGTGCTGCCCAGAAACAACGCCCCGCCACGGATCAGCAGTTCGATCCCCGCTTGTCGATTGTTCGTTTGCATGACTTGTCAGACTTCGGCTTGATCCGGCAACTCTCGCAAATCTACGTCATCCAAAGGTGCTGAAGTGTTATATCCGCGATGCCGCCTTGGTAATCGATGACTTGTCATCGAATAAATCAAACGTCAACTCGGTCTTGTAGCTGCCGCCCGGCTTGAGTTGGACCAGGTGCCCTTCTTCCCGTTCGCTGGGGCGAGGCATCGGATAAGTCGTGCAGGGCTCCAAGCCCGTGACGTAGCCATCGCGCTCGTCGTGTAACGCTTTCCAGAGCGTGAACAGCGGAAGCTGTTTCTTGTTCCAGCCGACCTGCAGGCCAAGGTTCTTCTTCTTGTTGTGCAGCAGCACCGACACACGGCCGCTGCGGTCGGGTTCGAGGTCAACGAAGTAGACGTACTCGTGGCTGCCCGGCTCGGGGTTGCCATAACGGTCGAACTGCTTGATCTGTTTGTCGCTGTAGCCCTCATCGCGCGGGGCAGAGTCGGCAAACGCACCAACTAATCGAGCACCATTATCGAGTACGGGTCGGCCTTGGTTGATGTGATAGAGCAGGCACATCTCTGCGAGTTGGCCGCCGTGATTAGTGATCGTGTCGTTGAGGGTAAAACCCTGCTCGCCGGGGACGATCGTGAGGTCCGCAGTGAGTCCGAGCTTTGGGCCGTACATGGATCGCTCGTGCACGACGCCGCGCAGCGTGATGGCGTAGGGCGCGGTGGTCTGCGCGATGATCTCGACTTCAGATGCAGGGATGTTGGCGATCTTGCCATGCAGCGTCGTGTCGCTGGCGGGTGGTTCGCCGACGGCGGTGTGCTCGAAGTCTTTACAAGGCGGGCCCATGAACTCCAGGCCACATCGCACGACAAACTCATTAAACCCTTCAAGCCAGCCAGTACGTCCCCTGCGTTGCTGATCAACAAACACCGGGTTGACAATTTCTTTCACCGGCGAGTCCCATCCAAGCCTGAGTTCGTCCATCGTCGCATCAATGATGCCCATGCCTCGTGTCGGGCAGACACGGAGTTGGCAGACGCCGTTGTCGATGGTGATCAGATCGACGCCCTCCTGCTTGCCGCCGCGGAGGCGCTGCATGCGGACGGACCAGGGGGTCGGGCAGTCGGGTGCGAGTTGCTCTGAATCGAAGCTGCAGTCGCCCAGGTGAATATTGCGGTCAGCGGAGATGAGCGTTTGAGAGGTGGTTTTCGCCATGGGCAAAGTGTATCGCACCGGAGGCCACAGTCGCGGTGCGGAACGACGGGGAATCGCAATCCAACGCCGGCGACGCCCAAAACCCACAGCCCGTTTCTTTAATCCCAACTGAAAGATTGCGTGGCAAAATGCGTCTAAATTACGACCAAATGCGGTAAACTTTACGGCTCGCGGGATTGCCCCCGCCCCGTTAGACCTATCGCAAAAGAGGAATCTGCCCGTGACCGCGCTGAACGCAAAGACCGTCCAAGACCTGACAACGCTCGACTCGAACGTCAAAGCTGCTGCCGAAAGCGCCCTTGAGGCGACCGGCGGCCTGCTCCGCCTCGCCCCGAACTGGGTGCCGCGTTCGTTCCTTCAGCCCGGCCTGCGGTTGAAGCTGCACCCCGATGACACCTATGCCTACGGCCTGAACCGCGGCGGAATCGACGAGCGCTGGTTTGGCTCGACCACCGACGCAGCCAACGAAGGCCGCGTCCACGACGAGGGCCAGTCCTACGTCGTCCACGACGGCCAACGCTTCCAGCTCAAGGACGTCATCAGCGAACTGGGCAGCGCGATCATCGGCGAGTCGATCTTCGGCAAGTACGGCAAGTGGCCGGTCTACTCCAAGTTCTTCGACAACATGGGCCCGATCCCGCACCACATGCACCAGACCGCTGAGCAGGCCGCACTCGTTGGCCAGGAAGGCAAGCCCGAGTCGTACTACTTCCCGCCGCAGCACAACAACGTCGGCAACAACTTCCCCTACACCTTCATGGGCTTCGAGCCCGGCACCACCCGTCAGCAGGTCGTGGACTGCATCGCCAACTGGAACAAGGGCGACAACAAGATCCTCGAGCTCTCCAAGGCTTATAAGCTCCAGCCGGGTACGGGCTGGCTCATTCCGCCTGCGGTGTTGCACGCCCCGGGTTCGCTGTGCACCTACGAGCCCCAGTGGGGTTCGGACGTCTTCGGCATGTACCAGAACCTGGTCGAAGGTCGAGAAGTCCCGTGGTCGCTGCTGGTCAAGGACATGCCTGAAGACAAGCACCAGGACATCGACTTCATCGTTGACCAGCTCGACTGGGAAAAGAACGTCGATCCGAACTTCAAGGACAACAACTACCTCGAGCCTATCGTCGACACACAGGACGACGCTCACGTTGACAAGTGGATCGTCTACGGCAAGGTCGGGGGCGAACAGCTCTTCTCCGCCAAGGAACTGACGGTCTTCCCCGGCGGCAAGGTCACCATCACCGACAACGGCGCGAGCTCGCTCATCGTCGTCCAAGGTGCCGGCTCGATCAACGGCATGACGCTGGACTGCCCCAAGCTCATCCGCTTCCACGAATTGACGCAGGACGAGGTTTTCGTCACCGAGAGCGCAGCCAAGGCCGGCCTGACCTTCGAGAACACCTCGAGCACCGAAGACCTAGTCATCCTCCGCTACTTCGGCCCGGAAGTGAACCCGCAGGCGCCCAACGTCGGCGACTACAAGAACGCCTAACCCCTCAGAGAAGGAAACCCTATGAAGACCAAAGCCATCCAACTGCCGCTGCTTGCCCTGGCGATCGTATTGATCGCAGGTCTGGCCTACTCACCCGCCAACGCCTGCAAGAAGTGCGCAAAGCACAACACGTCCACAGACAAGAAAGACGACCACGGCCACGAACACCTCGATGAAGCCGAAGGCTTCGTGACCATCCTGGGCAAGGGCCACACCGACGGCTGGCGTCTTGCTGAAGACATGAAGATCACCGAAGAAGGCGTTCTGGTCGCTGGCAACATGGACAAGAAGATCCCTACGACGGTCTACGCCTCGCACAACAAGGTGATGTACAACTTCGAGCTGCGTGCGCAAGTGAAGAAGCAAGGCCCGGACAACACCAATGGCGGCTTCCAGTTCCGCTCCGAGGTCAAGGACAACGGCCAGATGGCTGGCTATCAGGCCGACATGGGCCACAAGTACTGGGGCCGTCTGTATGACCAGTCGCGTGGCCGTGGCCTGCTTGGTCAGCACGAGAAGGATGTCAACCTCAAGGAAGACATCAACTGGAACGACTGGAACGACTACCGTGTCGTCGCCAAGGGTCCGCACATCCAGATCTTCATCAACGGCAAGCTCTTCACCGACTACACCGAGAAAGATGAGAAGTTCATCAACAGCAAGGGCGTGATCGGCCTGCAACTGCACGGCGGCCCGCCGAGCATCCGCTACTACCGCAATATTCGCGTCAAAGAGCTGGACTGATATAAAATCACAGAGCCTGACTGGGGAGGGCATGATTGCCCTCCCTTTTTCATGCGTACTTCTTCAATACATCACCAGGAGTCCCGATGAAATCCCTGACGCGCGTCCTCACCATTTTCACGCTGTTGCTCGTGAGCCTGCCCTGCCTCGCGGACGACAAGGCAAAACAGAAAGAGGCCAACGGCAAACTGAAGGTCTTCGTCCTCGCGGGACAGTCCAACATGGTCGGCTTCGGCACGGTGCTCGGCGACAAGCCCGGGACGATGCAGACCGCGGTCAAGAACGAGCCGGACAAGTACGGCCACCTCGTCAAGGACGGTGATCCAATCGTGCGCAAGGATGTCTACGTTGTGAATCTTTCCGCGCCCGGCAAACAGAAAGAGGCAGGCTTCCTTGATACCAACTTCGGTGCAGGTGAAGGACTCACGGGTCCAGAGTATGGCTTCGGCTGGGTGGTCGGCGAGTACTTTGAAGACCCGGTGCTCATCATCAAGTGCTCATGGGGTGGGCGATCACTCAAGCACAACTTCCTGCCGCCGAGCATTGAGGATTACCCCAAGCCGCAGAAGGATGGCGACATGGGCTTTCATTACGCCGAGGTTGTCCGACACGTGAAAGAAGTCACTGGCAATCTGAAGAAGTATGTCCCCGGATACAAGGGCAAGGGCTTTGAGATCGTCGGCTTCGGCTGGCACCAGGGTTGGAACGACAGCATCGATCAGAGCGCGGTCGATGTCTACGAGCGCAACCTCGTTGCGTTCATCAAGGACATCCGCAAAGACCTCGGCGTCATCGACATGCCCTTCGTCTGCGCGAACACCGGCATGCGTGGCTGGAAACTGCCCGACCGCTACCGCGCGAAAGTTGAGAAGCATGTCGAGGCGCAACTCGCTCCGGGCAACACCAACAAGTACCCCGAGTTTGCGGGCAACTTCGCCGGCGTCGAGACCCGCGGCTTCGCCTTCACGAAGGAGCAGTCTCCCTCCGGCCAGGAGTTCCACTGGAACCGCAACTGGGTCTCGTACTACCTCATCGGCAACGCGATGGGCAAGGCAATGGTCGACATGATCGCCGACTGACCCGATTTGAACACCGAATAAATCATCCCACCCGAGCCCCGCGAGGGGCTTTTTTCATGCGCCATCCCAGCGCCAAGGATTGTAAATCCTTATGTGAAAACAAATTAAAAATTATGGAAGTTTTCACTTGATCAGGTCGATGACTTATGTAAGTATTTACTTACTTCCTAAATCGAGGGTACTACCATGGAACTGCTGGCCTTCCTGATCGTGATTGGGTTGATTCTCGGCTTCTGCCTCGGCGTCGCGGGGTTTTTCATGGCTCAAGCCGCGGGGCACAAAATCACTTCACTTCAACAGCAACTTCAGCGACTCAACGCTGAACTGAATGACACACGAGCACTGAGTCTGAAGTTGCATAAGACCAGCCGGGCAGACGAACAGTCAACCGCCGCGCCCGATGTCACTGAGACGCATGCTGACGATCCCGAACCAGAGCAATCGGCGGCAGGTTCTGTGTTCATCGCTCCGCCTATCAAACAAAGCACCGCTCAGGAAGCGACTCCTGCACAAGAGTCCGTGGAACCGAAATCGGCAGATGACAAGCCTGCCAAGCCGCAACCCGAGACGCTGCCCCATCTACTTGCACTTCGCAAGGAACAGCAGGCACAGCGGGAGCAAGCAGAGCAAGATGAAACAGAGCAGGCCATCCAATCCGAAGAGGCCCCTGTTACTGAAAAACCAGAAGCGGTCATTCAAGAAAGAGCTGCCAGCGACGTTCAGGAGACCCTTGCAGCCGACGTGACGCGCACAGCACCGAACGAGCCGAAAGAGGAAAGCCCCATGCGTCGGCTGACCATCGAAGAAGTGCTTGCGGGCAAAGTGTTTGTCTGGATCGGTGCGATCGCATTGGTGCTGACTGCGGCGTTCCTGCTCAAGCTTGGGTTTGATAGTGGGATCATCACCGAGCCGGTCCGCGTAATCGCTGCAGCAGTCTTCGGCATCGCGCTGTGGTGTGTCGGCGAGTGGGCACGCAGTCGGGTGAGCCTGATCGCCCAGGCGCTCTGCGGTGCGGCGGTCGCGGTGCTCTATGCCAGTGTCCTGGCCGGGCACAATCTTTATGGACTCTTTGGCCCCAACGGCGAAGCGATCGCGTTTGGTCTCATGGCGACGATCACTGCCGCGGCGATTCTGCTGTCACTGCGACACGGGCCGGCCGTCGCGATCCTTGGCATGCTTGGCGGGTTCATGCTCCCGCCGGTCCTCGCACAGGGCTTCGGCGGGCCAACCGCGGGCATGGTCCTGTACCTCATCGCCATCGAAATCGGTGTGCTGGCGGTCACCGGTAAACGCGGCTGGTTCGGCATCAGCCTCATGACACTGATCTTCTCCGTGACCTGGTCGATCGGCTACACGCTCATCGGCGACAACCCGACCGAGCGCACGCTCACCGCGATGCTCGTGCTCGGCACGGCCGCCGCCTATATCTTCCATACCGCACGCATCCACCGTGACGCTTCTGTCGACAACCAAACCCGACTCCGTGTGCTCGGGCTCTCCATCGCCGCGACCTGCTCGGCGATCGGTGTCGTCGCCCTGCTATCGATACGAGGCGATTACAGCTTCCAGGACCTGTCGATGCTCGGCATCGTTGCACTGGGCACACTTATTCTTGCTCGCATCGACGCGCGACAGATCGCGATGCCCTTCGTCGCCATGGCGCTGAGTTTCTTTGTGCTGTTCACGCACGCTTTGAAGTTCCTACCCGCACCGCCAAGCGATACATTCATCGCGATGTCGGCAAGTTTTGGTGGACTGTTCCTGCTGGGTGGGTATGCCTGCATGTGGGGCAGCGTTCAACGCAAGGCGTTTGCATTGATGTGCGCGATCGCGGGGCCAGCGTTCTATGGATTGGTCATTTTTGCCGGGCATGACGCCTACGAACTGCGCGCATTCTGGTGGCCATACACCCTTTGCCTGGCCGGAGCCTATGCCATCGCAACGCTCCCGATGCTCCTGCGACGTGAGGCGGCATACGACTGGCCAATCGCGTTGTTCAGCGTGTTCAGTTTCGCGTTGATCTGTATCACGCTGGGCCAATCGCTGGACCACCCCTACTTCGCGGTCTCGCTCGCAATCGTCTCGGCAATTGCAGCACTCATCGACCTTGGCCTGTTCATCCGTCCGCTGCGACTGGCGGGTTGCATTATTGCGTTCGCCTCTGCGGGGATACTGCTCGTCCCGGGGCCATTCGACCTGACCATCCATGGCAGCCCAATCTTCAACACACTGCTGCCGATGTACCTCATCCCGGCGGCCGCCTTCGCCGTCATTGCCTGGGCAGCTTCAAGGGCAGGCAGCAAAACCACCGCGCAGAACCTCACCTGGCTGAGCATGGGCACCCTGATCGTGATGCTGCTGACCCTGACACGCAACATCTTCCAGCCGGAAGATTTCACCACTGAACAATTCAAGCTCTACGAGTGGTCCACGTATGCGACCGTCCTTCTGCTCGCCGGCTTCGTTGCACACTGGATCGGCAATCGACTCAAGTTCCAACCGATCCTGCAGGCTACACAGGTGATTGTCGGTCTCGGCGGCATCATCGGCCTCATCGGCGGGCTCCTCCCCTCCAACCCGCTGTTCAACAACGAGGTTGTCGGTGGCAAAACGCTGGCTGCCGGCCTGCTCGCGCTGTATGCCGCACCTGCAGCACTGATGTGGCTCTGGTCACGTCGCCCGTCGATCAGCGAGGTCCCTCAACTCGCGGACGCACTCCGCGTTGGATCGATCACGCTCGTAACCCTGTTTGTTGGCCTGCAGATTCGCAACGGCTTCGCGCCTGACGGCCTTCGCGGCAACGCCATCGGGCTGTACGAACTGATCACCTACACCACCGCCTGGCTGCTCATGGGCGGGTTCATCCAGCGCCTGAACCAGAAGCATCTGCACAACAACGCGATACGCGTCGCAGGACAGGTTGTCTTCGGCATCGGTCTCGTCACCACGTTGATTGGCAGCGTTATCTTCTACAACCCACTGTTCGACAAGGCCGCCGTTGGCGGATGGGACCTGTCCCTTCGCATGGCCGTACTGTTTGCCCTGCCCGCCGCCCTGATGTGGTTGTGGTCGCGTGGCAGAACGCTGGCCGACCAGCCAACGCTCATCGCAACCCTGCGCGGCACATCGATCGCCTACCTTGCGATCTTCTTTGGGATCCTCATCCGCAACGCGTATCAAACGGATGACATTCACGCTCTGACAATTGGCATGTTCGAGTGCACGACCTACGGCCTGGCATGGGCCGGGCTCGGCTACCTGCTGCACTTCATCGCCCCACGATGCACGCTGCCGCAAACAACCGGCAACGTTGGACGCACGGTCTTCGGCGTCGGAATCGTCACACTGCTGCTTGGCAACGTGCTGGTGCTCAACCCGCTCTGGTTCCGAGAAACCGTCGGCAACTTCGCCGTATTTAACGGGCTCTGGTACCTCTATGGCCCGCTCATCCTGATCCTTGCATTGATTGCGCGTATGGCAAGGAAGCAGCAGCTTGTCATGCAGGCCAAGCTTGCCGGCTTCCTCGCCGTGGGCCTGTCGTTCATGCTGCTGAGCATGCTCGTCCGCCATGGATTCAGCGGCGACGGGTACGTCCTGATCACTTCCAACCTGGCCAGTGCTGAACGCTACGCCTACTCGCTCGCGTGGGTGGTCTTCGGCGGCGTGCTGCTTGTCGCGGGGGTATTCACCCGGCTCGACACACTGCGATACGGATCATTGGCCGTGCTACTGCTCGCGGTCGGCAAAGTCTTCCTGATCGATACCGCCAACCTCGAGAACCTTTACCGCGTCTTCAGTTTCTTCGGGCTCGGTGTCACACTCATCGGCCTGGGCTACCTGTACCAGCGCCTTGTCTTCAAACGACCCAACCCTACACATAAGGCACAAGCCGCATGACACACCACCTATCCCTGAAGCTCGCCACGCTGTCCCTGATGCTTGGCTGCCTGTTGTGCTGTAACGCAAGAACAAAAACCGAAGGGAGCGAACGGCCGTGGTACAACCAGCCCTCGAACGCGGATGCGCCAGGGCAGACCGTCACCATCGTCATTGCGCTCAGCTCAATCGTTCCGGGTGGCATTCTCGGCCACACGGGACTGGCGGTTGGCGATGACTTTTACGACTTTGGCCCAAAGCGAAGCAACACATTGGGGCCGATTAAGTCCATCCGCTCTAAGGCGGGCCCATGGTGGGACGACCCCGATCAGCAGTGGGTGATCGACCGCAGCCTTGACGAGGTGCTCGCCGACATGCCCGACAAGGTCCACCCGATCGGATCACTGGTCGCCATCATCCAGGTACAGGTCACCGACGAGCAGGCTCAGGCGATCAACGCGTTCTGGCAGGACACGTACGTCCGCATGCAGGAGGGCGAGGACACCTACCGCCTCTCGGCAAGGCAGTGCACCTCAATGGTTGCCTGGAGCCTTGAGGTCGGCCTGGGGCAGGAACAGCAAGGCAGCCAGCGCCTACCACGCGATTTACACCTGATGACGCCAACAAAGCTCTATGAAGACCTGAGCACCTCGCTGACGCATACTGCGGGGCCAGCCTCGGGCCAACCAGCCGACCTGACGCTCTGGCAGCTTGGCAGCGATGGATTTGAGCCTTGGCAACGGTCCGAGTTGAGTGATGCGTTTAATGTGCCTGAGTTGACGCGTATCAGGCTTGCTTTTGAACGGATCAAGCATCTGCCCAAAGCGTTGGCGCATTAACGGGGTGCACGGGAGACGCGCCGTATCCCGTGAACGCGATCACAGATGCTTCGAATGGGACGCTTCGCGTCTCCCGCGACACCGTGCTTTCTTTGCGTTGATACGGTGCCACGAGTAAAATCTCGCCTCCTGCCAAATGCTTAAGCGGCAGCCTGCCGCGAAGCACACACCAAACACCATCCCGACGCACCCAACGAAACGGCCCACTATGCCCGCCGCGACCGATCCTAATTCCATCCAGAAGCTGCTCCGCCGACCCGACTGGCTGCACAGTGTCTTCCCGAAAAACCCGATGCCCGACATCCTGTCGGGGATGACCGTTGCGCTGGCACTCGTGCCCGAAGCCGTGGCCTTCGCCTTTGTCGCGGGGGTGGACCCGATGATCGGGCTCTACAGCGCGTTCATCATCGGCCTGCTCACTTCGATCTTCGGCGGTCGGCCCGGCATGATCTCCGGCGCGACCGGGGCGATGGCGATCGTTGTGATCGCGCTCGTCGCAAAGCATGGCGAGCAGTACCTCTTCCTCGCGGTTGTCCTCTGCGGCCTCATCCAGATCTGCGTGGGCCTGCTGCGCATGGGTAAGCTCATCCGTATGGTCCCTCACTCGGTCATGCTTGGCTTTGTCAACGGCCTGGCAATCGTGATCGGTCTTGCGCAACTTGAAAGCTTCAAGAACCGAGACGGCTCGTGGTTCGACTGGCAGACCATTGGGATCATGGCCGTGCTCGTCCTGCTCACTATGGCCGTCATCCACTTCCTGCCCAAGCTCACCAAGGCGATCCCTTCATCACTCGCCGCAATCCTTGGTGTGTCCGCCATCGCGATCTTCGCCCTGCCCGCAATGGGACTGAGCACACCCGACGTGACGGGCATGGCCGGGGAGATCAGCGGCGGGCTACCCAGTATTAACTTCTTCCCCGCCGAGTTCTTTACACTCGCCGGCGCGTGGGATGCACTGCAGATCGTCTGGCCGTTCGCGTTCATTCTTGCAGGCGTCGGGCTGATCGAATCACTGATGACCTTGTCACTCATCGATGAAATCACCGAGACACGCGGCCGGGGTAACCGCGAGTGTGTCGGTCAGGGCATCGCCAACATCACCTGTGGCGTGTTCGGTGGAATGGGCGGCTGCGCCATGATCGGCCAGTCCCTGATCAACGTGAACTCGGGCGGTCGCAATCGCCTCTCCGGCATCGTCGCCGCACTGCTGCTGCTCGCCTTCATCCTCTTCCTGGGGCCGTGGATCGGCATGATCCCGATGGCAGCGCTCGTCGGCGTCATGTTCATGGTGGTGATCGGGACGTTCGAGTGGGCGTCGATCAAGATGTTCAAGCGTATGCCCAAGGCGGACATGCTGGTGATGGTTACTGTCGTGCTGATCACCGTCTTCGCGCATAACCTCGCGCTGGCCGTACTCGTCGGCGTGATCATGGCCGCCCTCGTCTTTGCCTGGCAGCATGCCACACACATCGGAGCCGACGTCAAGCTCAACGAGACCCGTGAAAGTTCAAAGACTTACCAACTGCACGGCCCGCTATTCTTTGCCTCCGTTGAGTCATTCAAGAAGCTTTTCAACCCGGCAGAAGACCCGGACGATGTCATCATCGACTTCTACTACACCCGCGTCTATGACCAGTCGGGCCTGGAAGCGATCAACAACCTTGCGGAACGCTACAGGACGTTGAATAAGACGCTGCACCTGATCCACCTCAGCGAGGAGTGTGCGGCCCTCTTAGATAAAGCCGGCGATATGGTCGAGGTCAATATCTCTGAAGACCCGCACTACCACGTCGCGACGGACCGGCTGGGGTAAAGACCGACTTTACATCTCAACCAATTCGAAGCCCACGCCGTAACGACGTGGGCTTCTTTCATGCCTGCATTTAATTGCCCATCTTTTCTTACGTCTGCATAGGAGTCTCTGGTAACCTGATTCGCATGAACCGGCGCTATAACCTCGACACTGACCAGCACCGCAGCAACCGATCGATCCTCCGTGTCATCGGGCCGGTCATCCTGGTCATCGGCATCCTCCTCACGATTGTCGGCATTGGCGGGTTTATCTTCGGTGCGATCGGTGAAATGAGCAGCGGGCCCAGCTTCGACGGGCCGCCCACCGGGGTAAAGCTCTTCTTCCTCGCATTCCTTGGCATCCCGATGATCGGTATCGGCGCCATGATCACCAAGTTCGCGTACTTCGGCGCGATTGCCCGTTATGTTGCGAGCGAGGCCGCACCCGTCGCCAAGGACACCACGAACTACATGCTCGATGGCACGAAGGACGCGATCGGCGGCCTGGCGCAGTCTGTCGGCGCAGGCATCGCCGCGGGGATGTCGGGACAAGCCACGGCCGAAGAATCCACCGACTGCCCGGGCTGCGGAGAGGCGTGTGATTCCGGGGCACGCTTCTGCAGCCAGTGCGGCAGCGGTATCCCCGGCGACGTCCGCTGCGAACGCTGCGGCGCGATGAACGATCCGGGGGCGAAGTTCTGCGATCAGTGCGGCCGATCGACCGGGGTCTAAATGCCGTGACCGAAGTTGCGGTAAATTGTGTCCATGACCGCAACCACGACCGACCGTATCTTCAATTTCTCCGCCGGCCCCTGCACCCTCCCCATGGAGGTCCTGCAGCAGGCTGCTGATGAACTGCCGAACTATCAGGGCAATGGTGCCTCGCTGATCGAGATGAGCCACCGCTCCAAGCAGGTCGTCTCCGTCTTCGAAGAAGCCACCCAGGGCGTCCGCGACATGCTGTCCGTGCCCGAGGACATGCACATCCTCTTCATCGGCGGCGGCGCAACATTCCAGTTCGGCATGATCCCGATGAACCTGCTGGCCGGCGGCAAGTCGGCGGACTACATCCACTCCGGGGCGTGGTCGAAGAAGGCCATCGCCGACGCCAAGGCCGTAGGCAACTGCAACGTCATCTACGACGGTGCAGACAACAACTACACCACCCTGCCCGATACGGCATCCATCCAAACCACCGACGGTGCGGCGTACCTGCACGTCTGCAGCAACGAGACCATCGGCGGCGTGCAATTCGCGGATTACCCGGATGTCGATGTGCCAATCGTTGCGGACATGTCCAGTGAAATCATGAGTCGGCCGATCGACTTTGAGAAGTTCGGCATCTGCTACGCCGGGGCTCAGAAAAACATCGGCCCGGCCGGCTGTGCGTTGGTGCTGATCAAGCAAGAGATCGTCGACCAATGCCCGGGTGACCTAGTGAACTACCTGAACTATGCCAACCACGTCAAGGGCGCATCGATGCTCAACACCCCGCCTGTGTTCCAGGTGTACATGATCAAGCTCGTCATGGACTGGCTCAAGGCCAAGGGTGGCATCACCTGGGCGCAACAACAGGCCGAGACGCGTTCCAAGATCCTGTATGACGCGGTCGAACGCAACAGCGGATTCTATAAGTGCCCGGTCGAGAGCAAGTACCGCTCAAAGATGAACGTTGTGTTCACGACCCCGAATGCCGACCTCGATGCCGCGTTTGTGGCCGAGGCACTGGAACAAGGCATGTCCGGCCTCAAGGGCCACCGCAGCGTGGGTGGTTGCCGCGCAAGCATCTACAACGCGATGCCGATCGAGGGTGCCGAGGCGCTGGCAAGCTTCATGGACGCGTTTGCGGCGAAGAACGGCTAATTAATCAGCCCGTAAACATCTTCCACCGCATCCACGAAACTCACCAAGGCCAGGTGCTTGGTCTTTGCGAATTGTTTATCGACAAAGTGGTTGAACAATTCAATCAGCGGGTCGTAGAAGCCGTCCGGATTGACGACAATCAACGGACGGTCGGTGTAGTTCAGAATCTTCAACACGAGGATTTCAGCCAGCTCTTCGAGTGTCCCAAAGCCGCCGGGCAGGACGACGAAGGCGTCGGCCCGGTCGTCCATGATCTGCTTGCGCTCGCGCATCGTCTGCGTGACGATCAGTTCGTCGGCGTTGTGGTAGGCGATCTCAACACTCGACAAGGACTCGGGGATGACGCCAACGACCTTGCCCCCGAACTCATGAACAGCCCGCGCGCAGTCGCCCATCAGTCCGACACTCCCGCCGCCGTAGACGAGTTGGTCGCCGTGCTCTGCGATTAGCCGGCCCAGGTCCTTGGCGGCCTGGCGGTAGGCGGGGTCGATGTCTTCGGAGGAGCCGCAATAAACGCAGATGGATTTCATGGGGAAAGGCTGGGGGTTGAGGGTCTGGGGGCTGTCAGAGCACGAAGCGTAAGCGAGTGACTCAAATCCTGCTTGATCGGGTCACTCGCACACGCTTCGCGCTCGATGAGATTGCCAAAGAAGCTTGATTTTGCTAGGCTTAGCGATTCGCAAGATTCGATCGATCGAGGAGTCTGGCTTGTCACAACTCACGGCCTGGTCACCGTTTTTTCAGAGCAAGGCAAAGATGCGAGGGCGCTCGCTGCTCAACGCAAACAAGGTCACTCGGCTTGAGCCGGAGGACGGCGAACTCGTCCGCGCGCAGGTCGATGGCGACGGGCTCGTCACCGTCAGCGTGAAGCGCGAGGACCGCAAGGCGGTCATCGAGTGCGACTCGCCACAGGCCGAGGAAGGCGTGTTCTGCGAGCACATCTGGGCGACCCTGTTACACGTCGTCAACGAGGAAGGCCCGGGTGCTGACCTCAACGAGATCATCAAGCTCAAACCCCAGCCACCCAAGGCGCGCAAGCGTGAGGGTGAGTCGCGCAACGGACGCAATGGCAACGAGCCCAAGTGGATGGGTCGGCTGACAATGCTTCGGCCTTCCTCGGCGGATGTACAGGACCAGGCACAGAACGTCTTCCCCGTGCAGCGGCAGGTGTGTTACGCCGTGCTGCCCCGTCCGAGCCAAAGACACAACGGCTTGGTCGTCGAACTGCGGCAACGTATCGCAACGAGTACGGGCTGGGGCAAGCCCAAGCCGCTAAAGGTGTCCAGCGATGTCGTCAGCACCTTGACCGATCCGCGGGACAAAGAGATCTGTGCACTGCTGCTTGGCGGGACATGGGTCACCGAACATGAGGCGAGCGATACATGGACCGTGTCGCGCAGCCACGCAATGTACCGCGTTCCGCCACAAGCCCAGGTCTCGCTGCTCAAGCAGATGATCGAGACACGACGGTGCTACGTGGATGACCCGGAGAATGATGACCAGAAGCTCAGCGCGATCATCTGGGATGATGGGGTTGAGGGCGAAGGCCCCTGGTCGCTGCACCTTCACGCGGTGTATGAGGAAGATGGGCTGGTCGATCTGCAAGGCGAAGTCGAAGGCGAAGAGAAGCCCGAGCAGCCGAGCGAAGAGACTGCGGCCGAACCCGGACGCAAGAGCGATGCAGAGCTTGATGCGATCCGCGAAGCGATGCTCGATGGCTTGGGAGAATTCGACGGTTTTGATGAGCCGGAGGAAGAGCAAGCCGAGGACAACAAATCACGCGACCTGCTGATTGACCTGCAGATGCGTCGCGGTGGCCGACGTGTTCCGATCGAGACACCGGAAGTTGTCCTTGGCGGTCCGCACGGCGTCGTGATCCACAACGGCCGGGCGTCGCGCTTTGACGACCGCGAAGCTTGGCGCTGGGTCAGCCAATTCCGCGAAGGACGCTACATCGACGACGAGACCGAGCGCTCGGTGATGCGCGTCGAGGCGGATCAGGTCGAGAAATTCCTGGACCGGCTGTATCTGCTGCCACACCTGCCCGAACTGGATTTGCCCGAAGGGTTGGGACGCGCAGAACAGAGCATCCAGCCGGTGCCGCATCTGGACCTGTTCAGCCCGACGTCGATGCCGGCTATGGAACTCGCACCTTCGACAGCAAAGAACAATGTCGTTGCACGACTGTGGTTCGCCTACGGCGACCAGCGGGTAAGCCCGATCGCGCCGGGGCGGTTCGTCCCCGTGGCAAAGGTCGGCGAAGAGCAAGCCGAAGCTGCGACAGCAGCTGAACCCGAAGGCGATGTTGCAGAGCAGGATCCAACTGCCGAGGTCTCCTCCGTTGAGAGTGAGTCCGAACAGGAGGTCGTGTATGACGAGGACGGGTTCGTCGCGGACGGCGCACATTTGATCCGTCGTAACCGACGGGCCGAACGCGAAGCGGTGCACACCTGCATCTCGCTTGGCCTGCGTCACATCAACACGCCATCAGGCGACACGATGCTGCTGGCAACGAAACTGATGCCGGTCGTTGTGTCTGAGTTGATCAACCGTGAGTGGTCAGTGCTTGCCGATCAGCAATTGATTCGCACGGCCGGTCCGCCGAGCCTGTCCATCACGTCCGGCATCGACTGGTTCGAACTGCGTGGCAATGTCGAGTACACCGGCGAAGATGGCCAGCAGCACCAGGTCGCGCTGCCTGAGATCCTCGCGGCGGCTCGTGCGGGTCGCAACATGATCACGCTCGGCGACGGGTCGCAAGGCCTGCTGCCGACACAGTGGCTCGAAGATCACGGCCTGCTCACCGCGATGGGCGAGATGCAGGGCGACCACCTGCGCTTCCGCTCGTCTCAGGCGGCGATGCTTGATGCCCTGCTGGATGACAACGAACTGGTCGAAATGGACGAACGCTTCGCAAAAATGCGCGAGCGATTGCGCGGCTTCGATGGCATCCACGCGCTGGAGCCTGCCGACAAGTTCAGCGGCACCCTGCGCCCCTATCAGTCGCACGGCCTGGGCTGGCTGGCATTCCTGCGTCGCTTCGCGATGGGCGGGATCCTGGCGGACGACATGGGTCTGGGCAAGACCGTACAGGTATTGGCGATGATCCAAGCCCGCAAGCTCGGTGATAAGAAACACCTCAACGATTGGGAATCGGACGGGTCGGGCGAAGAAACCACCGCCGAAGCGACGACCACACCATCGATCATCGTTGTGCCGCGCAGCGTGGTCTTTAACTGGGTCGATGAGGCACGCAAGTTTGCTCCCGAACTCAGGGTGCTGCCCTATGCAGGACCGGACCGGGACCAGCACCACGGCAACTTCGACACCTACGACCTGATCGTCACGTCATACGGCCTGATGCGGCGCGATATTGAAGAGCTGCGCCAGACCAAGTTTGACTATGCGGTCCTCGATGAGGCCCAGGCGATCAAGAACCCGCAGAGCCAGTCGGCCAAGGCCGCACGTCTGCTGGAAGCAAACCACCGCCTGGCCCTGACCGGTACACCGATCGAGAACCACCTGGGCGACCTGTGGTCGATCTTCGAATATCTGAACCCGGGCATGCTCGGTTCGTCTTCACGCTTCGCTGAACTGATTCGCGCGGCAACGGGCGGGCGCGGCGTCACACGTCGGGCGGACCGCCTGCCGATCGCGGCACCGGTGGACCTGGACGCAGACAGCCTCGACGCAGAAGTCGCGGCAGATCAGGCATCCGATACCGGCCAAGACGAGAAGAGCCAGGCAGACGCACTGGGCCAGGTGGCCTCGGCAATTCGGCCGTTCATCCTGCGTCGCACCAAGCAGCAGGTGCTCACCGACCTGCCGGCCAAGACCGAGCAGACGATCATCTGCGAGATGGAGCCGGAACAGCGCCGCGTGTACGACCAGCTCCGTGCGTACTACCGCGGCAACCTGCTCAACCAACTGGATGCCGCGGCCCCCGACGGCCAGGCACAGGGCAAGTCCGGCCTTGGACAGGCGACGTTCATGGTGCTCGAAGCACTCTTGAGATTGCGTCAAGCGGCCTGCCACCCGGCGTTAATCGACAAGACGTCGGCCGTGCAGATCGACCGCGACAACGCGCCGAGTGCCAAGCTCGACGAACTGGAACAGCGTCTCGACGAGATCATCGACGAGGGAAGCAAGTCGCTGGTGTTCAGCCAGTTCACCTCGATGCTGGCGTTGATCCGCAAGCGGCTGGACCAGCGCGGCATCAAGTACGCATACCTCGATGGCCAGACACGCAACCGTAAGGACGTCGTCCAGCGGTTCCAGACCGATCCGGACCTGCCCGTCTTCCTGATCTCGCTCAAGGCCGGCGGCGTGGGCCTGAACCTGACCGCGGCGGAATACGTCTTCATCATGGACCCGTGGTGGAACCCTGCCGTCGAAGCTCAGGCAATCGACCGAACCCACCGGATTGGCCAAAAGAAGCCTGTTTTTGCGTACCGTTTAATCTGTGAAGACACGGTCGAACAACGGATTCTGGAACTGCAATCCAGAAAACGCGATCTTGCGGACGCGGTCGTCGGCGGGGAGGGCAACGTGCTGTCCAGCCTGACCCGAGAAGACCTCGAACAGCTATTGAGTTAACCTGAACGTATGAAAATTTTTGCGTATAAACATTAGTAAATTGCGATTCTCACTATTGCAACTTGCTTGAAATAGTTGAATATGGGACTGAACCGGGCTAATGTAAAGTATGGATCAAGTCTCATAGAATCATCGACAACCCAGCGTATGCGACAATCGGGCGGCGTATGCGTGACTCGCTTGAAGGGCGGGGAGTCACTGTGATCAGCGTCTACATCGGTAATCTGCCTTACGACACAACGGAGGAACAAGTCGTCGAACTCTTCAAGCAGTTTGGAGAGGTGAATCGAGCCACGCTTGTCAAAGACCGAGAAACCGGCCGCCCCCGCGGCTTCGGCTTCGTAGAGATGCCCAACGACGACGAGGCACGCAAAGCCATCGAGGAGCTCTCTGGCAAGGACTACGAGGGCAGACCCCTCACCGTCAATGAAGCACGCAACCGCTCCGCACAGCGTAACAGCGCAAACCTCTCCCGCAGCGTGCACAAAGAAGAGTCGGAGAGTGAACCGGCCGAGGATAGCGGCGGCGACTCCAGCGGCGGTTACAGCAACCAGATGGGCAAGTCTTAATCGTCCGACGGGATCGGCACAAACGAATCAATCGATAAACCAAAGCCGTGCAGCGCACCTGGCGTAAACGGATGGTTACTGATCAACCGCAATTCGGTGATGCCCAGGTCTCGCAAGACCTGGCAACCGATGCCATAGCCCTGTTTGTCTTTGCGGGGTTGGACGCCGGGACTCTCGTGATCTTCACCGGGCTTGACCGCTTCAACACGGGCCGCCTCTTCATCGGGTGAGAGTGCCAGCGTCTGCAGACGCTTGAGTACGCCGGTGCCCATGCCCTCGTGTCGCAGGTAGACCACCGCGCCGCGGCCTTCCTTCTGAATCATCCGCATCGCCTTGGCCAGTGTATGTCCCGAGGGCTGGGTGATATCGCCGAACACATCGCCCAGAAGGTTCTGGCTGTGCATCCGAACCATCACCGACGAGGTCGATGGCACCGACCCGCCGTCACCATCCGGCTCACCCACATCACCGCATGTCAGCGCGACGTGTGGCATCGGGTCGACCGAAGACTCGTACACGTTCAGATGCCATTGCCCAAAGGCGTTCTCAAACGGCACACGTTCGACCCGGCGAACCAGCATGTCGCGTTCCAGTCGATGGTGGATCACGTCTGCAACACTGCACATCTTGAGTTTGTGCTTCTCGCAAAACCCGATGAGATCACCGCGGCGGGCCATCGAGCCGTCCTCGTTCATGATCTCGATGATGACCCCGACCGACTGGAGTCCTGCAAGCCGACAGAGATCGACTGAGCCCTCGGTCTGGCCGGCACGTACGAGTACACCACCGCCGCGTGCGCGTAGAGGGTGCATGTGGCCGGGCCGGGCCAAATCGCTTGGGCGAGTATTGGGGTCGGCCAGGACCATGCAGGTCCGTGAACGATCCGCAGCGCTGACGCCGGTCGTGACGCCAAACCGTTCGTGGGCATCAACGCTGATCGTGTAAGCCGTACTGCGCTGCGAGGTGTTGTTGCTCGACTGCATCGGCAGGTCCAGCCGATCGCAGACCGCCCCACTCATCGCGACGCACATCATCCCCCGCGCCTCGCGCAACATGAAGTTCATCGTGTCCGGCGTAGCAAACTCAGCCGCGCAGACCAGATCCCCTTCATTCTCACGCTGCTCATCATCGACCAGCACGATCATCTTCCCCGCACGCAGGTCTTCCAGGATGTCAGGGATCGGGTGAGTCATGGTGGATCAAAAGATTTAAAACGAACAGGAATTAAGACGAAACTTCCGGCCCGAGGGTAACAATCGTTCTCGGTTTAAACGTGAATTGACCCAATACCTTTTCGAGGTCGCCGACTGTCACGGCCAGCAGGTGGTCGAGTTCTTCGTCCAATGAGACGTATCGGCCGTGGTACATCCACTTGGCACCCAGGGCCTGCATTCGGCCGGCGGGTCGCTCGCCCTGCAGCGTCGCGCGGGTGACAAGTTTGTTCTTGGCACGCTGGACCTCGCCTTCGTTGATATCAAAGCCGCTGCCAGTGATGCCATCAAGCGTTTCAAAGAGCTTGGCTTCCACGGCCTCGGCCCGGTCGGAATCACAGGACACATACGACATGAAGGCGCCTGTCTGGTCGTGCGGCCAGAACGAGAAATCCGCCTCGTCGGCATGGCCGGGATCAACCAGCGCCCAATACAGGCGCGAGCCGTCGTGATCGCCAAGCACATCCGCGAGCACCTTCGAGGCGTAGCGCATCTCGTCCTGAGCCGAGGGCCCCGGGCAGAGCATCGCCAGGTACTGGCGGGTGACGTTCGCCTGGTTCATCACGATCCGCTTGTCCGTTTCGATCGGGTCGGTGTACGTGCGGGTCGCATCCGTCGGCGACCACTGCCCGCAGCGTGACTCGAGGTCGGCACAGAGTTGATCAAAGTCCAATCGACCCGCCGCGGAGACCACGAGGTTGTCCGGGCTGTAGCGCTGATTGAAGTAGCCGCGCATCTGATCGGCGGTGAGGTCACCGACGGTGTCCGTCGTGCCGAGGACGCGATAGCCCAGACCGTGATCGGCGTAGTGCTCTTCGAGCAGACAGTCCTGCAGACGCCACTCGGGGCGGTCGTCGTACATCCCGATCTCTTCGAGGATGACCTGCTTCTCGGTGTCAAAGTCGTCTTCACGCAGCGATGGCCGCAGCATGTCCGCAAACAGGTCGACCGCCTGGGGCAAGACCTCGGGCAGCGTGTGAGCGTAGTAGACCGTCTGCTCGTGACTGGTGTAGGCGTTGTAGTTCGCACCGATCTCGTCGAACTCACGATTGACGTCCTCGGCCGATCGTCTGGCGGTGCCCTTGAACATCATGTGCTCGAGGAAATGACTCACCCCCATGACGTCCGGGGTCTCATCGCGTGCACCTGTCTTGACAAAAAAACCGACCGCCGCGGTATGAGCGTCGTCATTGACCTCGGCAAGGATCGTCAGGCCGTTACTGAGCGTGTGCTGTTTGAAATCGATGGGCATGGTTTCGCTACTTGTATCAACTCCCCTCCCTGGAGGGAGGGGCTGTGGGAGGGTGTCTAGTTCATTGTGCTTGATTGAAGCACAGATCGCTTGGCACTCCCTTCAGGTCTGCCCCGCGGAGGGGGAGGCGTTCAAAACTTTGAACTCGCTTTCAGGTCCTTACGCTGTTCCGGGGTCATCTTATCCTTGCCACGCACGAACAGGCGGATGGGCACCTCGCTGAACGCGACCGTGTCGCGCATGCGGTTGATCAGGTACTGCTGATAGTTACGGTCAAAAAGGTCCGCGTCGTTGACAAAGAGCACAACCGTCGGCGGATTCACGCCGGTCTGTGTCGCGTAGTACATCTTCGCGTGCTTGCCAGACTTGCTGCTGGGGCCGCGCTCATTGGCGATCTCCTCGATCGCGCGGTTCAACTCGCTCGTACCCATACGGTGGTTGGACTGTTCGTAGAGGTTCAGCGCCAAGGCGACCGCCTCACGCATCCCTTCACCCGCCAGCGCGCTGGTGAACACGATCGGCGCGAATGTCAGGCCCTTGAGCGCATCGTCGAGATACTCGACGTACTCGTCCTGTGTATGTTCCTGCTCGGCCAGATCCCACTTGTTGATCACCACCACCGTCGGGCGGTAGTGCTTGTTAATCTCATTGACCAATTGGTGGTCAACCTGACTGATCGGCACTGACGAGTCCACCAGCAGCAGGCACACATCGGCCCGACGGACACTGCGCAGCGAGCGGTGCTGGCTGTAGTACTCGATGTCACCGGCCAGGGACTTGGTCTTGCGGACGCCCGCGGTATCAATCAGCGTAAACACCTTGTCGTCGATCTCGCATCGGACGTCGACACTGTCGCGCGTCGTCCCTTCTTTTTCGGAGACGATGACGCGCTCTTCACCGGCCAAGGCGTTGACCAGTGTGCTCTTGCCTGCATTGCGCTTGCCGACCACGGCGACGAGCACGCCCGAGTCATCGTCACTCTCTTCGCTGGCATCGAACTGGTCGAAGTCGATGCGCTGGTTGATCACCCGGTACAACTCGCCGAGGTTGTGCTTGGTCGTCGCGGAGATCATCACCGGCTCGCCGAAGCCAAGCTGCATCGCGTCGTACGCCGCGGGCTCAAGGTTATCCGCATCAACCTTGTTCGCCACCAGGACGACTGGCTTGTCACCCGCACTGGTTCGCAGCACCTGTGCGACCGTCTGGTCCAACGGCACGATGCCCGACTGCGCATCAACGAGGAACAGCACCAGGTCCGCGTCGGCCAGGCCGCTGGCGATCTGCTGCTCGACCTCGGCGGTGAGTTGCTGGGAGTCTTCGATGCCGTAGCCGCCGGTATCGATGAGCAGGGCCTTGTTGGGCTCCTCACCCTCGGTGGAGAGTTCGATCGTCGTGGACACACGGTCGCGTGTCACGCCCGCGGTGGGGTCGACGATGGAGATCTTCCGCCCGGCCAGGCGGTTCATCAGGGACGACTTGCCGACGTTGGGTCGGCCGACGATCGCAATCTTCGGGAGTGGCATGGTTGTTTTCCGTTATTCGCTGCGTAGATCGAGCGAACGGGGACCCGCTAAGTCATTTCGCCGGCGGGGGTCGGCGGAGAGGCATTATAGCTGAATCAGTCCCGGCCCAACTCGTTCCACAGCGTCACCGCCTCGGGCTCGCGGATATAGAGCGGCAGCAGGTCGTTTGGGCCGGTGAACTGTTCCTGTCGGGCAAGACCGCGTCCGACCCCCCATGTAACTTCGGGGTCAACAACGGCGTTCTCCAGCGGCAGTTGAGCCGGGTGCTCCAGGTCAACCTCGCTGACGATGCCGAGCTTGGAGGGATCATTAACGGCGGCGAACAGCTCTTCCAGCGAGCGCAGTGCCGGCTCGACGATCTGCTGATCGTTTTGATAGACCGCACAGTACATCGTGCCGCGTTTGATATTCAGACAGACCGCAAGGGGGTCATCCACTTTTGTGTTCTGATGGGCGAGCACATCCAGCGTCGGCACCGCAACCAGCTTGAGAGCGGGGTTGGTCAGGGCGAGCATTTTCGCGGCGGCAATCGCCATGCGCAATCCCGTGAACGAACCTGGGCCGACGGAGATGTAGAGTTCGTCGAGGTCAGAAGGCGCCAGGTCGTGGTCCTTCAACAGCGCGTCGGCGGTCGGGATGAGTTCGAGGTTGTTGCGACGTGTACGCGGGACCGCGCGGGCTTCGATGAATTGGTCGTCGCGCCCGATCGCGACATGCGCGGTTCGGCCGGATGTTTCGAAGGCGAGGGACAACGTACTCATGATTGATCAGGACGCTGAATACGTGGGGCGGTCAACACAAACGCGATATAGCAGCCTGCGCCCACAAGCAATAACGCGATGAAGTCCCGGAAGAATCGCTCGATCGATTTGTCGAGCATGAAGGGTGTCCAGAGCTTGGAATCAACCCAGATATAGCCTCCCAAGCTGCCGAGCACGACAAGCACGATTACGGCGATGCGCAAGGGCGGAATCGGTCGGCTGAGTGTGAATTTCGCGGCAAGCCCAACAAACAGACCCGTCAGCAACGCCCCGGCATACGAGTAACCAAACCACTTGTGGCAGCCCATCCAGAGCAGCGGGCCAAGTGCGCTAACAATAACAACCGCCAGCCAAGGCAAAATCGGCGGCAGGTTCATGGGGCCCTTCTCGGGCTTGCCTTCGTCGACGTAGGGCATGATCAGCTCTTGTCTTGATGGGTCAGGTCGATCAGTGCGTTGAGCGCGTCTTTCGCCTTGCCAGAGTCAATCGCTTCGAAGGCCATGGCCAGCCCATCTTCCAGCTTTTCAGCGACGCCGCCGACGACCAGCGCGGCCGAGGCGTTGAGAGCCACGATATCGCGTGGCGGGCCTTCCTTGCCTGCAATGATGTCGGAGATGATCGAGGCCGAGGACTCCGGTCCATCGGCGAGCAAGGCGGAGGGGTGGCCAAGTGACAGGCCCAGATCAGTCGGGTCGAGTTCTGTCGTGGTGACTTTCCCGTCACGCACCGTCGAGATGCGGCTGGTGCCACAGGTACTCAGTTCATCGAGGCCGCCCTGGTGTGCCCCGGCACCGTCAACGTCGGGCATCTGGCCGTGCACGACCATGGCATGGATCGAGCCGAGTTTGAGCAGGACCTCGCCGATCATGTCGGTGAGTTGTGGGCCGAAGACCCCCATGACCTGTCGCGGTGCGCCGGCCGGGTTGGTCAGCGGGCCGACGATATTGAAGAGTGTGCGGAAGCCGAGGTCCGCACGGACGGGCCCGGCGTGTTTCATCGCGGGGTGGTGTGCCGGGGCGAAGCAGAAGCAGATGCCCGCTTCATCAAGGCACTTGGTGAGTGTCTCCGTGCTGACCGCGAGCTTGACGCCAAGCGTTTCGAGGACCTGCGATGAGCCTGAGTTACTGGTGACGGACTTGTTGCCATGCTTGGCAACGCAGAGGTTCTCGGCTCGGCCTGCACCAGCGGCGACGATGGCGCTGGCGGTGGAGATATTGAACGTGCCGGCGTGGTCACCGCCGGTACCACAGGTGTCGATCGCAGTCAGACCGTTGGGTACGGTGACCTTGGCGGCCTTGTTCCGCATGACGGTGGCGGCGCCGACAAGTTCGTCGACGGTGGCGCCACGCTGCTGGATCATCGCGAGCAGCGCTGCGGTCTGCGTCGGCTGGGCCTTGCCGGACATGATCTGATCAAAGGCATCGATCGCCTGTTCGGCAGAGAGCGGCGTGCCTTGAACGAGTTGAGCGAGGAGGTCTTTCACGGCTGTAGAGTGTATCGCGCGAGCCGCTGGAGGACGCCCACGTTCGTGGCAAGCGGCTTCGGATGGAGAATTTGTCGATCTAGAAGAACAGAAGGGTCAGATATAACGCCGCGGCAGCCAGAACCATGAAAACGCTGATCTGAAACGCGAGGTAGCCTGCTCGGCCCGGCAGGCCCTTGAGCGTCTCGGTCTTGATCGTGCGGTACACCAGCGCGATGATCAGGATCAGCGGCGGCAGGAACCAGACCCAGAAACGATCGATTTGGATCGGATCAAGGAACGGTCGATACGCGAGCATGGATAGTGCAAGCAGTTGCATCACGCGGCCCCCGTCTCTTCGCCGGCCCCGAAGGGCAGCGCGTGTTCGGTGCTGCGTGGCTCACGGTAAGCGATGTCGATGATGGCCAGCAGGTTGAGCAGCCCGGCCAGCGCGGTGTAGAGCGTGCCGACCTCTGCAGCGCGGCCATAGGCGGGTTCGAAGGCGATCGTCTCGTCGTAGGGGCTCGGGTCGGCTCCCTCAGTACGTGCCCGGAGCTTGTCGTGCGTGTATTCGATGGCGATGGACGGGGCGATCAGTGACTGGCCGAGGTACCACGGGCGGAGGGTACCGTCGGCGTTTCGCGCGTGAACGATACTGATCCCCCCGACGAGCAGGCCCACGAGGTAGAGCCCGCCGATGCAAAAAAGCAGGATGGTGCCCCGCTTGGTGTGCCCGGCGAGGATGTGTCCCATGCCAGGAATGAGCCAGGCGGCGACCGCGGCGGGGATGTTCCACACCGGGGGCGGAGCGTCGGGTGCAGGCTCTGGCTCAGGGTAATTGGGTGGGGGTTCGGACAACGTTGGGTGCTCGATTCACGGGGGGCTTGATCGCTGGCCGAAGCTTGGTAAAACTTGGTGATACGGCGGCAGCTTCTGCCGATAGTGTAACCGCCATGGCATACGTTCATGCCACCCGAAGAGATCAGATCAGAGACCGAGCCCCAGCCATGCCAACCCAAAAGAAAGACGACGACATCCTGCTCCTGAGCACCACCGACCACATCATGCACGGTCGATTCCTTGCGATCGAAGACGAGGAAGAGTTCGACGAGTCCACCTTCTACGGCGACGAGGAAGATGAAGACGATGATGACCTGCTCGACGATGAGGACGACGAGGACGAGGACTACCTCGATGACGAAGACGATGAGGATGATGACGACGACGATTACCTCGACGATGATGACGACGACGAGGACGATGACTACTTCGACGACGAAGACGATGACGACTACTTCGATGATGACGACGACGATTGACGTGGCCGCTGAGCCGGTGCCTGCATAATCGTTACAGGCCGTATTCTCGAACGCTCGCAGCCGCGGGCGTTTTTCGTTGCGCATTCCTGACGATCCAACATCAACCCGACCTCGCCAACGGCCGATAGCCTTTCTGTCCGACCCATTGGAACCAGGAGTGAGAAGATGTCTGAATCCAAGAAGCCACAGGAACAAAAGCGTGGACCGGATCGCCGCAAGAACGTGGTCGACACGCGGATCAATGGCCTGGAACGCCGACGCGGCCCGGGCCGACGCCTCAGCGATTTCGCCAAGGCCGCTGAAGAAGGCGAGATGAACCGGGAGCAGTTCCTGTTTATCCAGGCGATCGACGCGTTCAAGCGTGCTAACGACAAGCCCTTCCCGACATGGACCGAGGTCCTGGAAGTTGTCCGCAAACTCGGCTACCGCAAGACCTGCGCGATGGACATTGATCTGCCGCAGTGCGAAGATTGGTCCGAGGATGCCGACGCCCCGGCGTTCGCCCCTTCGCAGAGCAACGAGGATGACGAGCGCGACGCAGCGTGATCGGGTCTGATGAGTTGAAGTAAGACGTGCGAGCGGCTCTCGGGCCGCTCGTTTTATTTACACTTCACCAAATCGAACCTTACCTAACCGAAATGACCAAATGAGTCTGCCTTACAAGATTGCGGTCCTCTGCTACCTCTTCGACGAGCGTGGTCGGGTCCTGTTGCTGCACCGGGTCAAGCCACCGAACCGGGACCTGTATTCGCCGATCGGCGGCAAACTCGAACAGGCCATCGGTGAGAGCCCGACCGCCTGTGCCCAGCGGGAGATCAAGGAGGAGGCGGGGCTGGACATTGACCTGACCGACCTGCACCTGACCGGGATCGTCTCCGAGACGGCCTATCTGGGCGAAACCCACTGGCTGATGTTCCTGTACGAGGTGACACGGCCTGTTTCGATCCCCGAAGAAGCCATGAGCTTTGATGAAGGCCGACTGGAATGGCATGATCGAGACTCTATTCAGGCCCTTCCGATCCCTGAAACGGACCGTGGGGTGATCTGGCCGCTGTTCTGGGAGCACCGCGGGGGCTTTTTCGCGGCTCACATTGACTGTACCGGCCCCCTCCGATGGCGGCTGGAGCAGCCTCAGGCCGGCCCGTGGCACGATATTGAGCCCCACTAAGCCCTACAAAACGGACTTTTTGGCCAATTAAGCCAGATCCGAGTTGGCTGACCTATAAACCCGCGATAAACTTGATCCCGAACGCAGTCTGACCGATGACCACACAGAGAGCGCTATCGCCTCTCAGTCGAACCGAACACGATCCAATCAAGGACCCAGTGATGAAACGCACCCTAGGCCTCCTCGTACTCAGTCTTGTCCTCCTGCAGGGCACCACCGGCTGCAACGTCTCCGAAGACCGTGAGGTCTACAAGTCCACCTACATCCAGCCCAAGTCCGTTTACGCGGTCTACCGACCGTCCAACGAAACGGCCTGGTCTTACGATATCCCCCCGCAGCACGTCCTCGTTGTCGAGCGTGACACGGGTGACGAATCCGCTGAGTGGGCCACCACCTCGGATGGCTATCCCACCAAGCTGACCTGGGAGCTCTACCCCATCAACGCGACCAAGTCGCTCCGCAACAACTACTACGCCGACGAACCCATCGAGTCAGGCGTTGTTGCCCTCAACGGCACCCCGCTGGTCATGGGCTCTACCATCGGCCAGCCCATCGACCCCGCGTCCGTCCCAACCGAGCGTTCCATCGAGGACATCGAAAAGGACCTGGACAACCCGGACGAACTGCCCGAGCCCGAGGCAGCTGAAGAAGCGGCTGAATAAGCAAGCAATCTCAGACAAATCAAAAAGCACCGCTCATCAGGCGGTGCTTTTTTCATTGCCTGTTTGTTTTCACAACACCCTACTTCAACTCGACCGACCAGTAAGCGTTGTCCAGGAAGGCCTTCCAACTCTCGTACTTACCACTGCCCAGGCGCAGTCCGAGCACGGGGTTGGTCTTGGGCTTCACAGGTTTTTTCACCAGCGGCATGTGCGCCTGCTTGGGTGTTCGACCGCCCTTGCGCGTGTTGCACTTAACGCAGCAGCAGACAAGGTTGGCCCAGCTAGCGCCGCCGCCCTGGCTACGTGGGATGACGTGATCCAGTGAGAGCTCTGACGACGCGAACTTGCCGCCGCAGTACTGACAGCGGTTGTGGTCCCGTGCAAAGATATTGCGGCGGTTGAGTTTTACATCGTTGCGGGGCAGCCGATCGTAGGCGAGCAGGCGGATCACCTTCGGCACGGCGATGTGCATCCGGACGGTGCGGACCCATTCGTAGGGGTCTTCACCGCCCGGCTCACTAAAAAGCAGGCGGTAGTCCTCCGACAGGTCTGCCCAGTCGCCAAAGCCATACCCCGTGTACGACCCGTCATCGACTCGGATCACCTCGGCCAGGTCCTTGCAAAGCATCGCGAAAGCGCGTCGTGCATCGACGACACGGACCGCCATCCACATCTTGTTGAGGACCAGAACGTGAGAGTTCAGAGCTGTCGCCGCAGTTTCCATGATTGATCACGGGGTTTGGGACAAGTTTCTGGCTTTGAAGTGTATCGGTCAGATCGTCATGATTCAATGTCAAACCTTTGTAAAAGCCCGAATCGAAGAGACTTTGGCGGTTTAAGACGCCGTTGGCTTGACGCGGCTGGCTTGGCGTGTTCAAATGCGTAGCTCGCCCGGCAACGGGCAAGGACAATTTTCGTCCACCGGGCGGTTGCCGGAGCGGCCAAACGGAGCGGACTGTAACTCCGCTGGCTTACGCCTACGTAGGTTCGAATCCTACACCGCCCACTTAAAACCCCGTCTTGATGGCGGGGTTTTTCTTTGCGCGCGTTCTGCGTGAATCAAGGCACCGTGTAGCAAATGACGTGAGGCGTCCCATTCAAAGATCGATCAAAATTCGAACGGGACGCTTCGCGTCAACCGCAACACAAAGAAGACCACGTTGATGCATTGGACATCAAACAAGAAACCGCCGGGTGGCGCGCCGGCGGTTCGTGGTGGCATCAACGATGCCAAAAAATCTCATGTCGATGAACTTAGTGTAACGCAACACCCGTGATCATTTCAAAGGCCTCTTCATATTTTTTTGTCGTGTTCTTCAACACGTCATCAGGCAACACCGGACCCGGTGCGGTTTTGTTCCACTTACCATCCGCAACAAGTGTCTCCAAGTAGTTGCGAACATACTGTTTGTCATAGCTGTCCTGGTCACGACCTGCTTCGTAATGTTCGGCAGACCAGTAACGCGAACTGTCCGGCGTCAAGACCTCATCAATCAGGATCGGCGTGTCGTCCTTCGCATCCAAGGGCACACCAAACTCAAACTTCGTATCGGCAAGGATGATCCCACGCTCAGCCGCGTAATCATGCGCCATCTGATAGATCGCAAGTGAATGATCACGCAGGACTTCCATCTGTAGCGTGCCGACCAGTTCGCAAGCGCGTTCGAACGAGATGTTCTCATCGTGCTCGCCCTGCTCAGCCTTCGTCGCGGGGGTAAAGATCGGCTCAGGGAGTTTGGCACACTGTGTCAGCCCCTCAGGAAGCTGCACGCCACAGACTTGGCCGTTGTGCTGATACTCCTTCCAACCCGACCCAGCGAGATAACCCCGCACGACACACTCGATGGGTACGACCTTGGTCCGCCGACCGATCATCACCCGGCCCTGCAGCATCGCGACCTCGTCGTCGTTGAGGCCGGCGATATCCGCCGGATCCGTGGACAGGACGTGCGTCTGGAGCTTGTAGCCCAGCTTTTCCTTGATGTGATCGAACCAGAACGCGGACATCTGCGTCAGCAGCGCCCCCTTGCCGGCCGGGCCGTTGGGCATCACGACATCAAATGCGCTGAGCCGATCAGTCGCGATGAGCAGCAGCGCCTCATCGCCATCCTTGGTCGTGCAGTCATAAACATCGCGCACCTTGCCCTGGCGTTTGTTGGGCAG
>JBMZAP010000013.1:0-39795 GCA_049611445.1 Phycisphaeraceae bacterium | reverse complement strand
AGCTCCCCCACGCTCTACACCGTTGCATTCTGCGTCGATGGACAAACGGCCGACCCGATCCAATATGAAGCTAAAAACTCGCCTTGTGAAGTCGTTATAGAAGAATCAGGCCTCTGCGTGCCCCATCTGGTGACTGAGCATTTTCCAGATGATCAGATGCTGCAGGACTTCAACTTCCACAGCTATTGCGGCAGGCGTTTACCGGGTCCGGGCGGTAAGACCGCAGGCGTACTATGGGTTCTCCATACGGAGCCACTGCCCGACCCCAACGGCGTCGAGTCACTTCTTAAGTACTATGCCCCGCGCGTCGGCACCGAACTCTCCAACTTCATTCAGCTCGAAATGCTCATGCAAGAGCGAGAGCGGCTTGAAGGCTTGCTCGCAAAACAGGCCTGACGCTTTCTTTGCCACTGCCCATTGCGCAAGCAACTCCAGCAACACCGGTCAAATCAAACTCGGCTCTAGGCTTTGAAGAGTTCTTCGAGCGCGGCCTTGGCCTCGCCCCAGTTCTGCTCGTCCTGGCCATGCGGCCTGCCCTTGGCCATCCAGATCTCGTAAGCCTTCTGAGCGATCTGATCATGCGAGAGCACCACGACGGGTTTCGCGGCCGGCTTGGCCGTCGCTTTGCCCTTTCGCTTCGTCGTGGTCTTTGCAGACGCCACCTTGTCTTTCTTTTCCGCGACAGCAGACGCTTTCTTACCCTTGGACTTGTTGGCCGACTTCTTCTTGGTGGACTTCTTTTTAGAAGTCTTCTTTGCGGCCTTCTTCTTTGTCACTTTTTTTGCCGACTTCTTCTTGGCGGTTTTCTTCTTGGATGCTTTTTTCTTGGTTGTTTTCTTAGCCATGGGTACGTTCCTTTCTGTCCGCGAGTTGACCCAATGGGCACAGCCCGGTTGTCGCAAGGGGGGTGCAGGCCCCATGGCGACAGCATACCGAACGAGACGGACCGCGCCAGCACTGACCCGCGCTCGTTTGCAAGAAACCTGATCGTGCGGGACAAACTCAGCCCTGAGCCGCGTCCAACGCGTCCAGCACCGCCTCGGTATGACCCTTGACCTTAACCTTGTCGAATCGCTGGGCGACCTTGCCCTTGGGATCGATCAGGAAAGTGGTACGAACGACCCCCATATAGGTCCGCCCGTACATGGATTTTTCCTGCCACACGCCATACTTACTACAGACCTCGGCGCCTTCATCAGCCAGAATGGGAAAGTTCAGGTCGTATTTACCTGCGAACTTGGCCTTTGACTTCATGTCGTCGGGGCTGACGCCGAGCACCACCGCGCCGCGTTTGAGGATCTCTTTTTCGTTGTCACGGAAGCCGCACGCCTGTGTCGTACAGCCGGGCGTGTTGTCTTTAGGGTAGAAATACAGGACGACCCACTTGCCCTTGTATTGCGAGAGGCGATGCTTATCCCCATTCTGGTCCGCCAAATGGAAGGCCGGGGCGGGCTTGCCGGGCTCAATCATTGCGGGGGCGTCGGTTGTTTTGCTCTTTGCCATGCTTGCAGTCCTTGTGCTTGTACGGGGTATTCTGGTGGGATGGTCGATGGGATAGTAGGCGTAAGACTGGACGTTGTCCTCTTGGGAACACGGGCTTGATAGACATGCAACTGGCAATGATCAGCGTGGCCGCGCCGTGGATGGCTTGGGGAGCGATCGCTGCGTTCGGCTTGCCTGTGCTTGCGCACCTGCTGAGTCGCACGCGGTATCGGGAAGTGCGGTTCCCCGCGGCCCGCTTCGTCCAGCGCGCCGTTGCGGCAACATCCCGGATCGAGACACCCAGGCACCGCCTGCTGATGCTCTTGCGCTGGCTGGTCCTGATCCTCCTGGTGCTCGCGTTCATGCGGCCTCAGTGGACGCCCAGCGCCAAGGCCGGCAGCAACGATCGCGGCGTTGCACTGATCCTTATGATCGACGCGAGCGCCTCGATGCAGCGCACCACGGATGGCGCATCGCTCTACGACCGAGCCCAGCGCGAAGCCCGGCAACTTCTCGATCAACTCGACCCGTCACGGGATGTCGCGGCGGTCGTCTATGTAAATCACTCTCCTGAATCACTGCTGCCCAAAACAACCGGCCAACTCAACCTGCTGATCGATCAACTCGAAACATCTCGGCCCGGCTACACCCATCCCAACTGGGCCGGCGGCATCGCCTTGACCCAGCGACTCGTCAGAGACGAGGCCCGGGCAGTGCGCATTGTCACGCTCTCCGATCAGCAGGGGACACAACCCGATGCACAGGCGTTGGCGCTCATGCGGCCTGACATACGTGTCGATCACCTCCGCATCGCTGGCCCTACCAACAACACGTCCATCCGGCTTGTCGATGTCAGCCCATACCCTGCAATCAAGGGGCGGTCGATGACTGCTGTCGTCGAAGCAGAGAACTTTGGCGACAGCCCCTCAAATGTACGGATACGCTGCCAATCGAACGCACAAAATCTCCAGCAGACAGTCACGCTCGGCCCCAACGAGACACGCCGAATTACATTCTCACTCCAAGCCCCGTCTGGTCAGCAAGAGCGACTGACCCTGAATCTTGAGCCGATCGATGTACTCAACGCCGACAACATTGCCGGCGGCATAGTCCCTGTGCAAGCAACGAGCACCTGCCTGATTATCCACGCCCCATCGCCTGGATCACAACAATTGGCGGATCGAATTGGCCTGATGATCAATCCCGGCACAGGTGACAACGCGGCAATCTCAACAATCGAGAAGATGGCTTCCGATCAAGTCGCAACTGCTCTTTCAAAGATCGATCCCGCTCAGACACGGACCGTCATCCTCATCAATGAGTTGCCACTCTCTGACATTGCAAGCCAAGCACTTGAGGCGTACGCCCAATCCGGCGGGGGCATTGTGCAGGTCGTCGCTGACAGATCGGCTGATCAAATAGAAACAGCCGCATCAAAAATCGATTTCGACCTTGAGCCGTTACGCGTATTTGAGGGGCCTTCTCGCGCGGGCCTCGCCTCGTTGTCTTGGCCCGGTGTCAGTAACGCAGCGATCGATCCGCGTGCCCAGCCGATCCTCATCGATGAGATGCAGCGGATCATTGTTGCCCAGATGCCGCGAGGCAGGGGGCGGCTGATCGCAATCAATGCGAAGCTGAGTCCCGAGCCAGGCGGCCTGCTCGCCCAGCCCGCTTTTGTTGTGTTGTTTAACGAGCTATGCCGATTCGCTTCACCCGGCCCAGCCATGCCTCGGCCCGCCCGCCCCGGAGATCCGATCCCTGCGAGCCTGATGGGCTCAGTGCTTGCAGAAATACCCGAACAGGCGGATCGCGAGGCCGACGTCTATACCGCGCCAGGCTTTTACTCCGGATCGGACCCAGGCAACACAACATATGTCTCGCTGGACTCGGCCGAGTCTGATACTCGTACCGCTTCAGTCTGGACCAACACAGGCACAGCAGCCGACAACGGGGCTGGCACATCGGCCGTGTCGCCAATCCGTCCAGATGTAATCGAGTTTTGGCCTTATCTGCTTGTTGCAGCGTTAGCGCTGGTCGCAGCAGAGTCACTCTTGCTCTGGCGTTTTGCGGGCAGCCATCGCACGGTTCCGCAAGGGAGGACGGTATGAGCATGATGTGCCAACACCTCCTCGCCGCTGCCCTGTATCGACCTGTCATGGCGTGGGCGATGATGCTGGTCATCCTGGCCGCAGTGATTGCCTGCGGCTTGCTCGCTTCACGCCGCGAGCGGCTCTGGTGGCCATTGCTTTTACGAGTCGCGGCTGTCATTGGTATTGGCTGGGTGCTGCTGGGTTATAGTCAATCACAGCCGGCCCCCGCACAGGAAGGTGCGCCGCCCAAGCTTTCGATTCTTGTTGACCAGTCCTTATCAATGGCCGAGACCGATGCGGAGACATCGCCAGCTGAGTCCGCTACAACGCGTCTCGCCGCCGTTACTGAAACATACCTCGATGAAGCCATGCTCAGCCAGCTTCGTGCTGTAGCAGATGTCGAGATCAATGCCTTTGATGAGCAGGTCTACCCGACGAGTTCGATCAGGCTCAAAGCCGAGGGCAACGCAACCGCTTTGTACCACGCCATCGCACAGACCCATGCCGATGCCACAGTGATCCTCAGCGACGGGCACGACACGACGCATCATGGCCCACTTCAGGACTTGGCGAATGCGGGCAGGCTTTTTGCTGTCCCTGTTGGCACACCGCGCTCCGCACCGGATCTTGCGCTGCAGGCCTGGCCGGACAGCGATCGGCTCTTCGAAGATCAGGCAACCACGATCACCGCATCGATTCAGCAGACTGGGCTTGACGGCAAACAGGCGATTGTCGAATTGCTTCTGGAAGGCGACGTCGTTGATTCCCAACCCCTTCTGCTGGATCGCCGTGCCGCAACGGCACAATTCGAGGTGACGCCGCCACTGGAGACAGGCCGATCTGTGCAGGCCAATCTGTACACAGCACGCGTTCGCCTTGCAGATGGTGACGAGGCCTATCCAGACAACAACGCCGAAAACGTCTTCATCCAGACGACGCGCGGGCAGATCAAAGTATTGCTCCTCGAAGGCGAGCCTTATTGGGACACACGCTCCCTGGCCCGGCTGATCACCAGCCACCCACGTTTTGACCTCACCGCGATCTATGGCTTTGGCAAAGAGCGGCGTGCGTCGCTGATCGGCGAAACGGTCGACCGCCTGATCGTGCCGACCGAGCAACTTGAAGTCTTCGACGTTGTGATACTCGGGCGACAGATCCAGCGATTGGTCGACAAAGACTTTGGCAATCGGCTGGCCAGCTATGTCCGTGGTGGCGGGGCGGTCGTTTTTGCAAGGGGCAAGCCTTTCCAGCTAGAGCCCGAGTGGCAAGGTCCAGGCGATGCCACCCTGGCAACGGGTATCAACGCGATCAGTCCCGTGGACTGGGCCGAGCCTGTACTCGGCGAGATGCGAGTTCGGCTCGGCAAGAGCAATGATCCACGCGGCCCACTCGCCGGCCTCGAAGAAGGCGAAGTTCTTTCACGCCTACCCGGCATGGTCGCAGCGACGCAGATTACAGGTCGAAAGTCAGCCTCTCTGGTGATGCTTGAGCAGACAAGCGAAAGTGGCCCGGCAATGGCGGCGATGGCGAGTCTGCGTGTGGGCTCGGGGATCAGCATGGCTGTTCTCACCGAGGGGCTTTGGCGATGGGAACTGCTGCCCGGCATCGATGAACGCGATAACCAAGTCGAATCCATCTACGGCGTCCTATGGGTACGTGCCCTGCAATGGCTCGCCTCTGGAGGTGAATTTCTACCCGGACAGGATATTTCGCTTCAGGCCGACCGTGTAACCGCCGACGCCAATGAGCCCATCAATCTGCACATCAGCACGCGCTACGTCGAGACGGACGACCTGGACCTGCAACTCATCGCAACACACAGCACCGGGGCGAGCCAGACGTTGTCGCCAACACTCAGCGACAGCTCCGGCACGTATACAGCCTCATTTAAACCCGAACAGACCGGCACGTACACGATCCAATTGATGACTCCGGGACGAGCAGACCTCATTGAGCCCGGCCAGCCCCTGACCACGCGCCTTGCAGTAATCGATCGATCGCCGGAGCGGCGTGACACCTCCGCTAAGCCAGATCTACTCAAGCAACTGGTCGAGCCAACCGGCGGAAAATGCCTGACGATGGGCGAGATCGACCCGGTGATCGACTACATGCAAACCCTGCAGGCTTTGTCGGGCCGCGAGGACACGGTGGACTATGCTTTTAATACGTGGCCTGTATTTGCCCTGATCGCAGGGTGCCTCGGGCTGGAATGGATCTTCAGACGACGGATGGGCCTGCGATGAGCGGCTTGCAGACAACAACATCCCGGCAGCTTGGCCAAACCCATCTTCAACTGCGCAAGGATGTGCAGTCGTCGGCGAGGCGTGGCCGATTATTCGCCTTGATTCATACTGGCCTGCTCTGCATGTCAGCGATGATCGCGGGGCTGTTTTTCCTTGCATTGAAAGACGCGTTGTTTGTCTTGTCTGCTGAGATGCGCCTTGTCCTGCTCATCCTCCTGACGATCAGCTCCATGGCCGCTTTCGCCGTATTGGCTATACGGCCATGGCGTGACAAGACATTTACTCACCAGGCTGGCGAGCACATCGACGCCGCCGCGCACGAAGATAAGCAGCCCGTGACCGTTGGGTTAACGCTAAAAGATCCGACCGACGATGATTCGCTCGCACAGGTGCTTTTACAGCGGGCCGAACTTCGCGCTTCCCACGTGGCCCGAAGCGTCAGGCCTGCGCAGGCTTATCCGATGCAGTTGCTGCGTGGCCCGGGGAGTTGGCTGGGAATGGCAGTCGGTCTATGGCTGCTACTGGGGTTGATCCTCCCAAGTCAGGCATTTTCGATGTTCTCCCGGGTCGTCATGCCCTGGCTCGATACCCCGCCTTTCACACTGACGCAGATGCAGCCGCAATGGACGCCTCAGCCGCCGACCGCAGGCGACGACGTGGTCCTGTCTGTTGTTCCTGAAGGGCGTATGCCCGAGGAGGTGGACTGGATTGTCCTGAATGACCATGGCGACGAGGCGGAACGTTTCCCAATGGTCAGTGACGGGCAGGGCGGGTTCAGTTACGTACTAAGACAAGTCGATGCGCCGATCCAGTTCCGTCTTGAAGCCTTTGGGCGCCACACGCGGACCTATACCATCACGCCGACGCCAAGGCCGCCCATTGCTCGGACCGAAGACGAAGGTGAAGGCGATGAAGGCAGCGTTGCCGAGCCCGATGGCACGACGCAATTCGACCCCGACAAAGCCGCCCGGCGTGACCTCGAAGCGCACCGTGACTGGCCAGGCATCAAGGCTGATCTCGAGAAACTGCTCCGTGAATTGGCCAAGGCGCAAGCCGAGGCGGAAAGTATCGCCCCATCAGACGTCGAGGCAATGCAAGCTTTGGCTGACAAACTCGGTGACCTGTCGAGCCAGGCTAAGGCGATCGCTGACAAACTTGCGGCGATGCAGGGCGAACTGCCTGCAGAAGCAGCTCAACTGATCGATGCCTTGGGTGAGGCGCTGGCAAATATGAAGAGCGCCGCACTGCCCGCTGCCCCGAGTTCCTCAGAAGGCACACCCATCAACGGCGAACCCACACCCGCGCAGTGGCTCGACCAGGCTGCTGACGCCGCCAAGACAGATCAAAATCAGATTGGAAAGGGACTCGGGCCATCTGACCTGCCCAGCGAATCAGGTACCGCTTCAGGCAACCCCGAGGAAAGCCCGGACATCCGTGACCCATCGACAACCGGCACCCATCGTGAAACGAACGGCAGTGGCGACACAGGGCCTCTGCCTGAAGCCGTGATACGACAGATCCCGTCGAGCTACCGCGACCACGTGTCTGCATACTTCGAGAGGCTCGCCCAAGAACAAGACAAGCCATGAAGCAACTTTCTCCCTCACACCTATTGACTCTATGCATGATGGTTCTCGTGCTGCTCGTCAGCGCGATCCCCTTTGCGTCTGCACAGGACGACAAAGGCAGCGATTCGAATAAAAAAGACAGCGAGATTGTTGTCGCCCGATTGACGTATGACAACGGAAAGACGGCCGTGTGCTTTGCCGATCAGTTCCTGACGACCTACTCGCGCGAAACAGGCCAGAACGTCAAGCGTGGCTACGACGTGATCGCCCTCGACAGCGATGACCTGTTCGAATACCCCTTCGTTGTTTTCAGCGGACAGGAGTCGTTTGAACTTTCCAAGAAAGAAAAAGCGAACCTGAAAACATTTATCGAACGAGGCGGGTTCGTCCTCGCCTCTGCGGGCTGTTCAAATAACGCGTGGGCACGAAGCTTTGAAGCCGTCATCGCCGAACTCTTCGGCGAAGATGCGCTTATCAAACTTGATACAGATCATGCCTTGTTCCATACGGTTTATGACATCGACACGATCGATGTTCGGCGTGCGGCCGGCAGAACCCCGATCCAGGCGATGACCAGCGGCGATCGCGTCCGCGTCCTCTACTCGCCGCTTGGCCTGAATGACACGCGCAATGCCGGCGGCGACTGCTGCTGCTGTGGTGGCAGCGAGATCAAGAACGCCCGCCTGATCAACGTCAACGCACTGGGCTACGCACTTACACGCTAGCCCGCGTGGACTCGCAAGCCGTCGCTCGCCCAATCCCAATTTCCGAACTTGTTCACGAATTTTCGTGGTCTGACCAACCCCGAAGGCCGATAGGTCGTATACCCTACAGTGAACAGACGCTGGCCCGATCAGGGGCCTGCCGATAAAGGAAGCACTCGATCATGCCCATCAAACACGACGGCCACTACGTCACCTTCGGACAGCACCTACAGGAACAGCAACAGCACTTCCCCAATGCATCAGGACAGTTCTCCTGGCTGATGTCGGGGATCACCCTCGCGACCAAGATGATCGCCAGCTACGTCCGCCGGGCCGGGCTGATTGATGTCTGGGGCGAGCAGGGTTCGACCAACGTCCAGGGCGAAGAAGTCAAGAAGCTCGATATCATCGCCAACGAGGCGTTGATCCAGACACTGGGCTATCGCGGCACCGTCGGCATCATCGCGTCTGAAGAAGACAACGAGCCGCGTGTTCTTCAGGAGGTTGACAGCGACGACTCGTACATCGTCATGTTCGACCCCTTGGATGGCTCGTCGAATATCGATGTAAATGTGTCCGTTGGCACGATCTTCACGATCTTCCGCAACCCGCCCGAGATTGTCGGGGCCGAACGCAGCGTGCTGCAGCCCGGTGCCAAGCAGGTCGCGGCCGGCTACGTGCTCTACGGATCATCGACAGTACTGGTCTATACCGCGGGCAATGGCGTCCACCAGTTCACGCTCGATCCGCAATTCGGTGCCTATCTGCTGACCCGTGAAAATATCCAGATGCCCGAGCATGCCGGGACCTACTCCGTCAACGAGGCCTACCTGCACCGCTTCCCCGAGCCTTACCAGCGGTACCTGCACTGGTCCAAGCACCCCGAGGGCGGCGGCTACAAGTCGCGCTATGTCGGCTCACTGGTCGCGGATTTCCACCGCATCCTCATCACCGGGGGGATCTTTATGTACCCGCCGACCACCGAACAGCCCAGCGGCAAGCTGCGACTCATGTACGAGTGCAACCCGCTGGCATTCGTCGCGGAGCAAGCCGGCGGCCTCGCCTTCAGCGAAGGCGGCAAGCGCGTCATGGAGCTTGAGCCGTCCGATGTCCACGACCGCTGCCCGTTGGTCATCGGCAGTAAAAAGAACGTCGAAGAGGCGATGCGGTTTATCAACGACCCCGTGAAGGTCTAAACTGTCCGCGTGATCGCACCTTCCATCATCACCATCGGGAACTTCGACGGCGTCCACCGCGGACACCAGGCGATTCTTGATTCGGCTCGGCGACTCGCCGAGGCGAGTGAGTCGCGCGTCCTGGCGCTGACATTCGACCCGATGCCGATCGCAGTACTACGACCGGGCGAGGGCCCTCCGCACCTTGGAACCATTGACCAGCGGATCGCCTCGCTCAAGCATGCTGGCGCGACTGATGTCCTGGTAATCAATCCGACCCAGGACGTCTTGTCACAGCAGGCCCCTGACTTCATCCAAGGCTTGATCCGCGAACATGGTGCCGTCGGCTTTGTGGAGGGTGACGACTTTCGTTTCGGGGCAAAACGGGCTGGCAATATGTCCATGCTGGCTCAACTTGGTACCGAGCATGGCTTTGCTGTTGACTCGCTGCCACGCGTTGAAGTGCCACTCAGTGACCATAGCGTCGCGCCGATCTCGAGTTCTCTTGTGCGATGGCTTGTCGGAAGAGGGCGTGTCGAAGATGCTGCGACCTGCCTTGGCCGGCCATTCGAACTGACCGGCACGATCGTTAAAGGCGACCAACGCGGCCGAACCATCGGCATCCCCACCGCGAATCTCGATCCCAATAGTTGGTCTGGACTGATTACGCCAATGGATGGCGTCTATGCAGGCTCTGTCCAGCTCGATCAGGACTACACCGTACTCCCCGCTGCGATCAGCGTCGGCGTAAAACCCACCTTTGGCAAAGATCAACTCAACATCGAGGCTCATCTGATCGATTTCACTACCGAGCACCCCGATGCGCTCTACGGCACATCGGCCACCTTCCGCTTTGCCCGATGGGTCCGGGACCAGTACCCTTTCCCTGGCGTCGAAGCACTGACCGAACAACTGAATCGCGATATCGACTACTGCCGAAACTTGCACGCTCAAGACCAGAACAATTACGATTGACTCAACCTACTCAGCCGCCCCTTGTGAACGATTACAACGCCAACCTTACGCTCGACCAAGCCGCGGAACTGCTCAAGCAGTGCGACGGACCGATCACCGTCATCACGCATGCCAAGCCCGATGGTGATGCTGCAGGCTCTCTTGTGGCCCTGGTGACCGCCCTGAATGCGATCGGCAAACAAGCAACCGGCCTGCTGGTGCCACCCATCCTCCCTTCCCTTGATTTCCTTGCACACAGCCACGGCATCAGGATCGCGGACCCGGATCATGGCATCCCCAAAGACACGGCTCAGTTGGTCATCGTCGATACTGGCGCATATTCGCAACTGCATCCCCTGCCAGAGCAGGTTGAAGGGATGCTCGACCGCACACTGATTCTTGACCACCATCTCTCCGGCGATGTGCCTGCCAAAGACAAATACATCGATGTGACTGCGGCCGCTGCCGCCGAGATTGTTGCATCACTGGTCGACAAACTCGTCGACCGCTCAACCATTGGCAGCCAGGCGACCCAAACCATCAATGACGCACTCTTCACGGGGATCGCATCCGATACCGGCTGGTTCCGCTTTTCGAACGTCACGCCCAACACCCACCGCCTTGCTGCGGACCTCATTGCTGCGGGTGTGGACCATGCGGGGCTGTATGCACGCCTTGAACAGGCGGAGCGGCCGGAGAAGCTCAAGCTTTTGATTCGTGCTGTCGATTCACTGGAACTCCTTGCCGATGACCGGGCCGCAGTGATGACCTTGCACGCAACCGACTTCGACGAAACTGGAGCAAGAGCCGAAGAAACCGAGCGACTGATCGATATCCCTCAGCAGGTCGGAACGATTCAGGTCATCGCACTGCTCAGTGAAATTCACACGGATCATGGCCCACAGACTCGCGTGAGTTTCCGCAGCAAACCGCTGCCCGACGCGGTCAATGTTGCAGAACTCGCCCAGCAATTCGGCGGCGGGGGACACGCACGAGCCGCTGGGGCGAAGATCGACGCTCCGCTTTCAGACGTTCGCCCACGCATCGTGGCCGCACTCACTCAAGCCGTTACTGCCTCTGCAACGGCCTGAAGGCCTCCCAGTTCGCTGCATTTGTCGCTGGTGCTGTGAGCAAGTTGTCGGTTGCTGTCAAAAGACCAGATTTCCGGGCAAAGACCGATATTTTGTGGCTCAAGGCTCTTGCAGCCACCATATCTTGCGGTACATTGTTCAAATAAAGAACCGCTGGGCGGTGCCCGGCATACTCAGGGAGAACCGAATTGCCCGTCCTCAGTGACCGCCAGATCCGCGACCAACTCGTTGTCGAACCCTTCACACCCGCCGAAAAACGGCCGGGGCGTATTTCCTACGGCGTCTCGTCCTATGGCTATGACGCCCGCGTCGGCACGCTGTTCAAAATCTTCACGAACGCACCAACCGACGGCGGGGCATCCATCGTCGACCCGAAAGCGTTTGATGATCGAAACTTTGTCACGGTCGATACCAACGAGACCGGCAAAGACCACGTGATCATCCCACCCAACTCATTCGCTCTTTGCGAAACCATCGAGACATTTCGAATCCCTCGCGATGTGCTGGTTGTCTGCGTTGGCAAGAGCACGTATGCCCGCTGCGGGATCATCGTGAATGTCACGCCCTTGGAGCCGGAGTGGCGAGGCAAGGTGACGATTGAGATCAGCAACACAACCCCGCTGCCCGCGAAGATCTACGCCAACGAGGGTATCGCCCAGATGATTTTCCTCAAGGCCGAGGACGAGTGTGAAATCAGTTACGCTGACAAAGCAGGTAAATATCAGGACCAAACCGGCCTGGTGCTACCGAAAGTCGATTGAGATTAGACCAGCAAAATTCAATCTGTAAGGAGCAGAGCGAACAACGCCCCAAAGGGGACGATTAGGACGAAACAACGGATCGGGTTGAACGGTATGCGAAGGATCGCAATGCGAAGGAACGCAGCCGAGCGCGGCAAGACGCCGTGAACAATCAGACCCACACATGGCCAGGGCCGGCCAAATGCTCGCTTCTTCTCCCTCCGCCCCCTTGGACGATTCCACCCGTTCAAGGGGGCTTTTCTAAGACGCGCGGGACGATTCACGTTCGGAAGCAAGCTGACTGGTAAATACTCCGCGGTATGTGCCGTAGCTGATCGATGCCATGATCGGCACCGCAATCGCGCCCACACCCGGGATCACCTGTACCCAGATCAAAACCATAAAAAGCAACCGAAGCCCAAAGCCCAAAGGCATCCGCCGCGCGATCGTCAGGTACCGCCTCAACGGCGATATCAACCGCAAGCGATAAACCATGATCGCGGGGATCAAGCCAACGATTGGAATCAGACCCAGCAGGGCAGTCACGAGCAGCACCTTCGGGTAGCGCTGGTCAAGCATTGCAAGATAGGCCTTGGACTCTGCGTCGGTCGCAAATAACTCATGCTGGCAACTCGGACACGCCTGCCGCATCCGCCGAGGTTCGAGATGCGTTGCGCATACCGGGCACCGCTGCTTCTGCGCCAGGCGTACCGGCTGCGTCTGCGGGTCCTGTGCCAGATTTTTCCTGGACTGCCCCAGCCAACCCACCGCATGGATGGCATTGTTGGCCGTTGCACAACTCGGACAGGCCACCGCACTGCGGTACATTTCTGCACCGCAGCTTGCACAAGACACCTTGGACTTTTCCTCCCTCCGCTTGGCCCGCCATTGAAGCAGGGCGATCAAGCTGAAAATCGTCGCCGTCAGCAAGAGCATGACGATCGGGAAGAGGATCAGCAGCAACGTGCCAAACAGCGCCCAGAGGTCTTCGAGCCAACTCAAGAGTCCGCCGGCCATGGTGTCGTCATCGGGGTCTGCATCTGCCAGCACACCCAGTAGGCTTCGCCGCACCAGACACGAGACGTAGACACTCCCAGCGGTCAGCCCTGCCACAATCAAGCCCAGCGCATCCTCGCCAAGGCCTGCCCGTACCGGCTCTTGCCAGGAGATGATCTCCTTGAAGACCGCCTCATCATTCGCCGTGATAATCCCGTTGACCGCAAGTATCGACACAAAGGCCACGCCTGATTTGAGATATTGGTCGACCTCATTCAGCAACGCCCTCGCCTCGGCGGACTTCGTGGCCGCGATCTCTAAGAGGCCTAGCAAGCCTAGGATCGTGATCGTGACATCATGCGTAAACCAACTCGGCACACCATGGATCTGCTGCAGGATGCCTGTGTTACTGATGAAGCCGATCTGCGGCCCCCACTTGAGCGCCGCCGCCACGGCAAAGGCCGACACGAACGCACGCGATGCGAACAAGCCGACTGAGTTCACACCGGCAAGCACGGTTGTCAGTGAAGCACTGGGCATAGCAACGCATCCTAACGTTAACGAGCAAACGCCACGATAGGCGTGCCATAACGGGTCCGCAAGAAAGACGAGGCCCAGCCCATAAAAAAACGCGCCCCAGCTATTTAGTGCTGGGACACGCCGTAGAAGTCTGATTATCTAGCAAGGCTGAGGTATTACAGGTCAAGACCATCGTCGCCGCCGCGGTCTTTGTTCTCGCCTCGGCCCTTGCGGTCGCCACGTTCGGGTCGATCGCCGCCCTCGGCTTCACGCTCTGCACGACGCTCTTCCATCTGCTTACGACGCTCGTCGAGCTTTTCCTGCTGCTCAGCGGTGAGTACGTTCTCGTAGACGTTCTCCATCGCGGCCTTGCGGACGGCCATCATCTGCTCGTGAACGGCTTCACGATCGATCTCTTCGCCGGCTTCTTTCTTGGCCTTGACTTCTTCCATGATGGCCTTGGATTGTTCACGAGCGCCTTCCATGATGGCCTTGACTTGCTCTTTCTGGTCGTCGCTCAGGTCCAGGCCCTGCAGCGGGTGATGCCGCTTGCTGCGGTCGCCACGTTCGCCGCGCTCACCGCGTTCTGGCCTCGCTTCGCCGTCACGCTCTGCAACTTCGTAGACACCTTCCTGGGAGGCCGAGTCGCCGTTGTTCTTCGGGCAGTTCTTCTTGCAGTTCGGGCCGGCAAAAGCCGTTCCTGTTGCAATCATCAGGGCGGTGGTCAGGGCGAGCAGGTGGGTACGTTTCATAGGGCTATCCTTGTTAACTGGTTCTGTCGGCCTTGGGCTTTTGGCACCTTGCCATGCCCGTTCCAACATACGCACAACGCACGGTAAGTGGCACTATTGCATCTGTTTTAGTTCTACCACAAAAAACCACTGCAACGACGTTCAGGGCGGTCTAAAATGCCCCGCTATGTCCACTGAGCCCGGAAAAGCCCTACCCACCCCCGAAACCGTCTACGCCGCCCTCCAACGCGTCAACGACCCTGAGTTGCACCGCGACCTGGTCACACTGGGCCGGGTTCGACATGTCGAGATCAGCCCTGAAGGCACGGTTCAGGTCGGTATCCGTCTTGAGTCCCTGACAGGACCGATCCGCCAGCGCATCAAGCAGGACATTGAGCAGACCCTTGCGGACCTTCCCGGCCTGACCGCCGTCGAGATCGAGTTCTCTGCCGGCCTGACCACCGCACAGCCCGAACCCGTCAAGGCAAATACCCAGACCGAGCAGGGCCAGCAGAATCCGCAGGATGCCGCACGCGAGGGAAACCCACTGCCCGACGTCAAGCACATCATTGCGGTCGGCGCAGGCAAAGGTGGTGTCGGCAAGTCCACCATCTCGGTCAATCTCGCGGTGGCACTTGCGCGACAAGGCCACAAGGTCGGCCTCATGGACGGTGATATCTACGGGCCATCCGTACCCACCATGCTCGGCACACACGCCTACCCGCCAAAGGCCGTCGGCAACACGATCATCCCCTACAACGTCCACGGCCTGAAGGCCATGTCCGTCGGCTCACTGGTCGAAGATGACCAGGCGCTGATCTGGCGTGGACCGATGGCACACGGGGCCTTCCGCCAACTCGCCACACAGACCAATTGGGGCGAACTCGACTACCTCATCATCGACCTGCCCCCGGGCACAGGCGACGTGCCGCTCACGATGGCTCAACTGCTCCCACTGACTGGCGCGGTCGTCGTATGTACGCCACAAAAGGTCGCACAGGACGATGCAAAACGAGCCATCGCCATGTTCAAGCAACTGGGCATCGAAGTGCTCGGCCTGGTAGAGAACATGTCCTACTTCATCGGCGATGATGGCAAGGAGTACGATCTCTTTGGCAAGGGTGGTGCCCAGATGCTCGCCCACCAACAAGGCCTGCCTGTCTTGGGGCAGATCCCCATCAACACCGCGCTGCGATACAACGCGGACGCTGGCGATCCGCTGGCCAACTTCACCAGCGACGCTCAACTCGCCGAAGAACTCGACACGCTTGCGAAGGCCGTTGCCGAGCAGGTCGCGACTGTCTCACTGGAACTTGAGCAGACTGCGCCGACGATCACGGTGCGGGATTAAGTTCGGGCTGGCTGACATCCCTCGGATCATGCAGCTGCTGGTTCAAGGCGAATAAGGGACCACCACATCTTCGCGATGGTTGAAATCGCGATGCCAGTCCAGCGTCCAAAGATCCGGCAAGGCCACCATTTCAGCACTGCCATCGGCAAAGACGATGTTGATCCCTCGGTTCCCGTGGCGGTACAGCATATACCTGCCCATCAGATTGGTTGGAGAGCCATTCGGCTCGACCCCCGGTGCAATATCCGTGTCATGTGGCGCGGAGTTGTGCCAGATCCCTTCACCCAAGAGTGGGAGCCTGCTGCCCGGCTCCAGGAGCGCGTCCCCCTCCCAGGCCTTGCTGCGATCAAAACCGAACACATTAAAGCCACGATCGATTGCCTCCGTCCAATCCTGCACCCAGATATTGATCTGATAGCTCCCGACGACAGGCCCATCGCTTACCGCGGAAAAAACATCACGCTCAAATCGCCATGCACTGGTTCGCGAGCCGATCCTGTTGTTCGCACTAGCGCCATAAGCGCTGCTCGCGCTTTCATTCACCGTTTCCGCCTCTGGACAGACATACGCCTCTGCGGTGTCCGATTGCAGGCCCTTGTTGACCTGCGTCCAGTGCACGCCGTCAAAGTAGACAGGGATCGGGTTGCCCTTGTTTTCTGAAGCGAAGGTTGCATAGGACTGACCAAAGCCTCGCAGATTGGAGAGGCATTGGATCGCACGCGAGGATTCTCTTGCAGCGCCCAACGCGGGCAATAAGATCGCGATCAATAACGCGATAATGGAAATCACAACCAGCAGTTCAATTAGGGTAAATGCTCTGCGCAAGATGTATTCAGATCCATTCAAGCAAGAAAAGATGAGCTAACGATCTGGAAGGCGGCGCCAAGAAAAGGCACAAAACCTTGCATCGCGTACCAATAAACAATCAAGGACTGGACTTGAGTACGTGCAAACAACGCGGTCAAAATACGTAAAGAACTTCTCTGATTGTATCTCGAAGCACACGCGCATCACATCCCATCTCTACGATTTGAGTGCAGTAATGTGAAAACCGACCTCACCTTATTCCACCATGGGGTTATTTTGCTCGCACTGAAGCGCGCGTGCTTTGCAGTAGATGTGTCAGCGTGTAAGCTCAGGCCTAGGCTCACCGCATCAGTTCTTCGCCGCCCTGTCTTCTGGGCCGATACGAAAGGAACGGACAATGCGCGATCGACGAAACCTCCACGGCATGGCGTTGGTGTGTTCGGCCTGCTTACTCGGCTTACTGATCTCTAACGCAGCAAAGGCTGCAGTAACACAGAGCTTCCAACAAACCGGACAACTCAACGTTGAATTCCTCGCGAATGCAGGCGGCAACTTCCAGTTCACCAACGGCACCTTCACACTGACGCAAACAAATGGCCCGGTCGTTAAGGCATTTCTATATGCGGCAGATTTCAATAGCGGTGGGGCGCCCGACCTGACTCTGAACAGCCAGGCGATTGCCCCGGTAAGCGTCGCGACCGATACCGAAGTCAACGGCACCATGCTTGGCTATCGGTGGGATGTCACAAATTTCATTGCGCCCCTGAGTGTCAACAACTACGTGATCGGCCAGGGTATCCCGGGCAATCAACTCACCGCCGTTGGCCTGCTGGTCGTCTATCAGACCACGTCCGGGCCAAGTCGGCAGGTGACAATCCATGACGGCATCGAGCAGGTCGGCGTGAACTCGGGCGTCATGGACACGAAGAATTTCATCTTCAGCAATATTACTGCCGGCAGCACGGACGTCTGGACATTCACCGGCTATGACAGCATCAACAACTCGAACAACCCGCCGACCGAGACGGGAGAAACGGTGACCTGGAATGGCACGAACGTGGGCGGCCCGATGGACGCGGACATCGGCTTTAACACATCACTGGAAAAAGGCACCGCTACAAGCGTCACGGGGAACAACACGCTGTCGGTGAAGACGGGCCCGGCCCCAGTGGATAACTTCGGCGTGATCGCCGCGGTATCGATGGTCACGATCCCTGAGCCGAGCACGGCGTTGCTGCTTGGCGGTGCGTGTCTGATCTGTGTCTGTCGACGCGGACGCGGTCAATAAGAGATGAAGATCAAACAGCGATCTTTACGGCGTATCGCGTGTGATAAATGATCTGCTCCACTGATAGCTCCAGAGCAGGTCGATGTTCGTCGATTCCGCGTGGCCATCCACAAATGACAGGTTCACGGTTCGGCTCGGGTGACGGTCGAGGTATGCCCGACCGAGCTGCTGGGTGTTGTGTTCCGGTGCGGGGAATCGCCAGCCGTTGTTCGAATCACTCGCGGGCAGGTCGGTCTCGTCCGGCCAGAGGTCGATCCAGTTCGCATCCACAAACAGCGGCACTTCGGTCTGATTCGTCACGCTATCGAGATTACCCCACCAATCGTCAGGGAAGGTCAGCTTGGCGGTCCAGGGGCGGCCGCTGCCGCCCCTGCCTTTGTCGGCATCGGTGTTGTAGAAAAAGCCGTTGTGCCCGTAGCTGCCGCGCCCCCGGCCCCCGGTCAACGCCCGCTCCCACTGCTGGCTGGCCGTGCCGAACACGCCCCACGGGTTGTTCTCCGCATCGACGATCCCTGCGGTATCCGGGCAGGTGCGTGACGCGTCGGGGTCGCCAAGCAGGTAATCCTCCATCGCCTTGTACGGCGCGTCGTATCCGATGTAGGAGATCAACTCCTGCTCATCGACGTAGCGCGCGGTGAAGGCGATGGCGAGTTGACGGACATTGCTCAGGCACGCGGCGTTGCGCCCGCTGCTGCGCGCCGCGCCGAGGGCGGGGAGCAGGATCGCGATGAGCAACGCGATGATGGAGATCACCACGAGCAGTTCGATGAGCGTGAAGGCCTTGCGCATCCGTTGATTCCATGCACGGTTACAGGACGAGAGCTTTTAATAAAGACGCTGGGCCCGTCTCCGAGTCCAGCGTCATTGTTGTTTGAAAAGTCTGGGGACTTGCAGCTTCGGATTAGCCGCGTCGACGCCGAGCGATCATTAAACCACCCAGACCCAGCAGTGCGAGTGACGACGGCTCGGGGACGACTTGGAGGGAGTAGCCGGACAGCCAGTTATTACCATCACCGGTCAGGGCATCGTCCCGGTCCATGAAAACGTTGAGCGTGTCGTCGGTTGCCGTCCACTGGTAGCGGATCACAGCCGACCGGGAACCGGCGATCGCCGCCTGGGTATCGGTGCCGCTTTCGAAATCTACCGCCAGTGTCTGGACACCTGGCCCCCAGTTGTTGCTTTCCCAATAAGCCTGAAACAGGTAGTCGGTCCCGATGGACAGGCCGCTGATGCTCATCGCCACGCTGGAACTGCCTCCGATTCCGCTCAGCAATGTTTCAAGATTCCCGCCCAGGCCTGATTGGCCGTTGCGGAAGTCGCCTTCAAATGTAAAGTTGTCGGTCAGACTGGTTCCCCCGGCAGACCCGGCCGGGTGATTCAGACCGTTGATCACAACGGCCGCCTCGCCGAAGTTTGCTGAAGAGACAAGGGTTCCGCCGGTGTTGGTGATATCACTTTCTGCGGTGATATCAGTGACGGTGATCGTGCCAGCAGATGCCCCCATGCCAATACCCAAAGAGACAACAATGCCCGTCGCGAAGAATGCCGAGGTCGTTTTCGTGTTCATATCAAATCTCCAGCGCAGTGAGTAAATGCGAAATGCATACAGGACATGTACTCATAAAAATAACAGTCAACATACACCAACGCCATAGCGACATGTAGCTATGTGTTTTATTTAAGCCACTGGTTCAGCCCGGATACCTATTTGATCATTCCGGATCCGGCCCGCGTCCCTGCTGGTTGGGGTTCGGGTCCTTGAACTTCTTGCCGGGGTATTCCCAGAGCTTCTCGTCGACCTTGCGCGTCGGGCGGGCGTTAGCGGTGATCTCTTCGTCGAGTTTGATCGCCAGCGCTTTGAGTTCCTCAACCAGTTCGGGCTTGTTCTTTGCGACGTTCCACTTCTCGCTGATATCGATCTCGAGATGAAACAGTGCTGTGCCGCCTTCTTCTTTGGCTTCCTTACCGTTGAAGAGCAGTTTCCACGGGCCCTTACGAATTCCGTTGAGGTCGCCGCGGGCAGAATAGTAGAGGAACGTGTCACTGGCTGACTTGGCATTCTTCTCACCGAGCAGCAGACCTTTAATGGACCCGCCGTCGATCTTGTTGTCGGACAGCTTGCCGTCGGTGATATCAGCGAGGGTGGGGAGGATGTCGATGGATCGGGTCAACTCGGCGCACACATCCCCGGCAGGGATCTTGCCGGGCCAGCGAATAATGCAGGGCACACGTTGGCCGCCTTCCCAGTTCTGCCCCTTGGCGCCGCGCAGCGGGCCGGCAGACCCGCCGTACTGTTTGAACGGCTCCCATGGCCCGTTGTCCGTCGCGAACATCACGATCGTGTTCTCGTCGAGGTTGTGCTTCTTGAGCGTCTCGATGACCTGGCCGACGGACCAGTCGATCTCCTCGATGACGTCACCGTAGAGCCCGCGTTTGCTGGTGCCCTCGAATTCCTTGGAGGCGTAGATCGGGATGTGCGGCATCGCATGGGGGATGTAGACGAAGAAGGGCTTGTCCTTGTTCTCCGCGATGAACTTTGTCGCTTCGTTGGTTGCGTTCTTGGTAAAGACGTGCTGATCCGGTTCCCACTCGAGGACTTCCTTGTCGCGGACCAGCGGCAGGTTGTACTTGTAGCCGGTCTTTTCGTTGCGGTGGTACGTGGACATGTCGTTGGAGTAGGGCACCCCGTAGTACGTGTCAAAGCCCTGGTCGGTGGGCATGAGGCCTTCGCGGTGCCCCAGGTGCCACTTACCAAACATGCCGGTCGCGTAACCATTGGCTTTAAGCATGTCTGCGATCGTGTGTTCATCCGTGTGCAGGCCGTAGTCGTACTGCGGGAAAATGACATGCTTGTGCATGCTGACGCGCTTGGGGTAACTGCCTGTCAGCAGTGCCGCACGCGAAGGCGAGCAGACCGGCGAAGCAACATAGAACTGCGTCAGTTTCATCCCCTCGGCCGCCATCTTGTCCAGGTGGGGCGTATGAATGGTCGGGTTGCCGTAACAGGACAAGTCCCCATAGCCCTGGTCATCCGTAAAAAAGATGACGACGTTGGGATTGTCACCAAAGGCCTGGCAAGCCGAGAAGAGCGTCAATACAAGGATCGGGAGCAGGGCAGCGATACGATTCATGGTTGGCGTCCTTGGGGAAGGGGGATTGGCGTGGCGGATCAGTTTACTCGCCGTTGACCGCGAGGTAGACGATATTGCAGATACTGGGCTTGCGTTGATCGGAGATGCGTACGGTCAGCGTATGTTCTTTTCGAGGGTCCAACTCATCCGCAAGAACAAAGAGCCAGGGGAGATAAATCCCGCCATAACGACTCTTGATGTCCAATTGTTGCCAGTCACCCTGACCAATACGGTGCTCGATGATCGCGCCGTCCGAAGCCGTGGATAAAACAAGGCCAATCGCCGATCCGGTAAAGGTGTAAGAGAACGTATCCCCGGGCGTATTGCCCACGAGCATCGGTACATCGAAGTAGCCTGGACGAGCTCGCTTGCCCGTGCCCGCATCGCGCGGGTCGTACTTTTCGTGGTACGTGAAACCATTCAGTTCTTTAATCTCGCTGGGCAGCACATACCGGCCCTTGCTGAAACAGAACGGATCGATCGGCTTGGGCAACGCGTGCTCGACGACCATCGCATCATCAGCCAGCGGCTGATCCCATGCTGCCGACAAGGTGCGGCGAATCGTCGAGGCATACAGCCGATGGCCAAAAGGCGAGGGGTGAAGGTTCTTGAAATCGTCTTTCCATGTGAACTGCCCGGCATCGATGCGATCGGGCACCTCACGTGCCAGGTGTATCGTTGGCACCTTGTAGTGCGCGGCGATCGGCTCGTGGATCGCGATCACATTCGGCGTCTTTCCAGCCCGGTAGTCGTCCGAGTGCCTCGGCTCAGTGAAGTGCATGAGTACAACATCCGTCGTTGGCGAGGTCTCACGCAGCCGACGCAGGACGCCCTCCATACCACGGCGGATATGGATGTCACTCTGGCCCACATGCAGATCGTTGACTGCAGCTTCTTCGAAGAGCAGATCCGGAGCACCGCCGGCAAATGCATCCTTCATCAGACGAAACGCGGCAAATGGTGAGCCCGTCGAAGAAATCCCCGCATTGACAAACTCAAACTCGGTCTCCGGGAATTTCTGCTGCAGATATGCCATCGTCATCTGACGCCAGCCGTTTTCCATCACAGTGATCGAGCCACCGACAAAGACAACCTTACCCTTCTTGTCCCGCTCGAATTTAATACGGCAGTTATCCAGTGAGCCCCGCAACTGGTAGTAGGCTTCAGGGCTTGGCGTAACGCTGGCATGGCGTTCTATGAAATCGGCAACGCGTACCGGGTCCGGGTGCGTGAAGTGGTGGCCCTGGCTTTTCTCCGTCCCCTCGGCAACCTCAATAATGTCGATGCTGCCGCCGAGTTTGCGATAGCGTTCCGCCAGCACAAACGTGTTTTCCTTCGGCGGAACGACCTTGTCATTAAGCGAAATAATATGAAGCAGGGGGATTCTCGCCTCTGCAATCGGCGCAAGCACATCGATGGGGTTCTTCTTGAACTGCATCGCCGCTTCAGCGTCAAGCCCATACTCTCGTAGCAGGGTATCCCATGTTGGGCCATGGCCCAGTCCATCCCACTTACCCAATGGCCAAGACTTGAAATCACAAACTGGCGTATCTGCATAGATGCAGGACACGCGATCCGGATGGCGAGATGCCCATCGATAAACGAAGAGCCCGCCGCGGCTGACCCCTTCCAGTGCAGGCTGCTTTGAAAGGCCGTAGGTCTGCGTAAGCGTGTCGTAGAAGGCGTCCCAGTGATCCAGCGCGCGGTCGGAACCGAGCATGCCATTGGTGTTGATATGCGCAACGTGGAAGCCACGATTCAAAAGAATTTGATCTGCCTCGGCATGAAAGCCCGGGAACCTCGCCCGCCAAACCCATGGATTGCCCGGTGCAGCATGCTTGGGTGCGACAACGTAACACGCTCGGCCATCGACTTTGAAGTCATGCCTGGCGAATCCTTTCCAGTCACTTGGCTCGCCGGGTAAGGGCAAAGTCTGAGACCATGCCGTGCAAGCTGTGAGCAGCAGCACGAAGAGCAAGAGCGATTGGGCAAGCGTGGTCGTTCTGAGATATGAAGTCATGTCAGCAATGTAGCAGCGAACGGGAGAAGCGCAATAAAAAACCGGGGCGCCTGTGTCTTAGGAGGAATGAAGACAAGACGTCCCGGCCGTGCGTGGTTTACTGAATCTGCTCTACTCTTCTTCGTCGACGTCATCGTCGTCGATCGGTTCTTCTTCAAGGCCTGCAGCCAACAGGTCGGTCGTGACCTCATCGATCTGCGCCATGGCAGCCGCTTCTTCAAAGCTGTAGGGGCCCTGATCATCCAGCGTAAGCATCGATGCGGTAAATGCATCTTCAAGCCGGGCCATCAAACGGGCCTTGGCACCTGCAGGTGGCGCGATTGTTTCGAAGAAGCGGGTCAGGCCGCTCTCCGTGACTTCCTGCTCTCGCAGTTCGCGTTCGATGGGGTTGTTGTTCTGGTCGGACATCGGTTTTCCTTCATGGCCACGGCTGGAAAGGGCGTAGCTACAGGAGAGACGAGGGGCGACAGGGCGCGTTACAGCGTTGATATCGGCAAGTGAAAGATTTTTTTAGAAGTTTCCGGGAGGGGCCGGGCCCCAGCCGAGCCCTTGGCCGCGTGGAAGTACGCTGGTCGACTGGGCCCAGACCCTCCCAGAAGGCACAAACCTTACAGGTAGACGCTTCAGACCTCATCGAGGCCCAAAGCCGTACGAATGCTGGCATTGGACCGCAGCTTCTCGTAGGCCCTGAACAGGCGGACACGAGCGTTGTTGGCCGTAATATTCAGCCGCTCAGCCAGTTCAGCGATTTCCAAGCCTTCCACGTGTCGGAGGGTGATGACGGCGGCCTGGCTCTCAGGCAGGTCCGCAATCGCATCAAACACGATCTTCCGCTGGTCCTCATCCATCTGGTACCGCTCGTCAGGCTCATCGGCGGCAATCTGGATCTCTTCCGCGTCGGCTGCTCCGGTGCCACCAGCGGTTCGTTTCCGCTTGCGCACGATATCCAGCGCGGCGTTTCGCGTGATCATCGCCATCCATGAAACGATGGCCCGCTCGTCATTAAGTGCGTCCAGCCGCTTAAATCCATTCAGCGTTGCGGTCTGCACGGCATCTTCCGCGTCGCTGGCGTTACGAACGATCGGGTAGGCAGTCGCATAGAGAAAGCGGTAGTAGTCGCCAACAATACGGGCGTACCACTGCTCTTGCGTTTCGCCGGGCTGTGGGAGGTTGTCCATGTGGCTTTGGGGCCGGGGCATCGCGGCTCGTCGCAGTTCTTTCTGCGATTGCTTCTTGCTGCCTTGGGTTTCGGCCCCATCACAGTTCAGGGTCCAATTCTTCCGTGCAAGGGTATCCGGTACGACCGGAATTGTCTTGCGGATATCGTTGGGGTTGGGCGGGTACGAGTCAATACGGTAGGGATTAAGTTGGCGGGTCACGACGCACGGTCCTTTCCCAGCCGGGCGTGCCAGGGTTAGCAATTATGTGCCGGCCGGAGGGAAAGGACGCACCACGATTTCGTAGTGTTACGCTTACGGAACATTTTTTTGAAGTGCACACTGACGATTGCGTGCGATATCAGGGCCTTGCGGCGGGGCTGGGGTTTTGCTCCTTGATTTGCGTCATCCACTGCTCGCGCCAACCCGCGGCATAACGGTCGGCGTAGGCCTTCAGGAGCGACTTTATTTCAAAAACAGTCAGGCCCGGCCTGGCCGAGAGCATACGGGCGACCAGGCCGCTGACCAGCGGGGTGCCATAGCTTGAACCGGTGACCTTTCTCGTGCTGCCGTTCTGCCACGCGACGACGCTATCGACGCCGCTGGCAACAAACTCGACCATGTCATTCTCGCGGTACTTGATCTCGGCAGGCTCGAGCGCGTCGTAGGTCACACCGATCGATGCACCAAAACTCGTGGGGTAGTCCCGGCCATCCTGCTGGTAACCCTTCGCGCAGATACAGGGCACGTGCTTGGCATAGAGATCATCGACCGCGTGGCCGATCCGCAGGGCAAGCGCGAGTCTCAGCGTCGAGAGGCTCATATTGACGACATCAACAGATTGTTCAGCGACCCACTGCAACGCCGACACAAGCGCCTCGCTGGAGCCTTCGCGCGTCTCGCTGAGCACGCGGATACTGATCAGTTCGCATTCAGGAGCAACCCGCCGAACCTGTCCCGCCGCCGCCGTGCCGTGCCCGCAGACGTCCATCGGCTCGCAGGACTCGATGTCCGCTCGACCATCTTCAAAAAGCTTGACGCCATAGGAAGCGGTGAGCTTGCCGCCAACCCATGGGTGGTCGTGCTCGACGCCGGTATCGATGATGGCTACACGGACACCGCTGCCGTCGTGATCACCTAGCGCGTCGAGAATGGGCTGTACTTCAAGCACGTGCCAGCCCCCCCGAAAGTTCTGCCAGACGCGAAGTGATCGCCTTGGCTGCTTCGAGATAACGCGTCAGATCGTCATTGGTAAAACCCGATTCGTTGTAGGCATTAATCGCAGTGATAACGCCATACTCCTGATCAGCATCGGACAACGGCACTGCCATCTGGCTGCGGGTGTGCGAGCCGATTTTTTCGTCTACAGAAGGGTCATGCTGCGGATCATTGTCCAATTCGTTGTTAATCGTCGGCTGCTGAAATGAGGCGACCAACCCCACCACGCCACGCGTCACCGGTTGCTGTGTGTCGACCAGTTTGTCGCTGTCTGACGAACTGCAGATCGCGAACTTCAAGGCCTGACCAGAAGGCGTCAAAAGCAGGATCGAGCCCTCCTGCGCACCAACAGCCTGCACCGCATCTGCCAACTTCTTAGCAAGTTGCGCATCACCTTTCGCGAGTTCGTAGACGTTCGGATTCATAGGATTCGGGCGGATCATGTTCCGCAAAAGACGAAGCGCCACGGACGCGCGTTACCGACCTTGGATCTTTGCGTGCTCTTCGTCCGTGAGCCGATAAACCTCAACGGGCTCAGGGTATTGATTGCGATCCTGGATCACTTCATCCGGCTCACGGATGTCTTTGCCGCCAGCCAGCATCAGTCGCTTATAACACGTGCGCGTCACCGCCAGGCCAAACCGGCGACAGGTCTGGCCTGTCACCACCCGGCTGGCAACGACAATCGCGTCTGAGAGATTGACGGCCATCGGCGTAATCTCGTCTTCCATCATCTCCCTCATCGGCATCCGCCAGACTTTGCCCACGTGCATGCCTGTACGCAGAGAAACACTGACACGAAAGCCAAGATTCAGAAGCAGCGACTTCACGTCCTGATCAAAGCGGTCCTGCACCGCCATCGCGAAATCGTAGATTGATTTAGCAGGTTTTTTCCCATGTGCCAGCGCGAGGAACCCATCACCCGCGTAACCCTCGACACTGACGTCAGGGTGGTCGACCGACGCATCGTTAAACAGCCGGAACAACGCGAGGCCGAGGCGTTTGAGCTTTGCCTCGTCACCAACGCACTGGTAGACGAGCTGCGAGTAGCCTGAGAGGTCGGCGAAAAGGATGCCGGTCTCACCCAGAGCCTGGAGTTCGGGTTGGTTTGGGGCGTCTGTCACGTAGAGATAGTTTAGCTGGAGGCTTTAGGCAGCGCTTAAACGGAACGATGTAATCGTTCTGGTGTACGTACTAGATCGGTCCACGACCGCACCGGCTAAACTATTTAGATATGGATCAAGGCTTTCGCCGCGAATACCTGCTCCGCTTACCGCTGCCGCTCGCGCAGCTCTATTCGCGTGCGCACAACGCCAAGGACACGCGCACCCGGCACGACAACTGCTTCTACATCTTCGAGTCGCTGATCAAACTCGCGACCTGCCCGCTCATCGGCTCCTACCTGGATGACCTCAAGCGGGGCAAAGAGCACAATCAAAACGTTGACCGGGCACTGTCGCACCTCGCGCTACCCTCGCTGGGCCAGTGGGTTGGCATGCTGCGTGAACTGGCTCGGCACTATGGCGAGTCGGACACCACCCGCGGTCACCCGCTTCGGCCTGTCTGGCGCCAACTCACCCGAAAACATGCCATCGGCGACGCACCGGGGATCGTCAGCCTGTATCGCCGGATCAAGCACGGGCCCGACGGCAAACTCTCGGCCGACAGCAAGTGCAACCTGCTGGACCTCTTCGACAGACTCGTCCGCTACCGCAACGACGTCGTCGGTCACGGCGGACCGCGCTTTGATAACTTCTTCGAAAAGGAGATGGGCCCGCTGATGTTCCCAGCGGTGAACGAAGTGCTCAGTGAGCGTAACTTCGAACCCATGGGACCGCCCGGCACGCGCCTGGTCTACATGACCGAGATGCGCATGATCGGCGAGGGCAAATTCGAAGTCTCTCTGCGAGAACTGATTGGCCTGCAGGGCGAACGCAGCGCACCGATGACCTTCGATGCTGACCTGGCCGAAGCACTCGCTCCGCGTTTCGGCTCTTTCCCCGGTCTCGCTCTCCTGTGGCCCGGCGTTCCAGCGCCGATGCGACTGGGCCCGATGATGCGCTTCCGTGAATCAGAAGTGGCTGACGAAGTGTTGCTGCTCAACCGCGATCGCGGCGGACGGCAGGTCGAGTACCTGTCCTATACCACCGGCCGAACCGAACGCGATGCGGAGATGGCCGGGGCGATGGCCATGATCCTGTCTGCCATCTCCGACAAGAAGATCACCATCGAAGATGTGCGCAACTTCGAGAAGCTCAGTCGAAGCGAGAGCGAATCTGTCGAGGGACTCGTCGGCGACAGCAGGCTCGGGCCGAACCGCGCAACCATGCTCGGCGACTACGAATTGCTTGCCGAACTCGGCAGGGGTGGCATGGGGGTTGTCTATCTCGCACGCCAGGCCTCTCTTGGCCGAGTCGTTGCTTTGAAAACATTGCCCGGCGACTTATCGAGTAACGACCGTGCACTCGCCCGTTTCCGCCGCGAGATGCGTGTCCTGGGCAACTGCGAGCATCCCAACATCGTCAAACTGCTCGACTCTGGCACGCTCGCAGACGGGCAGATGTACTACACGATGGAGTACGTCCCCGGGGCGGACCTTGAGCAGGTCTGGAAAGAACTGAGCAAGTCTGCCTCTGACAACGAGATCACGACGCTGCCTGGCTCGACCTTCTCTGCCGCGCTCGAACAGGCCAGCAAGGGCAAGCGTGACGACGTCAAGACGCGCTATGAACGGACCATGAGCCCGGTCATACGCCGCCGGGATGATGTCGAGGAAGAACCGACTGATTTACCCCCGCTTCCGTTGCCGGACCTGCCGGACAGTTCCGGGCCCATCCAAGAGAACCAGCACTACGTCACACATGTCGTAGAACTGATCCGCGACGCAGCCCGGGCGCTGCACACCGTCCACGAACAGGGTGTCGTTCACCGCGACGTCAGCCCGGGCAACCTGATGCTCACCCCCGACGGCCAGCGCATTGTCCTCATGGACTTTGGACTGGCCAAAGGCGGCGACGCCTCCCAGACCGTCTCCATCGGCACGGGCTTTATGGGCAAGCTGCGCTACGCCGCGCCCGAGCAACTCGCCTCAGCAGTCCTCGATGTCGGACCGCCCGCAGACGTGCGCGGCCTGGGCGCGACCCTATGGGAACTGGTCACGCGCAAGCGGCTTTTTGGCAATGCTGGCGACGAACGCGCCCTGGCCACAATGATCCACCAGAGGGATGTTCCGCGCCTGCGTGAGATCGATCCGGGCTTTGACCGCGACCTCGAAGCAATTGTGATGCGCGCCACCGAGCGCGAGATCGATAAACGCATCCAGTCTGCCGAGGAACTGGCCGACTACCTCGACCTGTATCTCGCCGGCGAGGCGCTGCCGATTCGCCCACCAACCAACCGTGAACTGATCGGGCGATGGGTGCGCAAGCGAAAGGCGTTGGTTACGTCAGTCGTCTTCGTTGTGCTGCTGCTCTCTGCCATGCTGGGGTGGTTTTACCGCGAACTGGACAAGAAGGCTGAGGAGGCATTGGCCGCGCAGCGCGAAGCCGCCACGGCCGCCCAAGACGCCAGCGACGCCGCGCAGCGCCTGCGTCTGTCGCTCGCCAACATTTTTGAAACGCTCACCAACTCGGATGTGTTCCGCGGGACGGGCCTGTACGGCCCACAGCGCGAACTGCTTATCCAGATCGTCGCGGAGTATCGTGAGATCCTCAGCCAGACAGGCTTTGACAAGAACCTCGCCATGGACTTGGCCAGTACGCTCCGCCGACTCGCCGAAACAAACCTGGATATCACCGAGAGCAGCCGCCCCAGCGAAGCGTCCGCCAGCCTTGACGAGTCAGCCGTCGATGCAATCGACGAAGCAGAGCAACAGTGCTTCGAGGCCTTGCAATTACTCGAGAGTATTCCTGACTCCTTTGCTGTTCGATATGAGATCGCAATGGCCCGCAAGGTTCTTGCACGGGTCTATGCCAACAGCGAACGACAGGCTCAGGGACTGGGCGAGTTAGACAGCGCCATCTCGACCATCAACTTCCTACTCAACTCAACGGCGGCACTTCCGGTGCCTTACGAAGAAATGCTCGCGGCCCAGGCCGAAGCACTTCGACTGAAAGGCGAATTGAACTTGTCGCTCGCCAGCAACGCAGATGACGCCGCAACGGCAGCACCCTTTCTTCAAAACGCACTCGACGCGTTCTTTACCGCAGAAGTGATTCAGCTCGGCCAGTTCGATCGCGACGATCCAGATCGTGTACTTGCAACCGAACTGGCGCAGGTCAAGCTCAAGATCGCCGAGACGCTTGAGCGAATGGGATCAGACCCCGATGCGTTTATTGTTTACAACAGCATTGTGACGAAGGTGCTGGATCTGTTTACGGTTGACGCCGAAGACCCCACGCGTCGCCTGACCACGCCGATGCGTGAAGTTTTAGCGATTGCGCTGCGACGCATGGCTCCAAACCTCAATATCAAGGACAAGCAGCGGCACCTGGCCGAAGCAGTGAAACTCCTTGAAGGCATTGTCCTTGAAAACCCCGAGAGGCAGCGCTATAAGATCGAACTCGCCAAGGCGCTGTTCGAATTGGCCCAGCACGACCCGTTGACCCCACGCCAGCGTGCTGAAAACCCCGAAGTCGTCACACTCGACAGGTTCCAGCGAGGCCAGCACTTCACCCGGCTCATCGACCTGCTCGATGACCTCATTGAGGATAACCCGCAGGATACGTCGCTCATCGATCTGCGCAACCGCGCCCAGGCCGCACTTGCACAGTTTGAGGGCGCATAAGCCCAAACACCTTAAGAGCATGCAAAAGCCGCGTTTGTGCGCCGCGAGTGCCGACCCTGCCGATGAGCATGGGGTAATATGTTCGCCCCCGGGCTCGTCTGCGTATGCAGACGTGATTGTGCCTTTTAAGATCGCTCATCGACCCTACGAGAAACCCATGCTCTGCACGCAAAGCAACAAAACGCACGACCTGATTCGCACGTTTGTCCTGCTCATCCTTGCATCGTTCGCACTGCTGATTGCAACACCCGCTTTCGCTTCGGAAGCAGGTGCCGAATCCAACGGCAGTTGGGGCACTTTCATCGGCAGGATGCACGTCGTTGTGCTGCACTTGCCGATCGGCCTGATCGTTGGCGCATTTGCCATCGAATTCTTTGGCTTGTTTAAACGATCCAAGGGGTTCGATATCGCCGCAGCATGGCTGTTTGTGCTGGGTGCATTGACCTCAATCGTTGCCGTGATTTCCGGTTTACTCCTGGGCGCTGAAGCAGCGGGGGGCGACCTCACAGCATGGTCGATCCTCTGGGCCGACGATGACCAGGTTGGCGAAACGCTGAACCTGCACATGTGGCTTGGTGTAGGGGTCATGCTCTTTGCGATTCCCGCTGCAGTACTGAAGGTGCTGGCTGTCCGAAAGCAATGGCCGGACGAGTCGGCAGTACCAGCACGCGCAGGTTGGCCGCTCGCCGTCGCCCGACTGGGCTTGGTCAGCACGATGCTGTTGATCCCTTCCGTCGGCCACCTCGGCGGGAACATGGTCCACGGGCAGGACTACCTCACCGAGCACGCCCCGGCCGACAGCCTCAAATCCGCCATCAACATGCTGAACCTTGGCACGACAAAAGAACAGGTTGTCGCGCCAATCCCAAGCGATGGGACCGAAGCCCCGGACGGCTCAGTCGCCGCATGGGTCAATGTCATCCAACCCGCCTTAGACAGTGCATGCGTGAAGTGCCATGGCCCAGACAAGAAAAAAGCCGACATCCGACTCGACACGCTTAAGTACGCGACCGAGGGTGAAGGACTGGACTTCCCCGTCATCACGAAGAAGGACGCGCAATTCAGTGCGCTTTACACCGTGATCACGCTGCCCAAGTCGCATGAGATGTTCATGCCGCCAGACCCGAAGGACGCATTCGACTATGAACTGGTCGAATTCATCGGCGAATGGATCCAGAACTACGACGGCCGACTCGAAGACCCTCAGCCGGTAGCTGAAGCAACCGGAAGCGAAGACGACGACAAGCCAGAGGGGCCCAAGCCCATCATTGACCCGGATGCACTTCGTGCAATCACCACTGCCGGCGGCAACGCGCAGTCACTGTCACAGGAAGAAGACCCTGGCCTGCTGACCGTCAAATTCGCTTACCTGAAGGAACTTGCCCCTGACGCCGTCGCGAAGCTTGAAAGCGGGGCGGACAACATCGCATGGCTGACCTTCGAAGGATCAGGCTTCGACGATGAAGCCGCCAAAGCACTGCCGGACATGGCCAAACTCACGAAACTGAACCTCAAGGACAGTGCCATTACCGACGCAGGACTTGCCGCATTGCCGGAGATGCCTTCGATTGCCTGGCTGAACCTATTTGGCACCGAGGTCACTGACGCGGGGTTGGACAGGCTCAAGAAGTACAACTCGCTCGAAAAGCTCTACCTCACCGGCACGAAGGTCTCTGCCGAAGGCGTCAAGGCGCTGCGCGACGCCATGCCCGACACAAGGGTTTTCTCTGATCATGATGGGCAGTTTCAGTTCGCCCCGATTAATCCTGACGTCAAACCCGGCGACCCGGCTAAAGACGACAAGGCTGCGGTGAAGACGGTTAACGACAAGTGCCCTGTCAGCGGCGCACCGGTCAAGCCCGGCTTCGTCAGCACCTTCGAGGGCAAAGCCGTCGGCTTCTGCTGCAACAACTGCAAAGGCAAGTTTGACGCAAACCCCAAGCAGTTCGCCGCCAAGCTTCCTTAACTAAATCAATCCGATTCGATCGTAACCGGTACCGGACTACCATTTACTTTGACGCCTTCTGGCGTATAACGAATCCGCGTCCAGTGCCCATCGATCGGCAGCCTGACCTCCATCCACTCCCATTGCCTGGGCAGGCCGGGGCGGATCTTCAACTGCTGTTGAGGCAGTGAATAGGACAGCCCAGCCAACCCTTCAAGGATCAGCAAGATCTTGCCCGCATTGAAGTTGGAATACTGATCGCCAAATGGCTTACCGTCTCGGTCGTAGGCCTCGGGAGCCACAGGGATTTGCCAATCAGAATGGTAGTTGTAGTTCTCGAGGTGATTAAGCGTTAATGAAGAGGCGATCTCTGTCAATCCCTGGCGGAACATGCCGTCCAGCATGAAGTACGCCGTGTCGGGCGTGTAGCCGAACGAGTGATCGACTTTCGTCGCAAATTTTTTCATCGATCGCTTGGCCATCGCTCGCGGAAAAAACAATCCATAGAAGCCCTCTTCCTTGTCCAGCGCCCATGCCTCGACCATTGGCCTGGCATATTCACTCGGGAAATATTTGGAGCGCATCGCCCAGAAACCGTTGGTCATGATCATCCCGTCGGCCGGGCCGGCAAAATAAGAGGCGACGCCATTCATCTCCCAGCGGTCGTCAAACATACGCCTGATGTGCTCGGGGTCTCGACGGATGATCGTCTGCCAGTGGTTCACGTCACTGGCATTACCCGTGAGACGAGCCATCTCCTCAAGGGTTTCTGCGACCTCGAACTGGTTCATTGCGAAGCTGGGCAGGCGTTTCCAGAACAGTTTCCTGAAATGACCTACATAACAATCCTTCAGGAACGCGAGATCACCGGTGTGCTCATAGATCTGCCATGCACCAAGCACATGCTCGGACGTTTCGACACCATAAGCACCGCTGTGCCACGACACACCTTTGTTGTCAGACAACATACGCAGGCCATCAGGCTGCTCCCTGTATCGATCGTTTTGCGTGAGATGCTTCCATGTCAGCACGTTGCCATAAGCGAATCGCTTTTTATCACGCGTCCACGCCCCGACCTTGATCTGAAAGGCGGCGTCATAACGATGGATGCCAAGAAAATTGTTAACCGCCGTCTGGGTATGGTGCTCCTGCTCCCAGCCTTCGCCAACTTTGATGTCATACATCAGATAGAGTGACCATAGGTAGTAGTAGATCTGAACATACCGCTCGTCGGAGCAGCGAAACCATGGGACCTGTTCATTGAGCAGACGGTTCATTGCCCCGCACTTCGCCTCAAGCGATTCCGCTGCAGACTTCGTCAGTCCGCTGGCCTTTTGGATCGCAGCATCTTCATCGTCATCCATTGCCCAGGTCACTACCGTGCCGGCCGAGTCGCAAGGCACGGAGAATTGGTAGTGATGGACGCCGCGCTCGTCTTCGCGGGAAGTAAAGGACGCCCCAAAATCTCGGGAGGAACTCATCGCGGTCGTCATACCCGAGTAAACATCAGGCCCGATGCGCTCGATTGCCCCGGGGTCAGGCCGAGATTTAACCGTACCGCCCTCTGATATCACGATCGTATTGCTGTCTTGATCAAAGCGCAACTCGGCACGAGATTGAATGCTGTGCCGTGTAAAAAAGCTCTGCCCTGAGAATAGAAGCTTGACCGGCCGGGAAGCGGAAATGATCGACGCGACGACGTCATTATTCGAGATGAACTTGTGTTCACGCAGCGTCACGCCGCCGACCTTGTACTCACAGATCAGCCTGTCCGGACGCCAGCGCATGCTACTCGGCTTTGGGTGCTGATACACCTTCCCATCGACTTCGACACTGCCGTAAAGAACGCGCGTATCTTTGTAGAACTCCCAGCCGTTGTAGTCGTTGCCGACGCCGGTGTGCTCAGAGCCTTGCAGTTCACTCTCAAGAAGACCCACGCCACGGCTTCTCAGATCGTGATGAAAAGGGTGCGTCAGCCCGATTGTTTCATCCTCAACAGGCTTCCAACTGGCATGGAACCCGCCAACGTAATAGGTCAGGTTGCCTGCAAGAAAACCATGCTTTCTTCCCTGTATCTCGTGCTCGAGCATTGCGCAGTAGTCAACAAACGCAGGCTCAAAATCTGCGTACGACCGCACGCATGGCGTAAGCATTGCCATGAATAACAGCAGGGCGGCCAACTGTTTCATGAGATACCCGCCCATCTTTCACCTGCCTGAGCATACGAGGTGAACATAAAAACTATTTGGCAACTTGTTCCGCAGGTACCGGCGAATCGATCGGCTGGCCCAACGGATCTGCTCCCAGCGTGCCTTGCAGCGACGCGACATATCCCTCAGCCTGAACTTGCGCAAGCCGAACGCGAAGCCTGTCCAGTCGGCTGGGCAGATCCATCGCAGAAGTATCAACAATTCCGTTCGTGTCGCCGACGACCGACTCCAGATAAGCGATCTGCTTCTCACAGGCCGTGATGTCACGATACTGCTGCATCTCAAGGCGGCGCTGATACCAATCACTATTCAGAACGTTATCCAGTTCAAACATCGCCCGGAGATCAGGCGACTCGGTTGTCAGACCATCATGGTCACCGTACGCCATGATGTGCAGCAGCGACTTGAGAGGTGGGCAGGCGTCCTCGACACCGCCGGACTCGAAATACTCCCTGGCTACGCGTTGTTGCGCCTCGGTGATGTTCTTGATCCCATCCGCGTAATCGGCCAGTGATTGCTCTTCGGGACGGAGCATCTCTGGCGAGAACACGCGCGTCGGGTTATCAAACACGCGGGCAAAGAAGTGCGTCACAAATGCCTGGGTCACGCGATATCCCAATCGGCTCGCGAGAATCTTTTCGCCTTCGAATTCGAAATCATCGATTTTTTCGAGATACCCGTTCTGAATCAGGTAAGCAGGATCGATTTCATGCGGGCTCATCCGGGCGACGATTTCAGGGATCAACAGCGAGATGTCATGATCCACCTGCACGTTCGGACCGACATAGCCCGCGCTGGTCGAGAAGCCCGCCAGATTCGTCAGAACAAAACTCACCAGCGCGTTGTTCAGGTCGGCAGCTGGACGCAGGGCATTAAACGGCCGCTTGGTCAGTGCGCCTTCGCTACCAGCACCGGTCGTTGACGGGCTCTTGCCGGTCAACGAACTGATGAACTCCATGAACAGCTCAGGCAGCGGCTGGTAGTGCACCGGGTTGTACACAGCAAGGCCGCGAATCCCCGCCTTCTGGTCGGGCGGGTTGTTGCGTCGTCCCGTGAGTACCGCGTTGACCGGCATCAAGGCCGGCGTCGTCGGAGGCAACGCCCGGAACATCTGCACGCCCAACTGCCCGAGGTATGGCATCAGCGGATCGGTCAGGTCCGGACGCACCTGCAGGTAGCGTGGGTTCTTCGTCGGCTTACCATTGACGATCCGCGGGTGCGCGGACGAAACGACATACCCCTCACCCTTATCCGCGGCCTCGCGCAGCAGATCCTGAATCGGATCGGTCCACTGATCGAAATCCACGACCGAATCGACCATCTCCTTTGCTTCAGCTGCCGTCTTCGGTTCGAAGTTGCACAGGAAATTGCCGCGTCCGCCCAGGTCACGCTCCGTGTTTTCATCAAAGCCGCGGTGAATCGCTTCGTCCGGACGTTGAAAGAAGCGGTATTCACAGTTCTTCACGAACTTGATACTGGTCGGCTGGAATCTAGGATTCAAACCCTGCACCCCCTTGGCGGGGACTGTGATCGAAGCACTGATATCGTCTTCTGTCGACATCTTCTCGCATGGCATGAAGTCCTGCCGCAGCTTGAACGTACGCCAAGCCCCATCCTTATCGAATCCAACACGCAGGTACGAACCCACCACCTTACGATTGTCGACTTTGAGCTCGTGCCCCGGGAAGCCATTGACCGTGTCAACCGTAAAGTGGCTACGCCAATCCTCGCCCCATTCCGGTTTGTGCAAACGCTTGATCGCGAAGAGGATCGCGAAAATGTAATTCGGGATCGATTCAAGCCAGCGGTTGTAGGTGTCGGTGTACTCGTCCGATGGCGTGAGCAGCTTGATCACACTGCCCAGCGACCGCTGCGGGTTAAGGATCGATCGGCTGGGGTATTGATCGTAATTCTGTTTAACCAGAACCTCGGGCTTCCATCGGCTGTCATATTTGGCCTTGATAATGGCTTCGCACTGATTGAGGTCGAAGTCGATATCGTGGACATAGATCGGCCCGTACAGCATGTAGTCCTCGAGGGACTTGCTGATCTCGCTCTTGCCGCCGCCCGAGACAGTACAGGGCTTATGACAGACTGCGCCCTCGCCAAGCGTCCCGACAAGCCGCCAACTTGGAGCGGAAGGGTGCTTGGCCATGCGGAAGCGGTACCCGGACGGCGTGACGTAAACGTTGCCCGGCCGCAACGGAATCGATTTTGATTCTCCGTTTTGATCCCACGTAATCGACTGCGTCTCGATAGACGCAAACGCGTCGCCTGGCACGTAAACCACCTGAGGGAAATTCTTATCGATGCCGTAGCCGCCTTGCATGACTTCAATAAAGTCGCCGTAGTCTTTGGCTATGTCGTCGAACGTACGATTGTTGTAATGCCGTGAATTGGCCTTGAACTCCTGCCCAAGGTTGTAGCTGGGATACGCGATCGTGCCCCCGGCATGCTCTTCCTCGCATCGGCCCATCAGGTTGGCGGCATAACTGACCTGCGTCTTGACTTCCTTCTTGCAGTAGCCGAAGTAGTTGTCCGCAATCAGCGTGACGATCACACCCTCGTCCGTCCGGCAGGTCACCTTGAACGCACTGCCGTTGTTGTACTTCTCGTCCTCGCTTTCCCAGCACATCTCGTCGCGCTTCTGCGCATCTGTCGCCTCACTGATATGAGGCAGGCCAAGCTCTTTCTTGGTCATGTTCTCAAGGTGCGGTGCGAGGATGACGCAACCGGTATGTCCTGTCCAGCCTTCAACATCCAGGCCTGCGTCATTCTCCGGCAGGTCCGCGTCGCCGCCGTTGCCGAAGATAGACTCAACAAAATCGAGGTTACTGACCAATGCCCCCGGCACGAAGAATCGAACCTCCATGGTCTGCTCATCACACACGCCCGGCACACCCGGCTGTACCAGCGGCCGAAGCATCAGCGACACCCAACTCCGCCCATCCCCCTCGACACCATCGACAAACGGCAAGCGCATCAGGTCATCCGGCGGATGCATCGCGGCCTTCACCATGTTTGCAAATACGTGCTTCGGCACGGCGCGCTTACCCGCGGGTACCGGCAAGCCACCTTCCGCAACATGGAATGTGCCCGCCGTCGTACGCCGGTCATGACGCGGGTTATGGAGCACGCCGTTGAGTACACGCGTGGACTGGACATATGCGTTTTCGAACGTGTCGCCCTTGGCTGGCAGCGAGAGCTTGCGTGCAATGCCATGACGATCCAAACGAAACGTCTTACCGGGCAGTTCAATCGTGTCAGGCTCCGCGACATCCGACAGGTGCGCCCGCAGGAACGTTTCAATGCGCTTATCGATCGGGCTTCGGTGCCCCTGCGACAATTTACGCTGACGCGTCATCACATCGCGCTGGGCCGCGGCGAGGTCCGCCACCTGTTCATCCGGACATGCCCCCGGCTCGATCAACCCTTTCACGATCAGGCGGAACCACACCAACCGATCCAGGTCCTCAGCGTAAACACGGGCCGCGTCGGTATCCGACGTGATCCCCAGCGTCTTCAAACGATTTTGCACAACAGCCTCCAACGTGTGGGGTAAGCACAGGCGATTGCATTGTAAAGCAACCCACGGTTCGAGGCTGCCAGGCAATCACACCCAGATATTCATGAACAAGGCCTCTTCCTTGTTCTTGCCAAAGAGCGTACCGATCGTCGTCGTCACAAACTTAACCTCGTACTCCGGGTGAGCGTCCAGCCACTCGTTGACCTGGGTGTCCAGGTGATCGACCGCGTCGAGGCGAAGCTTCGTTACAAATGTCTTGACGTGGATCGCGCCCTGCCCGGTCACGTTCGGCGTGCGGTTCCAATGGTCCTCGTGAGGTTTGCGGACACCGAATGCCTTGATCTTATTCGTGCTCATCTCCGCGGGGTCCACCCCCTCCGTGGTGAGATCACCCACATCAATCGGATCGAGCTCGTGATCGACGCCATCGTCAATCACCTCAAGCTCTTCCAACTCATCGTCCTCCTGTGGCATCGGCAAGGCGTTACTCAGCAGTTCATCATCCGTCGCATGTCCATCTTTGTCGGGCATCGCAGGTCTCCAGAAATCGGCATGAATCAGAAAAGACAGGACTTGCAGTGTAAAGCGCATCTCCGCTGCAAACAACAACTTGTCGGCTTATTGCCCACGCTCGTCTAACGCCGGCGTCCCTGCTAGAATTGCATGTTTCCCCGAAATACATCTGCACGCCCGTATGGAGACAGGCATGACCGCTACGACTACCGACCAGACTCTCGCCGCCGTTGACCCCGCCGTCGCCGCGATCATCGAGCACGAAGCCAGCCGCCAGCAAAACACGCTCGAGATGATTGCCAGCGAGAACCACACCTCCAAGGCCGTCATGGAGGCCTGCGGCTCGGTGATGACCAACAAGTATGCCGAGGGCTATCCGGGCAAGCGCTACTATTCGGGCTGTGAGTTCCACGATGAAGTCGAGCAGCTCGCCATCGACCGCGCCTGCGAGTTGTTCAACTGCAAGTTTGCCAACGTCCAGCCACACTCCGGTGCCAACGCCAACCTCGCGGTGCAATTCGCACTATACGAACCCGGCGACACCTTCGCTGCCATCGAACTTTCCGACGGCGGGCACCTCACCCACGGCAGCCCGGTCAACCTGTCCGGCAAGTGGCTCAACCCCGTCCGCTACAACCTCGTCACCGACGAATCACGTGATGACTGGGGATACCTCGATTACGAATCCGTTGACGCCATCTGTGCCGAGCACAAACCCAAGGTGCTCATGTGCGGCTACTCCGCTTACCCGCGCACGATCGACTTCGCCAAGTTCCGCGAGATCGCCGACAAGCACGGCTGCATCCTCTGGGCCGACATCGCGCACATCGCCGGCCTCGTCGCGGGCGGCGCGCACCCCAGCCCGTTCCCGTACTGCGACGTCGTCACCACCACGACGCACAAGACCCTCCGCGGCCCGCGCGGCGGCCTGATCCTCACCAACGACGAAGATCTCGCCAAGAAGTTCAACAAGGCCGTCTTCCCCGGCACACAGGGCGGCCCGCTGATGCACATCATCGCCGCCAAGGCCGTCGCGTTTGGCGAAGCGCTCAAGCCCGAGTGGAAGACCTACAACGCCCAGGTCGTCGCCAACGCCAAGCGATTGGCAAGCGAACTGATGGCCAAGGGCTACAAGCTCGCGAGCAACGGCACCGACAACCACCTGGTCCTCATGGACCTGCGCCCGGTTGACGCCGAACTCACTGGCAAGGACGCGGCCCTCTGGCTCGAAAAAGCCGGCATCATCGCCAACATGAACACCGTGCCCAACGAGACCCGCAGCCCGTTCAAGACCTCCGGCATCCGCCTGGGCACCCCGGCTCTGACGACCCGAGGCCTGCTCGAAGACGACATCGCCGAGGTCGCGGGCCTGATCGACCGCGCAATACGCAGCGGTGGTGATGAAGCGGTCATCGCGGAAGTGAACAAGGACGTGCTTGCGCTTTGCGATCGGTTTCCGATGGGGCACTGAAATCGTTTCATGAATGGCAAAAGAGTAATTTTCGGCAGTCGATATGGATATCACTAAAGGATTTCAAATTGATCTGCCC